>JBHELQ010000001.1:0-3502 GCA_046262995.1 Thermoleophilaceae bacterium
CGAGAGGTCGGGGAAGGCGAGCTCGGCGCAGCGGTCGAGGAGCGGCCCGGCGCGCTCGAGCAGCGGCGGGTCGGCGTGCGCGGCGTCCACGTGGCAGTGCCACGCGACCGGTCCCTCGAGCTCCGCCGCCAGGCCCAGCACGCCGGGGTCGTGCAGGACGACGAGGTCGAAACCGTCGGCCAGCGCCTTCCCCGCTTCGGCGCAAGCCTCCAGGTAGGCCCCCCAGTCGGAGTCCCCCACGGCGGTCTCGGCGCCCTGCATGCCCTCCTGGAGCGCCCGCGCCACGGGCTCCAGCTCCGGCCCGAACAGCACCCGCCAGTCGGGCTCGAGGCCTGCGTCCCTGGCCAGTGGCAGCATCGCGCTCAGGAGCTCGGGAACCCGGCCTCCAGCCCGCGCGGCGGTCACGTGGAGCACGCGCGCGCCCCTCAGCGGGTGCGCGGCCGCTCGCAGCCGCTCGACCGCTTCAGCGCCGGCAACCGGTGCGTAGGCGGCAAGCGAGCCACGCGCCACCGCCATCGGCTGCAGGTCGGGGCTCACTTCGGGGGAGCGTACTTGTGCGCTTCTTCGCTGTGTGACCGAGATCACAGATCGAACAGGCGTTCGGGGTATCTCCAAGGCTGCCGAGCCGGCGCGACGAGGCGTGTAGGGCGCCCCCGCCGGCCTACCCCGCGCCACCGCGCGCGGACTCACCCGGAGGTGATTCGAACAGTGCGCAAGTTCATGCCTCTCGCTGCCATGGCAGCCCTCGTCGCCGTGCCGGCGGCGCTGGCCGCCACCGGCCCGACCACGGTGGCGCCACAGGCGGCGCTGATCGACAGTCCGTTCGAAGGCAAGCAGCTGCGCCGCGAGGCCCGTCGCAAGCTCACGGAAGCCCGCCGGCGCGCCCAGCGGCCGGCGCCTCGCGCGGCCGTTCCGCCTCAGCTGCAGGCGATCGCCCAGTGCGAGTCGCACGGCGATCCCCGCGCGATCGGCGGGGGCGGCCAGTTCCGCGGCAAGTACCAGTTCACGTACGGCACCTGGGCCGGCGTCGGCGGCCACGGCGACCCCGCCGCCGCCCCCGAAGCCGAGCAGGACCGCCGGGCGGCGGTGCTCTACGCCCGCTCGGGCGCGGGCCAGTGGCCCGTCTGCGGCAGCTAGGCCTTGGCCTCTGAGCCTGGCCGCTCGACCTGGCTCCCTGGGACGATGTCGTCCTCGCCGCTGTCGTCCCAGCGGATCCAGGCCTTGTGGCCGCCGTCGTAGTCCGGCGCCCAGAGGATCAGCGAGGCGCCCCGCTCCCAGACGGTGCAGGGGTCGCCCGACTCCTCGTCGAGGCCTCGCCAGAGCCGCACGAAGGGGTTCTGCTCCCACTCCTCGCCCACCGTGGTCGGATCCGTGTGGCCCGGGTGCAGCCGGGTCTCCGGCGGCAGCTTCATCAGCACGTCCATGATCGAGCGCTTCAGGTCGGCGAAGCCCGTCGCTCCCGGCGCCTTCACGCCGCCCACCGAGCGCTTGAACAGCGTGTCGCCCGTGAAGACGTGCTCGCCCGCCACTCGGAACGAGAGCATCCCGGCCGTGTGCCCGGGCGTGTGGAGCGGCTCGATCCCCAGACCGCCCACGTCGAGCCGCTCGCCCGGCTCGATCGGGCGGTCGACGTCGAGCAGCTGCTCGGCCTCCTCTGGGTGGGCAAGGATCTCGACGTCGAAGCGCTCCTTCCAGACGTTGTTCTCGGCCACGTGATCGTGGTGGTGGTGCGTGAGGAGCAGCTTCTCCGGCCGTAGGTCGTGTCGCTCGGCCGCTTCGATCAGGGGGCCCGCGGGCCCGCCCGAGTCGATCACGATCGCGCTCTGTCCCTCTCCGGCGGCGACCAGGTAGGCGTTCGAGAGCCATTCCGGGTGCATGGAGCGCTCGAGGATCACGGTCGCGGGGCAGCCTAGTATGCGCTGGCCGTGCAAGAGCTTCGCGCCGAGTTCCCGCTCCTCGAGCGCGTCGCCTACCTGAACGCCGGCACGAACGGACCGGTACCAGCCTGCGCCGTCGAGGCCGCGAAGGCCTCGCTCGCCCGGCAGGCGGCGAGCGGTCGCGCCGGCGGCGAGTTCTTCGACTCGCTGCTCGCCGGGCACGACCGCCTGCGCGGGCACGCCGCCGCCCTCCTCGGCTGCGAGGTGGGCGAGGTCGCACTGACCCAGTCGACGACCGCCGGCGTCAACGCCGTGCTGGGAGCGCTCGAGCTCGGGGCCGGCGACGAGGTGTTGACGAGCGACGAGGAGCACCCCGGACTGCTGGCCCCGCTGGCGGCGCTGGGCCGGCGCCGGGGCGTCGAGCTGCGCGTGGTGCCCTTCGGAGAGCTGGGCGCAGCCGTAGGTCCCCGCACGCGGCTGGTCGCCTGCTCGCACGTCTCCTGGGTCACGGGGCAGGTGGTGGACGCGTCGGGGCTTGCCGCGGCCGGCGTGCCGGTGCTGCTGGACGGAGCACAGGGCATGGGCGCCGTGCCTGTCGACGTCCGGAAGCTCGGGTGCGACTTCTACGCCGCCTCCGGGCAGAAGTGGCTCTGCGGACCGAACGGGCTCGGCTATCTCTACGTGCGCGCGGAGCGGGCGCGCGAGCTCGTGCCGGGCTCGTCGAGCTACGGCGCCCTCGAGGAGCCGGCGCGCGCGCTCGAGCTCCCGCTGCACGACGACGCGCGCCGCTTCGAGACCGGCCTGCTCGCCCCACACGACCTGGCCTGGGCCGAAGCCGCGCACGAGCTGTTCGCCGGCGTGGGCTGGCAGGCGGTCCACGAGCGGGGCGCGGCCCTCGCGGACGGCCTGGCCAGGGCTCTGGCGGAAGCCGGCCTCACCGTCGCCGGGCGCGGGCGCTCGACGCTCGTCTCGTGGGAGGTCGAAGACCCGCCCGGAGCCGTCGAGCGGCTGCTCGGCGAGGGGGTGGTCGTCCGCGCGCTGCCCGGAAGGCAGTACGTGCGGGCGTCGGTCGGGGGCTGGACGAGCGAGGCGGAGCTCGAGCGGCTGCTGTCGCTGGCCGCGGCCTAGTCGACTGAAGGGGCGCCCGCCGGGCCGGCCTGATCGGCTAGCTCGAGCACGACTCCCTCTCGCAGGCCACCCGGGGCAATCCGCAGCGTGCGCTCGAGTCGCTCCGACACGGCCTGCAGCACGAGTATCCCCGCGGGCAGGAGGCGAACCCGAACCGGGTCGACCCGGTAGCGATCCGCCACCTCGTCGACCCGCATGCCCGCCAGGAGCTCGATGGCGCGCTGCAGGTTCTCGCGCGAGAGCTCGGGGCCCACGAGGCGGCCCATCGACGTGGCCGTGCCCCCAACGGCCAGGGCGGACCGAACGGGCGCTCGGGAGAGCTTCCCGATCTCGCCGTCCACCCGCACACGCATGGTCTCGAGCTCCTCCGTCGAGGGCGGATCGCTGAGCACGCATGAATCGGTCAGCAGACCCGACCCGATCCTGAGCGACTGCGCGCTGTGGACCTGGCCGTTCGGATCCCCGATCGCCAGCTCGGTCGAGCCCCCGCCGACGTC
>JBHELQ010000002.1:0-1203 GCA_046262995.1 Thermoleophilaceae bacterium
GTGAGGACGCTGCCCGTGTCGCGGCAGTGATCCGACGCATCGATCCGACCTTCAATCCACAGGAATTTGGGACTAAGTGGTGCATCCGCTAAGTTGTTGTGGCATTTGGCACGACGGCGACCCCGGAGCGGCGCGCGGTGCGGTGCCGCCGTCTGCGGCCCCAGACGAAGGGATGCTTGTGCGCGTTCCAGTACGCGGTAGCGCGCCGGACGGCTTCTTCGATCTCGGACCAGGTTTCGAAGCGGCGCCCTTTGAGGGCCAAAGAGCGCAGGACCTTCCACCACGGCTCGATCAGGTTCAGGTAGGCCGCGTATTTGGGCTGGAACACGAACTCCCAGCGCGGGTGGGCCAGAGCAAAGAGCAGCACATCGGTCGCGCTGTGGACGTTGAGGTTGTCCATCACGGCGTAGACCCGCTCGACCCCGGCATCGATCCAGCCCTCGACCTGGCCGAGGAAATCGACCCAGTTTGCGGTCGTGCGGCCGGTGTAAGGGGCGGTGAAGGCCTCCCCCGTGGCCGGTCGAAAGGCACCGAAGACATAGCCCTTGCCGCGGCGGCCGTAGTCGATCTCCTGCTTGGCCCGCTGCGCTTTGGGACCGGCCGGCTTGACCACGCGCCGGCCGGGATAGCTCTTGGCAGACTGTGGCCCCATCTCGTCGAGACAGACGACTAGGCCGCCCTCGGGCGGGACGGTGTAGAGGCGCTCGAGCACCCCCTTTTACGCGCGAACTGCGGGTCCACCCGCGCCCCGAACCAGGTCTCCTCCTGGCGCCACTTCAGCCCTTCGGCAAGCAGAACCTCGCTCACCCGGCTGCGCTTCATGCCGATGCCCTTCTCGCCCAAGTAGGCCACCAAGCGGTCCAGGGTCCACGACGCGAATGGCAGGCCCAACTCGGCGGGCCGGGACAGCGCCGCGGCGATGACCGCGCTGCGCTCCTCGGCGGTGTAGGTCGGCGGGCGCCCCGAGCGCATGTCCTCCTCCAGCCCAGAAAGGCCGCGCTCGTTGAAGCGCTTGAGCCAGAAGCGCACCGTGGCGCCGCATAGCCCCATCTTGGCCGCGATCCCCGGCGCACTCAGCCCGTCAACCGCATGCTGGATGATCTGCGCCCGGCGAACCAGTCCCGCGCCCAGCTTCTGTGAGCGCGTCATCCGCGCCAGCCTGTGCGCCTCCTCCTCGCTCAACCCGCGCACCCGGAGCGTCAT
>JBHELQ010000003.1:0-18774 GCA_046262995.1 Thermoleophilaceae bacterium
GCCCCTGCTCGCCGTCGACACCCCCTCGATGCTGTTCCGCGCCTTCTACGCGCTGCCGAGCTCGATCAAGGGGCCCGATGGAGCGCCGGTCAACGCGCTGCTGGGCGCCACGAACCTGATCCTGCAGGAGGTTGAGCGGCACGACCCTCGGGCTGTCGTGCTCTGCTTCGGTCCCGACGCCGCCGACTACCGCGTCGAGCTGTTCCCCGCGTATCACGGCGACCGCATCGACATGCCCGACGAGCTCGGCCCCCAGTTCGAGGACGCGGGCGGCTTCTTCGGGGCCTTCGGCTGGACGGTCGCCGCCCACGACTCGCTCGAGGCGGACGACGTGCTCGGCACCTACGCGCGCCTCGAGGTCGAGGCCGGCGGCCGCGCGCTGCTCTTGACCGGCGACCGCGACATGTTCCAGTGCGCGGACGAGGCGGTCACGGTGCTCTACGTGCGCACCGGGGTGAAGGGCGCAGAGGAGATCGGGCCGGCCCAGGTCGAGCGCCGCTACGGGATCCCGCCGGCGCTGGTGCCGGACTTCATCGCGCTTCGCGGCGACCCTTCGGACGGGATCCCGGGCGCGAAGGGCGTCGGCGAGAAGACGGCCGCGGAGCTGCTCCGCCGCCACGGGTCGCTCGAAGCCACGCTCGAAGGCGCGCTGCGGGAGTCGCGGCCGGCCCTGCGCAGCTCCCTGCACGAAGGTCGCGAGCAGCTGCTGGCGTTCAAGGACATCGCCACCTTGCGCGACGCCAAGGTGAAGCGCCCGAAGGACCGTCCGACGGACTGGGCGGGCGGCGCAGCGGCCGCTCGCGAGCGCGGCATGAACCGCCTGGCCGAGCGGCTCGAGCGAGCGGCGGGCTCCGCGTAGCGCCCCGGGCTAGGTCTTGCGCTCGCCGCGCGGCCTGATCCGGGCGGCGGCGCGCCAGCGCAGCTCGACGTCACGATAGGTCACGCCGGGCTCCACCTCGTCGGGCAGGTTCTTCCGCTCGCTTTGAGAGCTGGTCGGGCCGTCCGGCTCCGCCTGCGTTCGAACGTCGGTCCGCGGCCTGCTCTTGAAGCGCAGCCGCTTCGCCTTCACGCGGGCGCCGATCTCCACGTCCGGGCGTGCGCCGCGCTCGCTGTCGCGCTGGCCCGGCACCGCGTGCGCCGGCTAGCCCGCCCCGCGGACGTCGCGCACCGTGATCCGGCCCTCGGCGCCGCTCCCCTCGACCTCGTCGAGGTCCACGTCGAGCTCCTCCGCCGCCTTCAGGGCGGCCGGCGTGGCGTGGTGCTTCTCCGCGCGGCGTTGCCGCCGGCGCTCGCCGAGCTCCTTGACCTTGCGGGTCGCGGCGACGCCGAGGTCCTTGGCCTCGTCGGTCGCGGCGGAGCCGATCTCCTTGGCCACGGTCTTCGCGGCCTCCTTCGCGAGCACTCCGCCGCCCACGTCGGGCAGCCCGCCGCCTCCACCCTGCTGCTGGCCGCCCTGGCCGCCTTGCCCGCCTCCGGCCACGCCACCGGCCGCCTGCCCGGCTGCCTCGCCGACCTGGCCCGCGGCCTGGCCGACACCGCCAACGGTCTGATCGAGGTTGCCCACGGCCTGACCGGCGCCCTGGCCGACGTCGCCAACGGCCTGGCCCGCGCCTTCGCCGACCTCGCCGACCGCCTGGCCGGCGCCCTTGCCGAGCTCGCCGGTCGCCTGGCCGGCACCCTTGCCGACGTCCTTGACGGCGCCCTGGGCCCCCTCGCCCACGTCTTCGACGGCCTCGCCGGCTTCGCCCAGCGTGTGGCCGGCTCCGGACCCGATGTCCTCGACGGCCTTGCCGAGGCTCTTGACCAGGTCGGGATTGCGGTCGATGGTGGTGAGCACGCGGTCAACGATCGCGGCCACGTGGTCGAGGCGCACCTTGAGCAGCGCCTGTGCCTCGACACCCTTCACGTCCACGCAGACCCGCCCCAGCTGGACCGCGACGCCGACGTTCAGCTTCACCAGGTCGAGCACCTGCGCCTTCAGCGCGATGTGCGCCTGCAGGTCGTCCAGCTCGAGGTGGATCGAGTCGACCTTGACGACCGGGACGTCGAGCAGGACGTCCGGGTCGTCGCCCGTCTCCTGGGGATCCGAGAGCGCGTAGCTCAGGTACTCCCGCTCGGCGACCGTCCGCTCCTCACCCACGTTCTGGGCGAAGCGGTACTTGTCGCCCTTCTGGGACGCACTGCGGCCGTTGGAGCGGCCGGAGCCTGAGCTCTTCGACCGGCTTCGTGACGACGAGGACTTGTTGCGTTGCCGTGTTGCCATTTGCGTATCTCCTCACTGCCCGCCGCCGGCGAGCTTGCCGGTCGCCTGCTGGGCTCCCTGTCCGACGCCCTGAGCCGCCTGACCGGCTCCCTGTCCGAGCTGGCCGACTCCCTGGCTCGCTCCCTGGCCGACCTCGCCGACCGCCTGCCCGGCGCCCTGACCGACGTCCTGGACGGCGCCCTGTGCGCCCTGGCCGACGTCCTCCACCGCCTCGCCGCTCTCGGAGAGCAGCTGGCCGGTGCCCCCGCCGACGTTCTCCACCGCCTGACCGATGCTCTCGAGCAGTTCCGGGTTGCGGTCGAGCGTCGTCAGCACGCGCTCGAGGATCGCCGTCACATTGTCGAGCCGGGCCTTCAGCAGCGCCTGCGCCTCCACGCCCTCGATCTTCAGCTCGACCTTGCCCAGATGCACGTCGGCGCCGACGCTCAGCTGCACCATCTGGCGCACCTCGGCGCTGACCGCCACCTGCGCGCGCAGGTCATCGACCTCGATGTCGATCTCGTCGACCTTGACGACCGGAACGTCCACCAGCACGTCCGGGCCCTCGGGAATCTGCTTTGGGTCGACGATCGAGTAGTCCTCGAACTCCGGCTGCTTGGAGCGGGACTTGCCGGACGAGCCGAGTCCGTTGCTGCTGCTCGAGCGCGACTTGCCACGAGAGCGGTTCGAGCCGCCCTTCGAGCGTTTGCCGTTCGAGCTCGAGCCGGATCCTTGCTTGGGCATGTTGACCTCCCTCAGCGCCGGGGATGCGCGCCTATTCCTTGATCTCCTCTCGCACCTTGCGCACCTCGGCGGTCAGCTCACCGACCTTGTAGCCGGTCTTGCCGATCGCCTGGGCCGTCTTGCCGAGCAGCTTGACCGTCGAGGGCTTCCTGCCCAGGCCGGGCAGGGCGCCGCCAGAGCCCTTGCGGCTCATCAGGACAGCGCCCCCCGCCAGGCCGGCGAGCGCCGCACCGCCCGCGACCAGCGGGCTCTTTGCCTTGTCGGCGGCGGTCGAAAGGGCGCCGGCGCCGGTGGTCCCGGCCTTGCCGGCGGCCTTCTTTGCGCGCGCGGCGGGAGCCCTGCCGTTGGCTGACGCGCGGCCGGCGCTGCGTCCGCGGCTCTTCGTGCTCGCGCGGGAGCCGTTGCTGCGGCGGCTTCCCTGGGAGCGCGCGTTGCCCGAACGCTGCGAGCTCGCGCGTGAAGACTTGGTCTGGGCCATTTCTGGCCTCCTCTCCTCCGGAATCCTTCCCTTCCCTCTGCAGCGTCCTACCCAGTCGGGCGCGTCCTATCCACCTTTCCGGTTGACCGCGCCGCCCCGGTGGGGCTACGGTGGCTCGACCAGCCAGGAGGAGATTCCGATGCCGGATGCCGTCACCGAGACCCGCTCACCCGTCGAGCTCGCGCACGAGGTGTTCGAGAACGTGCTGAACCGCCGCGACGCCGATGCCCTCGTGCCGTATTGGGCCGAGGACGTCGTCGAGGACTTTCCAACCGGAACGCTGCGCGGCCGCCAGCAGGTGCGGGACTACTTCGCGGAGACCTTCCGGGCGATCCCCGACTTTCACATCGAGGCCGAGCGGATCGCGGGTGACGACGAGACCGTGTTCGTCAAGTGGCGCATGACCGGCACCTTCTCGGGCGGTCAATGGGCGGGGATCGAGCCCACGGGGACGCCCATCGAGCTGCGCGGGATGGATTGCTTCACGATCCGCGACGGGCTGGTCGTGCACAACCACGTGATCTGGGACGGCGCGTCGTTCGCGCGACAGCTCGGCATGCTGCCGGCCGAAGGCTCGGTCGGCGACCGCGCGATGCTCGCCGCCTTCAACGCGCGCACGCGGCTGCGGAAGCGCTTCCGCGGCTGAGCCACCCGCCGTTTATGCCGCGATACAGGTGGGTAGGGCTCGCAGCGTGAGGAGGGCAGGGATCGGCGCGCTCGTGCTGTGCCTGGCGGCTTCCCCCGCCGTCGGACTGACCGGCTGCAAGAAAAAGAAGAAGGCGCAGGTTGATCCGGTCGCGACGGCGCTGAAGGTGCCCGGGGTTCGCAACGTGGTGATCCCCAAGCAGCGCAACTCGCTGACGATCGTCGTGCCTCCCTGCTCCGAGGCGGCGGTGACCCAGCCCGGTGCCGGGAAGGCTCCGCCGGGCTCCAACACCATCGTCGTCCCCAAGGGCGCGCTGACCCAGATGGTCGCCGTGCCGCCGTGCAAGTCCGCCAGCAAGCCGCCGACGGCCAACACCGTGCTGGTGGCGCCGGGCGGCGCGACTCCGGGGCAGCAGAGCTCCAGCCAGCAGAAGCAGAGCCAGCTCGTGCTGCCGAACAACAGCAGCGTCACGACGGTGATCGTGCCGCCCTGCACCTCCGGCTCGAGCTCGGGCAGCAGCGGCTCCGGTGGCTCGACGCAATCCGGAGGCGCCCTCGCGGCGCCCGGCAACAAGAAGACGGTGACGGCGCCGCCCTGCACCGTCCCCAAGGCGTCCAGCAGCAGCGGCTAGCGCGAACGGGGCTCGTTCCGTGCCGTGGGACGACGATGAGGACTGGGTAGGCGAGCCGCCCGAGGGCCGCTACAGCGCCGACAGGGCGCGGCCCGACTTCTGGAAGCTCCAGCGGGCGCCCGAGGTCATCGCCGGAGTAGTGCTGCTGGCGCTCGTCGTCGCCGTGCTCGTCCTGGTGCTGCGCTGACCATGGCCGATTCGCGCGTGCCATGGATCGTCGCCGGCGCGCTGGTCCTTGTGCTCGGGCTCGGAGCGGTCCTGGCCGGCGGCAAGAAGAAGAGCAGCAAGCCGAAGGGGGCGCCGCCGGGAACCCGGGCCGTGATAGTCCCGGCGGGCAGCAGGCCGCTCACGCTCGTCGTGCCGCCGTGCGGCACGGGCCGGAGGATCGCCCCCGCCGGCGCTCAACGACAGCTCCACACCCAGGGCGCCGCGGTCTTCCAGCTGCCGCCGCGCCGCACGGTGCGCACCGTGCAGGTCGCGCCCTGCGGCTCGACCGCGGGCGCTCCCCCGGCGGCCGCCTTCGTGCTCCAGGGCAAGAAGGAGGGCGGCAAAGCGGGCGCCCCGTTGCAGCTCGTCGTGCCGAATGGGAGCACTGCCAGGACGCTCGTGGTCCCGGCCTGCGCGGGCACGAGCAAGAAGGGCGCGAGCGTGCTTCCCCCGCCCGCCGGCGGCTCGTCCGCCGCGCTGGCACCGCCCTGCTGAGACGCCCTTCCGAGCACGTCCGGGGGGCGGCATAGATTCATCCGGGAGTCCACGAGCCCTGGAGGCCGAGAACAGATGAACACCGCTCCGATCGCCGGACGCCGTCCCTTCCTTGAGCGCTGGGCCGGCCTGGGGGCCGTGCTTTACGTGATCCTCTTCATCGGCGGCTCGATCCTCGCCTTCGGCGGCCAGCCGGACAGCGACAGCGCGCCGGCCAAGGTAGCGAGCTACTTCAAGGACTCTGGGCACCGCGACAAGGTCGGGATCGGCTGGGCCCTGGTGATCCTCGGGATCTTCTTCTTCCTCTGGTTCCTGAGCGCGCTGCGCCAGCTGCTGCGCGAGCTGGATCCAGGCGGCTTCCTGACCAATCTCGCCACACTCGGCGGCGTCGTCTACGCCACGAGCACGCTGACGGGCATGTCGCTGAACACGGCGGTCAAGACGATGAGTGACGACACGTACCGGCACCAGGTCTATCCGTCGCTGATCCACGCGGCCGACGACGCCGGCTACGTGATCCACTCCGGCGGCGGCGTCGGGGTCGGGGCGCTCATGATCGCCGCCTCGCTGGCGGCTGCGAACGCCGGCCGGATACCGAACTGGGCCTGCATCCTGGGAGTGCTGTCCGGAGTCCTGGCGCTCGGCTCGATCTTCTTCTTCCCGCAGGCTCTGGTCGCGATCTGGCTGCTGGTGGCCGGCGTCCTGGTGTTCCGGGCGTCGGGCCCGCGCTCCCCGGCTGCGCCGGTCCCGCCGGGCCCGACGCCGGCGTAGCTCAGGCGGCCGGCGCGCCCAGCAGCTGGTCCGCCGTGCGGTGGGCCAGCGACATGATCGAGATCATCGGGTTCACGCCGGGCGCGGTCGGGAACGCCGAGCCGTCGCCGACCCAGACCCCCTTCGTGTCGTGCAGCTCGCCGCGCCCGTCGGCCACCGAGGTCTCCGGGTCGGAGCCCATCCGGCACGCGCCCATCTGGTGGGCGGTGAAGCAGGTCAGGTCGTTCGGCTCGTAGCTCGCCGACTCGACGCGCGCGACGTAATCGTCGAAATCCTCTCCCTGGCGCCAGCGCAGCTCGTGCGTGTGCGTGGTGAAGATCGACTCCGCACCAGCGGCGTGGTGCAGGCGCGCCAGCTCGACGTGGGCGCGTACCGCGAGCCGCGCGTCGATCTCGTCGTCGAGGCCCCAGCGCACGACCGCCCGGCCGAGCTCGTCGATCACGACCTCGCCCGAGCCATGGTCGCGGGCGACGGTGATGAAGGGTGCCATCCAGCGGAACTCCTGCATCACCTGCTTGTGGCGCTCGCCCGAGTCCCAGGGCATGCTCGGCGAGAACAGGCCGGGGTGCGTGCTCGTCCCCTCGAACAGGAAGCCGCAGCCATCCTCGACGTCCTGGTAGACGTCGCAGACGAGGCTCTGGATCTGGCCCCGCCAGCCTTCGATCGGCTCGTCGTAGGTGCCCAGCACCACGTAGGCCGGGTGCACGCGGAGGTTCTTGCCCGCGGCGGGCCCGCCGATGCCGCTGCGCAGAAGCAGCGCGGGCGACTCGACCGAGCCGCACGCCACGACCACGGCCGGCGCCTCCACGGTCAGGCTCGTGGTCGAGCCGTCCTCGCGGGTCACGATGGCCTCGACCCCCGTGGCGCGGCCGTCGCTCGTCAGGATCCGCTCCGCGCGGCAGCCCACCACGCAGCGGGCACCCGCGTCCGAGGCGTCCTGGAGCCAGGTCTTCATCGCCGAGCGCTTGCAGCCGCGCTGGCAGCCCACGAAGCAGAAGCCGCACACCTCGGGGTCGTCGTCCAGGCTCACGTTGCGGACGATCGGGCGGTGTGGGTGGCCCAGCTCGTCGAGCCCGGCCATCAGCTTCTGATGGCTCGCGTTCTGCTGGGTCGCCTCCGCGTTGGCGTTCAGGCGCTCCATCACGACGTCGATGTGATCCCGCTTGTACGCCTCGTGGTCGTCCAGGCCGACGACGCCGTGCTCGGCCCACTCGCTCGTGATCCGCTCCGGCGTGGGAATGCAGTTCATGTAGTTGACGACGGTCCCCCCGCCGAGCGTCGAGCCCGCCAGGATCGAGATCGAGCCGTCCTCGGACGCCGCCAGGCCGCCGCCGTAGTAGAGCTCCTGGTAGCCCGGGATCTCGAGCTGCTTGAAGTCCTGCTCGTTGCGGTAGCCGCCCATCTCGAGGACCAGCACGTCCTTGCCGGCCTCGGCGCAGCGCGCGGCGATCACGCCGCCGCCCGAGCCGGAGCCCACCACGACCACGTCGGCGGTCAGGGTCTCGCCGTCCGCCGGGGGCGGCAGCACGTTGAGCGTCTTCGGCGCCTGATCGGCGGAGGGCGGCGGGGAGACGGGGCCGGAGTACCCGATCGCCTCCCAGTTCGGGTTGCGGCCCTCCTCGTCGGGAAGCGCGTAGAAGAAGAGGAACGTGAGCGCCTTCAGGGACTGGAGGCCGAGCTTCGCCTCGGGGTCCTGCTCGCGGAAGGCGTGGACGATCTCGGTGCGCCCCTCGACCGGCGCGTCGCGGAACCCCTGCTCGGCGAGCGCATCGAGCAGTCCCGCGAACTGGGCGATCTCCTCGGGCAGGAGCGTGTCGGCGAAGGCGCCCTCGATCTGCGCCGGGACCTCCAGGTCACTGGCGGAGCGGGCCAGGAAGTCGCGTTCGACCGGATCCTGGGTGTCCGCGTCCACGGTGGGGACGAAGGTGTCGCAGAGCGCGGTGAGCGTCTCGCGCTGGGAGTCCGTCAGAACGCTGGCCATCACCGCCATGGGCTCTCCTCTCCTCGGGTGGGACGGGCTCGATACTAGCCCGGATGCCCGGAGCGGACCGAGGTTCTCCCTAGCGCGACCAGATGTCGAACACGCCGCTCCTCGAGTGGTGGTTGGCGTCGCCCTCGGGCAGGGCGATGCGGCCGTCGCTGACGATCGGCGAGTTCCAGTGGCCGTCGCCCGAGTCGAGCTTCGCCACCCTCCGCCCCGATCGCGGCCGGTAGACGTTGAGGCCGCCGTTCTGGACGTCGTAGACGTAGAGCAGGCCGCCGGCGAGCACCGGGCTCGAGCCGGACCTGCCGTTCTGCCACAGCACGCGCAGGCGCGGCCGGCGGCCGCGGAACTCGTAGGCCACGGTGCCACCCGCGTCGGCGCTGAAGACGAACACCCGGCGCCCGCTTCGCCAGACGGCCGGCGTCGTGAAGGCAAGCTGCCCGCGCGGTGGGCGGAAGACCTGCAGCTCGCCGCCCGTGCGGGGTCCGGCGCGTCGCGTGCGGCCGTTCAGGCGGCGCAGGCTGAGCAGGCGTACCTTGCCGTCCTTGCCGCCCTGCATCACGTGGCGGTAGACGGGGCGGCCGCGCCGGCCGGGCAGCGGCAGCAGCGCCGGGACGGTCGAGCCCAGGTCGGAGTCGGTGGCCTCCAGGCTGCGGTGGTCTCTCGGCGTGTAGCTCCGCAGCAGCCGCCGTGCTCCGCGCGAGAGCAGCAGCACCGAGTCGCCCCAGTCGGTGCGGCCGTCGAAGGGCGCGTTGCCGGTGGTCACGAGCAGGCGGCGGCTGCCCGGGACCACGACCGGCGCCGCGCGCGCCCAGATCGCCGAGAGCTGCGACGAGCACCCGGTGGGGTGGATCAGGTGGTGGCGATTGCTGCACAGCGAGTTGAAGACGTGCCGACGGCGCCCGCTGCGGCGCGAGATGGCCACGATGTGGCCCTGGTAGGGAGGCTCGTCGCCGATGTAGCCCCCGGTCGCGACCAGGACGTACGGACCCTCGAGGTTCAGGGCGGGAGCCACCTTCTCGCGGTCCGGGCGGAACGTGACCCGCACCGGCCAGCGCCCGCGGCGGACCTCGTGGCCGCTCGCCACCGAGAGCTTGTGCACCCGCCCGTTCGGCGCGTAGGCGTAGATCGCTCGCCGCCTCGGGTCCGCCACAGGCGAGGCATTCGTGATCTGGTAGCTCCCCTCCCAGCGCCCGATTCCGCGCGGCACGAACTGCCACAGGCGCCGTCCACTGCCCGCATCGATCGCGAGGGTGCGTCCGTATGTGGTGGTCACGAAGAAGACGTCGCGCCGCCGGCCGCCAACCCGAACGCCATGTAGGTAGATCGGCGACGAGTCGACGGTGCCCGGAAGCGCCACCCGGCGGCGCTTCAGCCCGTCGAGGTCCCCGGCGGCCAGTCCCGTGCGGGACGGCCCGGCGTTCGAGCGCTGGATGTCGAAGCCGTAGCGGGGCCAATCGAGGCCCGATCGCGCGGCCGCGGCTCCGGTACGCGCGTCGAGTGCCGAGGCGGCGCGATCACCGCCCCCACCCCCGCAGCCGACGGCGACCACGATCGCGACCAGGAGGCAGCGGCGCACGCGGCGGAGTGTGACAGCCGACATCGCACCTGGAACCCGCGCCAGAGGCCGAAGTCCCGGTCCGGCGCCGACTAGAGTCGCCCCGTGGACCTCGACCTGAGCCCAGAGCAGCAGGACATCCGCCGGCTGGTCCGCGACTTCGCCCAGAACGAGATCAGGCCGGTCGCCGAGGAGCTCGACCGCGAGAAGCGCTTTCCCTACGAGATCGTCGCGAAGCTCGGCGAGCTGGGCCTGATGGGCATGCCGTATCCCGAGGAGTACGGAGGCGGAGGCGCCGACAACCTGAGCTACGCGATCGCGATCGAGGAGCTGGCGCGAGTCGACTCGAGCGTGGCGATCACGGTGGCGGCGCACACGAGCCTTGGCATCTGGCCGCTGCACACGTTCGGCTCGGAGGAGCTGCGCGGGGAGTGGATGCCGGAGCTGTGCGCCGGCCGCAAGCTGGGTGCCTTCGGCCTGACCGAGCCGGAGGCCGGCTCCGACGCCGGCGCCACCCGAACGCGCGCGCGGCTAGAGGACGGCGAGTGGGTGATCGACGGCGCCAAGCAGTTCATCACCAACGCCGGGACCGAGATCACGGGCTTCGTGACCATCACGGCCCGCACCGGCGAAGCCGAGATCTCGAACATCCTGGTGCCGAACGGGACGCCCGGCTACGAGGTCGGCGAGGGCTACCGCAAGATGGGCTGGAACGCCTCGGACACCCGCCCGCTGTCGTTCGAGGACTGCCGCGTGCCCGAGGAGAACCTGGTCGGCCCGCGCGGCGCGGGCTTCCGGCAGTTCCTGCGCGCCCTGGACGGCGGGCGCATCGGGGTCTCGGCCATGGGCGTCGGCCTTGCCCAGGGCGCCCTCGACGAGGCGCTCGCCTACGCGAAGGAGCGGATCGCCTTCGGACAGGCGATCTCGAAGTACCAGGCGATCCAGGCGAAGATCGCGGACCTCTCGTCCGAGATCGAGGCCGCCCGCCTCCTGACCTACAAGGCGGCGCTCGAGAAGGACGCCGGCCGCGACTTCTCCCTGACCGCGGCGCAGGCGAAGCTGAAGACCGGGCGCCTGGCCGTGCGCGCCACCGAGGAGGCCGTGCAGATCCACGGCGGCTACGGCTACATCGAGGAGTATCCCGTCTGCCGCTTCTATCGCGACGCCAAGATCCTCACCATCGGCGAGGGCACCGACGAGGTGCAGCAGATGGTGATCGCCCGCCAGCTCGGCTGCTGACGGGCGATCACCTTGCCTCTAGCCGCAGTGGCTCGGGGCCTCCGAGTTGGCCTGGCCCCTCGCGCCCGTCGAGTTACCGGGGTTGTTCGCGGAGAACGGCGGGCCGGCCGTGGACGACTGCTCGTTCTGAGCCGCGGGGTGACCGACGGCCTGCGCGTTGTCGGGCGCGCAGTTCTCGGCTGGGACGAACGCGTCGTTGACCGCGTAGGCGGGGGCCGCCGTCAAACCCAATGCCGTGGCGGCGATGGCCGCGATGCGCTTCATGGAGGAACCTCCTGACGTCGCTGACATCTGTGACGACGCCGAAGAGGCGGAGATTCTTCCCGGCTACTAGCGCCGCCGGTCGGGCGGTCCGGCCGGCTTGGTCAGCGTGCCGCCTCGGGAGCGGCGGATCAGGTAGACGATCGCAGTGGCGAACGCGATCGAGAGCACGATGTTGCCGTAGGCGCGGCCCCACAGGGCCCAGGACAGGAGCCCTGCCAGGAACGACCCGGCGACGCCGATGCCGATTGTCGCGCCGATCCCCATCGGGTCCGGTCCCGGAAGGGCGAGGCGCCCAAGCGCGCCGACGATCAGCCCGGTGACGGCGAGGACTATTAGATACGCGATCACGGCTTCCTCCTACCCGGATTCGCGCTCGAGAAGCTTCGCGGCCGCGCTGGCGGGGTCCAGGCGCCGCGCCACGACGGCGTCGAGCAGCTGCTTGACCTCGGCGTCGTCGCGGACCGAGTCCTCGAGACGGCGGCGCAGGCGGACCGCCGCCAGCGCCAGCACCTCGTTCATCAGGTTGCGCCGCCGACGCTCGTCGAGCGTCCCCTCCCGCTCGATGAACGCCCGGTGCTCCACGAGCTTCTCGACCAGCTCGTCCACGCCCTCGTTGCGTGAGGCCTCGGTCTTCACGATCGGGACCTGCCAGCGCTCCTCCGGCCCCAGCGAGAGCACGCCGCGGATCTCGCGCACCATCGTGTCCGTCAGCGGGTGGTCGCACTTGTTGATGACGATCACGTCGGGGATCTCCATCACCCCCGCCTTCAGCGCCTGGATCGAGTCGCCCGAGCCGGGCATCAGCACCAGCACGACCGTGTCGGCGTGGTCGATGATGTCCACGTCGGCCTGGCCCACCCCCACTGTCTCGAGGAAGACGTCGTCCTTCCCCGAGGCGTCCATCAGGAGCGCCGCCTGCAGCGTGGCCTCGGACAGCCCGCCGAGAGAGCCACGGCTCGCCATCGAGCGGATGAAGACGCCCGGGTCCAGGAAGTGGTCGGCAAGCCGGATGCGGTCGCCGAGCAGGGCGCCCTGCGTGAACGGCGAGCTCGGGTCGATCGACAGCACGGCGACCTGCCGCTCGCGGCCGCGGGCGTTCTCGACCAGGCGGCCGATCAGCGTGGACTTGCCGACGCCGGGCGGCCCGGTGAAGCCGGCGATCGCGGCTCGCCCCGTCTTCGGGTAGACCTCGCGCACGAGCGCCCAGCCCTCCGGATCGTCGTTCTCCACGAGCGAGATCGCCCGGGCAAGCGCGCGCTTGTCGCCCCGGAGCAGGCGCTCGGCCAGGTCGGCTGCGGTGCGTCCCGGGGCTGCCATGGCCGCCGAATCCTACGGGCGCCGCAGGTGCTCGCCGACGTCCCAGGTCCACAGCTCGACCAGGTGGTCGTCGGGGTCGCTCACGTACAGGGAACGGCCCGCGCCGTCGAACTCGATCTCCTCGAACTCCTGACCCAGCGAGCGGAGCCGCTCGCGCGCGGCGTCGTAGTCGCCCTCGGCGATGTGCATCGCGAAGTGCACGTGCTCGCCGCCGCGGCTGCCGAACAGCCCCACCTGCGGCTTCCAGAGGCCGATACGGGTGCGCTCGCCGGCCATGACCCAGATCGCGTCGCGCTGCGGCCAGCGTTCGACGACGGGCAGGCCCAGCACCTCGGAGTAGAAGCGCTCCCCGGCCTCCAGGTCCGCCACCTGCAGCACCAGCTCCGAGACGCCGGTCACAGGCAGCCGCTCCACGCGCACACTCTGGCAGGATGGGCTCCGGTGGACGCGCGCGAGACCTGGGCCTCAGGCAACTACGCAGTGGTGGCCGAGACGATCACGGACGTGGCCGAGTCGCTCGTGGAGCGCACCGGCGTGGAGCCCGGCATGGAGCTGCTCGACGTGGCCACCGGGACGGGGAACGTCGCCCTGCCCGCCGCGCAGGCGGGGGCGCGCGTGACCGGACTCGACCTCGTACCCGAGCTCCTGGACGTGGCCCGCGAGCGGGGCGCCGACCTGGGCCTGGAGCTCGACTGGGTGGTGGGCGACGCCGAGCGGCTGCCCTTCGAGGACGACAGCTTCGACCGCGTGCTGTCTGTGTTCGGGGCCATGTTCGCCCCGGACCACCGCCGGACCGCGGACGAGCTGCTGCGGGTCTGCCGGCCGGGCGGCGCCATCGGGATGTGCAACTGGACTCCCGACGGCACGGGCGGCGAGCTCTTGCGGACCGTCGCCTCCTACGTGGGCGCCCCGCCTGAGCCGCCGGCGCAGTGGGGCACGGAGGAGCACTTTCAGGAGCTGCTCGGCGGCCGGGCGAGCGAGGTCGAGCTCGGGCGCCGCTTCGTCGAGTTCCGCGAGGAGTCGGCGGACAGCTGGGTGGACTTCATGGAGGAGAGCTTCGGGCCGTTCGTGAGCGCCAGGGCGACGCTCGGCGAGCGCTGGCCCGAGTTGCGCTCCGAGCTCGTGCGTCTGTTCGAGCAGGCCAACGAGTCCTCGAACGGCAAGCTGGCCTTCAAGCAGGAGTACCTGCTCGCGGTTGTCCGTCTCTGAGCCCGTAGCGGCGCCGCCCGAGGGCGTGCCAGAGGAGATCCGGCGGGCGCCGGCGCCGCGCCACGGCGGCCTCCTGACCCTGCTCCGCTTCATGCGCGGGAAGGGCATGCTGACGCCGAAGTACGCGCGCCTGCTGGTGCGGCTGGCGCGCAAGAAGCTCGTGCTGCGCCGCCGCCTTGGGTTGGACGGGATCGCGTTCGTCGGGCCGGGCTGTACGCTCCAGGTCGGCAAGCGGGGCCGGATCGAGCTCGGCCGCTGGTCCTGGGTCGGGCACGGCTGCAAGCTGCGCTGCCACGAGGGCCTGCTCTCGATCGGAGCCAAGACCGTGCTCGGTCAGGAGTGCACGATCTCGGCCTACCAGAAGGTCTCGATCGGACGCGAGTGCGTGATCGCGGACCGCGTGATGATGATCGACTTCGACCACGGCATGGTCGAGGTCGAGCGGCCGGTACGCCTGCAGGGAATCTACAAGCGCGACGTCCGCGTCGGGCACAACGTGTGGATCGGCTACGGCGCGTCGATCCTGCGCGGCGTGACGGTCGGCAACAACGCCGTGATCGGCACCGGCGCGGTCGTCACCAGGGACGTGCCGGAGAACGCGATCGTCGCCGGCGTGCCCGCGCGGGTGATCAGGATGCGGGAGCCGCCGAAGCGGCTGGGCTGGGACTGAAGCGCCGCGAGCGCCCGATGGAGCGCCGGGCGAGCCCGACGCCGAGCCGGGCCATCGCCCGCGTCAGCGGTTCGGCGCGTGTCAGCACGTCATCGAGCGCGGCCGCGAAGCGCTCGAGCTCGGCCTCCTCGGTCACGAGCGGCGGCAGCGCCTTGATCACGTTCGTGCGGTGGCCCGCCACCTGGATCAGGATGCGGTGCTCGGCGAACAGGGGCACCGCCAGCAGCTGCGCCACGAGACCCGGCTGGCGGCGCTCCACGAAGTCCCAGGTTCGCCTGGCGCTGCCGCCTGCGGGGGGCCCCAGCTCGAGCGCCCACATCAGCCCGAGCCCGCGCACCTCGTGGACGAGCTCGTGGCGCTCGATGAGCGGTCGCGTCAGCTCGAGCAGCCGCTCTCCCATGGCCGCGGCGCGGTCCACCAGGCCGGCATCGTCGAGCTCTGCCAGGGTCGCCAGCGCAGCCGCGGCGGCCAGGTCGTTCTGGGCGAAGGTCGAGCCGTGCACGACGGCGCGCTCCATGCCGTCGAAGACGCGATCGAAGACCTCGCGCGAGGAGAGCACCGCGCCGACCGGGACGTAGCCGCCCGACAGTGCCTTCGACAGCGTGACGATGTCGGGCTCGAGATCCCAGTGCTGGAGCGCCAGGAAGCAGCCGGTGCGGCCCAGGCCGGTCTGCACCTCGTCGAGCGCGAACAAAGCGCCGTGACGGCGGCAGAGCTCCTGCGCCTCCGCGAGGTAGGCCGGCTCCGGAACGACCACGCCCTTGCCCTGCACCGGCTCGACCAGGAAGGCGGCGACGTCGCCCTTCCGCAGCTCCCGCCGCAGTTCGTCCAGGTCCCCGAACGGCACGGCGTCGCAGCCAGGGAGCAGCGGCCCGAAGCGCTCGCGGAACTCCTCGTTCCCGTTCACCGACAGCGCGCCCAGGGTCAGGCCGTGGAAGCCGTGCTCGCAGTAGAGGATGCGCGGGCGGCCGGTGGCCGCGCGGGCGAGCTTGATCGCGGCCTCGACCGACTCTGCCCCGGAGTTCGTCATGAGCACGGCGCCGAGCGACTCCGGCGCCCGGCTCAGCAGCTCCTCGGCGAGCACGGCCGGCAGCACGGTGACGCCCAGCTCGGGCAGGTTGGCCGTGCCCGCGGCGAGCACCCGCTCGAGCTGTTCGCGGACGGCGGGCGGGTTGCGCCCCAGCGCGAAGGTGCCGAACCCTGCCAGCAGGTCGAGATAGCGGTCGCCGAGCGAATCGATCAGGTACGCGCCCTCGCCGCCGGTCCAGGTGCGATCGAAGCCGATGGCACGCAGCACGCGCACGAACTGGGGGTTCATGTGCCGGGCGTGCAGGCTCTCGGCCTCGCCGGCCCGCTCCCGCAGGATCGCGGCGACGTCGATGCTCGGCCGGCCCTCTGCCCCCCAGCCCATGGAGGCGAGCCTACCGGTCCGCTTCCATCCGCCTACCCGGTGATGCTCGCCGCTGTGAGGAGCGAGGAGAGCAGCGACTTCGGGCGCATCGTCAACCTGACCGACGGCGTCTTCGCGATCGCCCTGACGCTGCTGGTCTTCGGGTTCGAGATTCCGCGGAGCGACCACGACCTCACCCGCCGGGTGCTCGAGCTGTGGCCGGACCTGCTGGCGTACCTCCTGAGCTTCGCCGTGGTCGGACGCTTCTGGATCGTGCATCACCGCTTCTTCGGGACGCTTCACCGCTTCGACCGCAGCCTGCTGACCCTGAACTTCGTCTACCTGTCACTGGTCGCGCTGGTGCCCTTCACGACCCAGCTGCTCGGCGATCATGGCGACCATTCCGTGGCCGCCATCGCCTACGCGACCGTCCTGGGAGGCGCGGCGCTCGTGAGCTGGCTGATGATCCGACACACCCTGGTCCGCGACCACGTGCGCGCCGAGGCGCGGCCTGGCACCGAGCCGTTCGCGGCGCGCCAGGCGCTGCTCGCCCCAGGCGTGCTCCTGGCGTCGATCCCGGTGGCGCTGCTCAGCCCCTACGCCGCCGAGGCGATGTGGGGGCTCATGCTCCTCACCTGGCCGGGCCAGCGGCGCCTGGGCGTGCAGGTGTGAGCTCCCCGTAGACCTGCGCCACCTGGCGCCCCACGTCGGCCCAGTCGAAGCTCAGCACGTGCTCGGACGCCTCGGCCACCAGCCGGTCGCGCAGGTCCGCGTCGGTCAGCAGGCGCTCGGCCATCTGCCCGAGGGACTCCGGGTCGCGGGAGCGAAAGCGGAGGCCCACGTCCCCGTTCGGCACCACCTCGCGCAGGCCTCCCGTGTCGGCCACCAGGCAGGGGCAGCCGGAGGCCATCGCCTCGAGCGCCACGAGGCCGAACGGCTCGTAGATCGAGGGGACCACCGTCAGGTCGGCGATTCGGTACAGCGAGTGCAGCACGTCGTCGCCGATCCAGCCGAGGAAGGTGCCGTGCTCGTGCAGGCCGAGCTCTCCCGCCTGCTCGATCAGCTCCTGCTCCGCCGTACCGGAGCCCGCGACGATGAAGCGGACGTCGCCGAGCCGCTCGATCAGGCCCGGGAGCGCCTCGAGCGCGAGCTGGAAGCCCTTCTCGTATACCAGCCGGCCGACCAGCAGAACGAGCCGCTCGCTCGGCTGGGCGAAGCGCGCGCGCAGCGCCTCCAGATCGTCCACCGGCACGAGCTCCGAAGGATCGATTCCGTTCGGGATCACGGTGATCCTGTCCTCGTCGAGCCCGAACACGTCGGAGACGTGCTCGCGCATATAGGCCGAGCAGGTGACAACCCGCTCCGCCCGGTTCGCCATCCAGCGCTCGACACCGTGGATGTAGGACTGCGGGTGCTTCTCGACCCAGCCCTGGTGGCGGCCGTACTCGGTGGCGTGGATCGTGACGACCAGCGGGCAGCGGAAGCGCTTGGCCAGGTGGTCGCCCGCCGAGGCCACGAGCCAGTCGTGCCCGTGCACGACGTCGAACGAGTGGCGGTCGCCCACCTCCACCCCGGCGGCCAGCATGTCCGCGTTCATGTGCTCGATCCAGGCCACGAACTCGCTCAGCTCGCGCGGCCGCTTGGGCTCGCGCACGCGGTGGACCACCACGCCCTCGACCTCCTCCTCGGGGGGCGACTCCTCCAACCCGCGCGCCAGCACGTGCACCTCCACGTCCTGGTGTGCCAGGTTGACCGCCAGCTTGCGCACGTGGCGGGCGAGCCCGCCCTCGATCAGCGGCGGGTACTCCCAGGAGAGGATGAGCGCTCTCACCGGGCGGGCATGCTCGCAGGTCGGCGAGCGGCCGGGCTAGCGCACCAGGCGAACGCGGCGCCGGACGAGCCGGGAGTAGTTCCCGGACTGGTCCCGCGCTCGAACGCGCAGCAGCACCCTGACCCGCCGCCGGTGGCGGATCGCGCGGCGCACGCGGCGCTTGAGCTTCACCCGGACCCGCGCCCTGTGGTGCGCGCGCACGCGCACGCTCCTGCGGCCGATCGTGTACGTGCGCTTGCGGTAGCGCCGCGACACCAGATGCAGCCTGCGCGCTGTGCGCCGGCTGATCACGAGCCGCGCGAACACCCGCCCGCTCTCGTTCGAGCGGGCGAAGAAGCCCAGGCGCCGCCTGCGCACTCGCCGGATGCGCTGCCGGCGCTTGACGCGGACACGCAGCCTGGGCCGGGTCCGGTCGCGCGCCACGATCCGGGTGCGGACGTTCCTGACGCCCTGGTTGTCCGTCACCAGCAGGCTCACCGTGTGCGGGCCCGGCCTCCGATAGACGCGGGACGCGGTCGGGCCGGTGGCCTCGCCGAAGAGTCCGTTGCCGTTCAGGTCCCACGACTGGCTGACGACGAAACCGTCCGGGTCGCTCGCTCGGGAGAAGAAGTGGACCCGCTGGCCGACGCGCGGGCTGCTCGGCCTGTAGGCGAAGCCGGCCTGGGGAGCGAGCTCGCCCAGGGCGAAGTTGCGCGTCTTCCAGGCGGGTTGGCCCGTGTCGATGCCGGTGCGCGTGGGACCCACGGCCTGGTTCGAGCCCCACACGAGCCCCGCTCGCGAGTGATCCGGGCTGGCGCCGGCGTAGTCGCCCCAACGGCAGGTGAAGAATGGCGGGTCCGTGCAACTTGCTTCGGCATCGGATGCGTCGCTCGTGCCGAGCGTGGTCTCAGGGCCGAGCGACCCGAGGCCGTTCGCGGGCGTTCGCACACGAGCCCTGATCTCCGGGGCAAGGGTGGGATCGGAGACGTTGTAGTGGACCATTGCCACGTCTCCCGTCGCCGCCGGCGAGATGGCCGCGTTGTAGGTGTCGCCCCCCGACGTCGAGATCCTGCCCTGCTGGCGACGGGTTCTGGAGGAGGGCAACAGCTCGTACCAGCG
>JBHELQ010000004.1:0-4766 GCA_046262995.1 Thermoleophilaceae bacterium
TGCCGGGGGGCCAGGTCGAACCGGGTGAGAGCCCCGCAGAGGCCGCGGCGCGCGAGCTGCGCGAGGAAGTCGGCGTCGACGCCCACGAACTCGCGCCGTGGCGGGTCTACGAGCACGACTTTCCGGCCAAGCGGATCCGGATGCACTGGTTCCACGTGCCCCGCTGGTCGGGCGAGCCGAAGGGAAAGGAAGGCCAGCGCCTGGCATGGGTGGATCCCGCCAATCCGACGGTGGGGCCGCTGATGCCGAGCAACGAGCTCGTGTTCGCAACCCTGGCGCTCCCCGACCTCGTAGCAGTTGCCCGGGTTGGCCGGCGCCCGGGGGCTCCTGAAGAACTGCTGGCGAGGATCCCGTCGCTGGCGGCCGACGGCGTGCGGCTCCTGATCGTCCGAGCGCTGGACCTCGCGCCTGGCCAGCGCGTCCAGCTCACCCGCCGGCTGCACCAGCTCAGGCGGGGGACGGGTCTCCGTCTCGTGCTGTCGGGGACGGCGCTCGAGGCACGCCAGGCCGGTGCCTGCGGCCTGCACAGCAGCGCCGCCGCGCTGGCCGGCCTCATCGAGCGGCCGCCGACGCGGCTGTGGGCGGTGTCAGCGCACAGCGCACGTGACCTCGAGCGCGCCAGCGCACTGGGCGCCGACTTCGCCATCGTGTCGCCGGTCCTCCCGACGCCTGCGCACCCGGGAGAGCAGGCGCTGGGTTGGGACGGCCTGCAGGCGCTTGTCGCAGCCACCCCGTTGCCCGTCTACGCGCAAGGCGGGTTGGGCCCCGGTGACATCGGCCGGGCTCGGGCCGCAGGGGCGCTGGGTGTGGCGGTCGACATCTCCCGTCTCTCGGGGTAGGGCGGCCACGGGACCACGCCCTCTCGGGCGGCCATCACAAGGGATCTCTTGGTTGACGGAACGGACTAACTGTGAATCGAGTCGTAAACGCCGACGGTGCGACCAATCCCGGCGAGGATGAGGATGCCGCTGACGTCGAATGGCAGTCCGGGCGTCTTGCTGCGTAGTGTGCCTCGGTCGAGATGACGCTCCCTGAGGCGCTCCTGATCGTTGCCCCCGCGCTGCCCGTGATCGCCGCCGGGGCGATTGCCGTGGCGCGCCCCGACGGAGAGCGGTCCTCCTGGTGGGCGGTACGAGCGGCGTTTGTCGCGTTCGCGGCGGCGATCGTCGTGGCCGTCGTCGTGGTTGTGCGCGGACGGTTCGCAGCCGTGGTCGAGAGCGGCGATGGCCGTGCGCTCGTTGGCCTGGATGCCACTCCCGTCACCGTTCTGTTGGGCTTGCTCACCACCGGCGTCGGCTTGGTCGTGCAGTCCTTCGCCGGCCGCAACCTGCAGCGGGATCTTCGGGAGCGCCGCTTCTTCGTACTGGCCTCGCTCCTGACAGCAGCGACGACGTCGGTGGCCTTCGCCGCCACCCTCGGCCTGCTGTGCGCCGCCTGGATCGTGGCCGGCCTCGCGTTGGCTGGGCTGGTGACGCACCGGGCCACCTGGGGACCGGCGCGGCGCGCTTCCCGGCGGACCCTGCGCAGCCTCTGGGTGGGAGACGGCGCGCTACTGGTGGCCACACTGCTCGCCGTCGTCTCCGTCGGCACCATCGACCTCCGCTCGCCGGCCGAGGCCGCCAAGGAACTCGCCAACGCGTCCATCCCGGTGCTTGGTGGGCACGTGTTGGCGGTGGTCGCCGTGCTCCTGACCGTTGCCGGCATCTCCCGGTCCGCGCTCGTACCCGTGCACCAGTGGCTGCCGTCCACGATCGCCGCGCCCACGCCGGTGTCGGCGCTGCTCCACGCAGGCGTGGTCAACGGCGCCGGCATGCTCTTGGTGCGACTCGCTCCGGTGTTCGGGTCGTCGGCCGCGGCGACGTACCTGGCCTTCGCCGCGGGTGCCGTCACCGTCTGCTACGCCACGACCGTGATGCTCGTGCGCAGTGACGTGAAGGGGAACCTGGCGTGGTCCACGGCAGGGCAGATGGGGTTCATGACGGTCCAGGCGGCTATAGGAGCGTTCGCCGCGGCGTTGCTGCACATCGTCGGGCACGGGATGTACAAGGCCGCGCTGTTCCTCGGGGCCGGCAGCGCGGTAACAGGCCATCTCCACCACGAGCAACGCCCTGCCCCACGTGTCGTCGCCCGGAGTGTTCGCCTGGGCGTCGCGCTGGTCGTGCCGACTGCGGCGATTTGGGCCGCATACCTGGTCTTTGACCCGCACCTGTCGACGGCGGCGTACGTGCTCGTGACGGTGTTCGCCTGGGGAACGGCAGCCCGGGCCGTCGAGGGGTGGCTGCGCTCGGCGCCGTTCCGCCCCGTCCCGGCGGTCGCAGCGGCGGCATTCGGTGCCGCCATCGGAGTGTTCGCCTACGTCGGTGGGCTAACCGCCGTGGAGACCTTCGCCGCTCCCGCGCTTCCCGCCCAGGTCGCCGAGCCGGTCAGCACCGCTGTCCTCGTTGCGACGCTCGCGGCGATCGCGCTTGTGGTCGCCGTCGTCTGGCTCGCTCCAGGAGAGCGGATGGACAGGTTGCGCAGCCGGGTGTACGCCCTCGTGCTCACGTCGGCGCCCGTCGCCTCCCGGTTGACGACCCGAGGCAGTTCGACGGGGGTAGCGCCCGTGCCAGAATCCCGCCGCCTTCGACCGGGCGTGGAACCGGCCGTGGAGCCGGCCACACGAGCGACATGAGCAACGGAAACCACGACCACCGCGCACCATCCGCCCGCCACACCGAACTCCTCGCCGACGTCTCCAAAGCGGCGGAGATCATCGCTCCACTCTGGCCGCTGACCAGCTTCGTGGCGGTCAATCCCCTCCTCAACCTGCAGCACTTGCCCTTCGACGACGCCACCGCCGTCGCCCGACGGTGGTTGCGGGCGCGCACCCACCTGACGCTCGCCGCGTTCCGCGAGGCCCACGGGCGCGGGGCCACCACCGATGCTGATCTCCGGCGGGCCATCATCGAAGTCGACTCGAAGCTGGCGTCGCAGCCCAGCGTCGAGATCGGGGACCGAACGGTCGATGCCGTGGAGATCGTTCTATTGGACCTCCTCGTGGGACCGGACGACGAGCCCCGGGACACCGCCCGCGATCGGGTCGGCCGTACGGATGTGGCGACCGTCCGGGCGGTCAGCCAGCTCGTGGCTGCGTGGTGTGCCGTCTTTGTCGACGAGGCCGGCGTTCCGTGGCCCATGCCCCGCCGCGAGGACGGGTTCTTCCTCGCCTGGCGAGAGCTCGGGCAACACGACCGGCGCCTCCGGCGCGTGACTGGACCGACCGGCATGCAGTGGCTGGCGCAACTACCTGATGATCCGGTCGAGGCACTTGCCGCTTCCCTCGATGCGCTGGGTGTCGGCGGCGATCGCGTCGACGCCCTTCGCGAGCACCTCGGCCGGCTTCCCGGCTGGGCCGGGTACGCGCGTTGGAACGACGAGTGGGCTCCGCCCGGCCAGCATCGTCCCCCGTTTCGCCTCATGGACCTGCTCGCCGCGCAGGTGGCAGCAACGGCAGCGGCGGCCCATGGCGCAGCTGCCCAGCAGCCCCCGCAGTACCAGGATGAGGTGGACGAGACGCTCCTCGAGCAGCGGGTGGCGGCGGTGCTCGCCGCTCTCGGCAGTACCTCCGGCGATCCCTTCGTCACCTCCGCCGTGCGTGACGTCCTGCAGCAGGTGCCGCCGCGGGTGCGGAAGTCGATGTGGCTCGAGGCGCAGGAGGGTAACTTCCGCGATCGTCTGCTGGGACTGTTGAGCCGCCCGGTCCCGGGCCCGGTGGCCGAGCGGCCGGGCGTGCAAGCGGCCTTCTGCATCGACGTCCGCTCCGAGGGCCTGCGACGGCACTTGGAGGCATGCGGCCCGTACGACACCCTCGGAGTTGCCGGGTTCTTCGGCGTTCCCGTGCGCTGGCGGCCGCTGGGGTCGACGGAGACCCAACCGCGCTGCCCGCCGCTGCTGACGCCTGAGCACGAGGTCGCCGAGCAGCCGCTCGTCGCTGACACCGCCCTGGGCTACCTCACCGCCCAGCGAGCCACCGACGCCGGACTCGAGGCCTTCCACGCCCCCAAGGCGAGCCTCCACGGTCCGTTCGCGCTGGCCGAGGCGGCGGGGTACATCTTGGGCCCCGTGGCCGCGGTCAGGACGCTGGCACCAGGCTTGGTGCGCCGCCTGACGGGACTGACGACGCGCCTAGTCGCCTCCCCGCAGACACGACCGGCGGTCGAGGCGGAACACGACGACAGCTCCGGCTTGACGATCGAGGAGCGGACCTCGTTCGCCGAGAGCGTCCTCCGGACCATGGGCTTGACCCGCTTCGCCAGGCTCATCGTGCTCTGCGGGCACGGCAGCTACAACGTCAACAACCCGCACGCGTCCTCCTATGACTGCGGCGCGTGCGGCGGTGCCCCCGGTGGTCCAAGCGCCCGAGTGGTAGTGGCCATCCTCAACGACCCTGAGGTCCGTTCCGGCCTGAAGGAACGAGGCATCACGGTACCCGACGATGCCCGCTTCGTTGCCGCCCAGCACGACACCGTCTCCGACCAAGTGACCCTTCTCGACCGCGAGACGGTGCCGGACAGTCACGAACGGCTGGTCGCCACCTTCGAGCGGGACGTCGCGCGGGCCGGTGAACGACTCGCACGCGAGCGCGCCGGTCGCCTCCCGGGAGATCCGGGGAGGGTCCGGGTCCGTGGGTACGACTGGGCGCAGGTTCGTCCCGAGTGGGGGCTCGCCGGCAATGCTGCGTTCGTCATCGGGCCCCGCTCGATCACCGCCGAGCTCGACTTGGCATG
>JBHELQ010000005.1:0-6355 GCA_046262995.1 Thermoleophilaceae bacterium
GCGTCTGCGTGCCGAGGGCTTCACCGACGAGGAGGTCGAGCGAGTGTTCGAGGCCGTGCCGGTGGCGACCCACAAGCAGCGCGGTCTGGGAACGCTCTACGTCGGCTGCCTCGAGACCTGCGTAGAGGCCGTCGAGGCGGAGACTCTGCTGTCCATCGTTGAGGCCTCCATGAGCTCAGAGGTCTACGAGCTGATGAAGCGGCCTGACGAGGTCGAGGTCGTGGAGAAGGCGCACCGCCGACCGCGCTTCGTCGAGGACTGCGTGCGCGAGATGGTGCGGATGGCCGTCGAGCGCTTCGGCGGCTTCGCCGGCGACGCCTTCCTGCTCGCGCGCCAGGAGAACCTGGAGACGATCCACAAGCACAACGTGGTGGCCGAGCGCTACGGGCTGATGGGCCGGCTGAAGCGCGAGCTTAAGGACGGCGAGCACATGACCCGTCACGTGACGATGCGCGACTGGCTCGAGGGCAGCCCCCTCTAGAAGCTTCGTCCAGGTTTCTCCGCGCCCACGCCCGTCCGGGGGCGGCGGGACCGACAACACGAGCACTCAACTCGAGAGGTGCTTCGTGACCCTGCCCCGCCGGACCCCCCCGCTTTCCCAGGACGCCGCGCTCGTGCTCGCGCTGGCCGGCACGGCCGTCCCCTTCGCGCACTCGGCGGAGGACGAGGCCGAGCGCTGGCTGCGCGCGCTCCGCATGCACGGCCAGGTCGGGACTGCGCTGCAGGCGCTGGGCGTGGGCGAGGGCTCGCTCGTGACAGGGTCCGACCCTCGTGAGGACGGCCACACGCGCGGCTTCGGCGCCAAGGTCGTCGACGAGATCACGCGGCACGCCGGGCGCTTCGCCATAGCGCGCCGCGCCGACACGCTCGGCACCGTGGACGTGCTGTTCGCGATCCTCCAGGTCTACGACCGCCTCTTCGACCGCGCTCTCTACGCGCGCGGGACGAGCCGCGACGAGCTGTTCGAGCGCCTCGTGGTGGTCGAGCGCTCCGCCAGCTAGGGCGGCCCGGGCACACTGCCCGAGACGCGCTCGCGCGAGCGCGCGACCTCCTCGAGCCTGCGCCGGAAGTTCAGGAAGTAGTCGGCGCCCGAAGCCACGGTGATGGCCACCATCACGTAGACGAGCGCCATAACCCAGACCTCGTCGTCCGCAGCCGCGATCAGCGCCAGCACCGCGGCCACCTGCACGATCGTCTTCGCCTTGCCGAGCTGGCTGGCGGGGATCACCACGCCTTGCTGGCCGGCGGCGATCCGCAGCCCGCTGACTGCGAACTCGCGCGCGATGATCACCATCGCCACCCAGGGCTGCAGCCGGTCCAGGCTCACGAGCGCGATCAGCGCCGCCGCGATCATCAGCTTGTCGGCGACCGGGTCCATGACCTTGCCGAAGGTGGTGACGGAGTGGCGCTGGCGGGCGATGTAGCCGTCGAGCCCGTCCGTGAGGGCGGCCACCGCGAACACGACCGCCGCTATCGTCGATCCGCCTGGCGTCTCGACCGTCAGCGCCACCACCAGCACGGGGACGAGCAGGATGCGGGCCAGCGTCAGCGCGTTCGGCAGGTTGAGCGGGAACATCTCGCCTCAGCCCCTCAAGCTACCCGCGCGCGCCGCGAGCGTGCGAGGTACTCGATGCCTACTGTGCTCCCGAGCGGGCCGAGCGGCGACACGGTGGCCGCCAGCAGGGCCCAGGGGAAGATGCCCCTGCGGCAGCCGCGCGCGACCGCCAGGCACAGCAGGATCCAGCCGAACCCGTGCGTCCAGCCGAGCACCCGCTCCGCGCCGTCGCCCAGGCCGCCGACCCACACCACGATCAGCGCCGTCAGCACGCACGCCTCGGCGAACGAGTAGAGCCGGACCGCCTGGAAGTACGACACGTCCGGAGGTTAGGCGGCGAGCCGGGTCGCGCGGGTCAGCCGCCGCGCTCTGCGGCGATCGACTCGAGCCGCTCGCCGAGCTCCGGCATCTCCCGACGCATCTGCTTGACCTGGCTGTGGGTGAAGTAGACGACCTGCACAGGGCCGGTGGCCACGACGTCCGCGTTGCGCAGCCCGCGATTCACGACGCCCGTCTCCCCGACGACGTCGCCCGCTCCGAGCTCCGCCACGGACTCGCCGTCGCGGCGCACCTCCGCGCTGCCCTCCTCGATCGCGAACAGCTGGTACGGCCAGGTGCCCGCGCGGACGATCGTTTCGCCCTCCTCGATCCTCGACTCCTCGGCGATCCCGGCCAGCTGCTGGAGCTCCTCGTCCGACAGCGAGCTGAAGACGTCGATCTTCTTCAGGCGGGAGGCGTCCACACTGGTTCGACCCTACCCCCAGGTCGTCCGCGTGCAAACACGGGCGCCGACCTGGGCCGGGGTTACGCTGGCGCTGGCCGTCCTTCGCGTTGTGGCTCCGTCCGAACCTCAATCAGGCGCTCCGCACGAGCGCGCTCAGCGTGAGCATGTCGAGGCGATCGTTCGTGAAGTGCTCGACGTGCTCGAGGCACGCTTGCGCCAGCCGGGCGACGAAGAGAACGCCTTCAAGCGGGCGTACCGGGCCGTCGGGGCGAGTCTTGCGGCGAACCCGTTCAGGACCTTCGCGGGCGTCTTCTCGCTGCTCCTGGTCATCCTCGGCCTGATCATCTTCGCGATCAGCCCCGTGACGCTCGTCGAGTCCGCCGTTGACAAGTACAAGGCGGCCCAGGAGCGGGACGACCTGGTCGAGCAGCACGTGGAGCTCGGAGACCAGTTCCTGTCCGTCGAGCAGATCGACGCGGCGCGCGCCGAGTACCGGCGTGCGATCGAGCTGGACTCGACGGACCCGGCAGCGCGGCGGGGGCTGTTCAAGGCCACCGTCTTCGAGCCGATCTCCCGGCACGAGCAGTTCGACCCAGAGGTGGTTGAGATGAGGCTTCAGCACCTGCTCGATCGGGACCCCGGGGACGCCGACGCGCTCGCCTTCCTGGGAGACACCGCGTTCGGCCGCAACGACTACACGAACGCGCTGGCTTGGTACGACCAGGCACTTCACGAAGACCACCACCTCGCCCACGCGTATTCGGGCAAGGGGATCGTGCTTGACCTGCAGGGAAAGCCCCAGGATGCCGCGCGCATGTTCGAGGCCGCCCTCAAGGAGTCGCGCTTCAACCCCCGCTACCGGAGCAACCTCGCCTACCAGTACTACCGCCTGGGCAGATACAAGGATTCGGTGAAGCTGTACCAGCAGGCGCTGGGGACAGATCCGAGGGCGCTGATCCTCTACAACGAGGTGTCAAGCGTCTTCCGGCTTCGGGGCCAGCTGGACCAAGCGCACCAGGCCGGCAGGCGACTCCTGACACTCATGGGCGACCGCGCCGTCCGGCGTCTGAAGCGCAATGGCGGGCAGTGGTTCCTCCACACGGCGTCCGTCAAGCCCAGCCGACTGGCTGGAGGCGGTGGCCAACCCAAGACGTCCCCGAACGTCGGCTCCAACGTGGCGGACGCGATCTTCCTGAACGACTTCTCGCAGAAGCGCTACTACGCGCTCCTGAACCTCTCGCTCACGTCGTTCGTCCGCAGCGATGAGGGCGAGGCGCGCACCGAGGCGCGCGAGGCGCGCCGCATCCGGCTCGAGCCCCTCGACGCGAGGGCTATCCGCGGACTCGTGGCCTACGACGCCAAGCTCCTCGGCAGGAAGCGTCCAAAGCTCGCGGCCAGCTCGCGGTTGTTCCGTCGCGCCATTCTGCATCGCTGACGCGTGTAGCCGTCGGCTGCGCGGGGTAATCCGCCCCCAAGATGAGCCTGCTGCGGACGAAGAGCGTCGAGCAGTCCATCGCCGATACGGAAGAGCCGGCGCACAAGCTCAAGCGCGAGCTCGGCCCGCTCGACCTGACCGTGTTCGGCGTCGGCGTGATCATCGGCACCGGCATCTTCGTGCTGACGGGCGAAGCCGCCGGCACCCTCGCCGGTCCCGCGATCGCCCTCTCGTTCGTGGCGTCGGCAGTGGCCTGCGGGCTGGCCGCCCTCTGCTACGCCGAGTTCGCCTCCACCGTGCCGGTGGCGGGCTCGGCCTACACGTTCTCGTACGCAAGCCTCGGGGAGCTGATCGCCTGGATCATCGGCTGGGACCTGATCCTCGAGCTGGCGCTGGGCTCGGCCACCGTCGCCTCCGGCTGGTCCCAGTACCTCCGGGTGGTCATGGACGAGACCTTCGGCGTCAACCTGCCGACCTGGATCGACGGAGACCACCACAACCTCGTGGCCGCGCTCATCGTGCTGGCCCTGACCGCGCTGCTGTGCCTGGGAATCAGGATCTCCAACCGGGTGAACGCCGCGATCGTGGCGGTGAAGCTCGCGGTGGTCCTGCTGGTGATCTTCGCCGGAATCACCTACATCAAGAGCGGCAACCTGGACCCGTTCGTCCCGGCGTCGGGCTCGAAGCCCGCGCCCGGCGGCGCCTCCTCGACGTCCCTGTTGCAGGACATCGGGATCAACACCGGCACCTTCGGCGTGGGCGGGATCTTCACCGGAGCCGCCCTCGTGTTCTTCGCCTTCATCGGCTTCGACATCGTCGCCACCGCCGCGGAGGAGACGAAGAAGCCCCAGCGCGACCTGCCGATCGGGATCTTCACGTCGCTGGCGATCTGCACCATTCTCTACGTGGCCGTCTCGATCGTCGTCACGGGGATGGTCAAGTACAACCAGATCTCGGTTGAGGCGCCGCTGGCCGAGGCTTTCCGCAGCGTGGGCCAGTCCACCATCGCCCAGATCGTCTCCTTCGGCGCGCTGGCCGGCCTGACAACGGTGATGCTCATCCTGATGCTGGGCCAGAGCCGCGTCTTCTTCGCGATGAGCCGCGACCGGCTGCTGCCGCCCGTCTTCGCCCGCGTGTCCGAGCGCTGGCGCGTCCCCTACCGGACCACGATCGCCACGGGCATCGGCGTGGCGCTGCTCACCTTCTTCGTGTCGCTGACCACGCTCGCCCAGCTGGTCAACATCGGCACGCTGTTCGCGTTCGTGCTCGTGTCGATCGGGGTCGTGGTGCTGCGCCGCACCCGGCCGGACCTGCGGCGCGCGTTCCGCACGCCCCTGGTGCCGCTCGTGCCGATCCTGTCGGTGCTGGCGTCGTTCTGGCTGATGCTCAACCTGCCGGGCCAGACCTGGGCCCGCTTCGGCATCTGGATGGCCGCGGGACTCGTCCTCTACTTCGCATACAGCCGGCGCCGCAGCCGGCTGGCGGGTGGCGAGCAAACGCCCCCGCCCGGGGCGGCCCGCCAGGGCCCGGCGACCGCGCCGGGCTCGGCCGGCTAGTCAGGTTGTCGAAGCAACCGAGACTGGGTGGCCCGGCCGGGGGGCCGTTCGGTTAGGGTCGGCGAGGTTCAACCGAGGAGGCACCAATGCACGCAGTAGTGGTGACGGTTTCGATTTCTGAGGACGCCGACATACCGGAAGTGACGAAGCATCTCCGCGAGAACGTCGTGCCAACCGTGTCCCAGAGGCCCGGCTTCGTGGCCGGCTACTGGGTCAGGCTCGAGGGCGGCAACCAGGGCCGGTCGGTGATCGTCTTCGAGTCCGAGGACGCGGCGCGAGGCGTGAAGGACAACCTCCAGCCGGCTCCGGGCGTCACATTCGACAGCGTCGACATCGGCGAGGTCGTGGCGAACGCCTGAGCCCCGCCGGTAGCAGGACCTTCAAACTAGAGCCGCCCGTCGGACTCGAACCGACGACCCCCACTTTACGAGAGTGGTGCTCTACCAACTGAGCTAGGGCGGCGTGGCCCGCGAGTGTAGCCACGGGGCGAGCCGGTCCGCCGGCGTCCTTCGACGGGCGTGGAGGTCGTGGTCGCCCGCTCCTTTCGCCACCGGCTGATCGGCCTGGCGCTTCGGCGCGAGCCGCCCGGCCACGCGCTGCTGATACCGGACTGCCGCTCGGTGCACACCTTCGGCATGCGCTTTCCGATCGACCTCTTCTGGCTCGACGAGTGGGGTTGGCCGATCCGGGTCGACAGGGCGGTCGGGCCCCGGCGGCTGCTCGCATGCCGGCGGGCCAGCGCCGTTCTCGAGGTGCCCGCGGATCACGCGCGCGGTCTCTGCGGGATCCTTCCGTGCGCGGGAAGTGGCTGCCACGGCTAACAGCTTGTCCGATTCGCTCCTCGAGCGTGCCTATCGCAGGTTCGGGCCGCGGTACCTCCCGCGCGTGCTGACTCTGCAGCAGCAGCTCCTCTATCCGGTGATCGCGGCCGCCATCGCGGGGCTGTCGGCGTACGTCGACATGTCACTCGGCGAGTTCGTTCGCCTCGTGCTGCTCGGCTGCTTCTTCCAGTTCGTCTACAGCGTGGTGACCGCGTTCGTGGCGCAGCGGCTGATCGAGCCGATCGTCCAATGGCAGCGCGGCGC
>JBHELQ010000006.1:0-4871 GCA_046262995.1 Thermoleophilaceae bacterium
ACCCCCCAGGTCGGATAGTCCCACCAGTGCGCATCGTGCAGGTGGAAGAGGGAGCGCTGGAGGTCCACCGTGGGGAGGTGGCCCGCGAACATGAAGCGGTCGGCGTCGATCGCCAGCCGGCTGTGGGCCTGCGGGACGAGACCGTCCGAGAGCCCGCGCAGCAGGTCGTAAGCCAGGATCATCGCCATGAACGGCAGCCAATCGAGCACGAGGCCGCGCGCCGCCCCCCTAAGGTCGGCCAGGGAGGCGGACAGCAGGCCGCCCAGCAGCCAGATCCAGATCCAGTCTCTGCTCGTCAGGAGGCTCCAGCGAGTGAAGGCCACGACCGAGAACGCCAGGTACAGCACGAGCGCCAGGCCGGTCAGGAGAAAGCGGCGGCGGCTGCGGGACCGGCTCGTCTGGCTGAGCTCGCTGGCTCGCGGATCTGTTTCAGTCGAGTTCGGCACAGCGTCCCCCCTCATTCGATATAGCGAGACGCGGTCCTGGCACCACCACCCGGTCGCTCAGTCGACGACGACCCAGACCGCCCGCGCGCGCACGATCTCGCGCTCCTCGACCATGAGCGAGCAGTCGGCGAAGGCGAGCGTGCCGCCGACCCGGTCCACGCGACTGCGCGCCTCGATCCAGTCCCCCGGCTTGGCGGGCTTCAGGTAGTCGACCGTCAGGCTGACGGTCGCCCGGTCCTTCCCGTCGTCGGCATCCGCCTCGATCGCCCGACCGAGGGCGAAGTCCGCGAAGCTGGACAGGAGCCCGCCCTGGATCGTGCCGCGGTGGTTCGTGTGGCGCTCCTCGGCGCGCAGTCCGAAGAGGAGCTCGCCCTCGCGCACGTGCACCGGCCCGATGCCCTCGAGGAAGGGGCCCTGCGGCTCGAAGGGCACGAAGCCGTTCGGGGTCTCCATGGCGACAGCAAACCAGCTTGCGGGTGGTCGCGGCGGACTAGGGCCCGCGACTCTCCCGCAGCTCGATCGCGGGCGCGGCCGCCAGCAGCATCGTCAGTCCGCTGCGCGGGTCGCGCGGCGAGTCCCGCTGCTCGCGCAGGACCACCGCCGACCACGCCTTCCCGGCGTCCAGGTCGGGCGCGAGCTCGGCGGCCAGCTCGCGCGGGACCCAGCCGACCTGTGCGCCGCCGGCGTGCACCGCGATCGCATTCGGGTCGTGGTGGTTCTGCAGGTCGCGCCGCAGCTCGAGCGTGAGCCCGGGAGCCACGGCGTCGGACTCGAGCGCGTCGGCGTGGTGGCGCGCGGCGCCGGCGACGCCGGCGACCCTGAGTCCGCGCCTGGCGAGCTCCGGGTGGTCGCGGGCCAGGTAGCGGCCGGAGTCCGGGTCGATCACCGAATAGCCGACCAGCCACACGGCCCCGCCAAGCTCGGGATACCAGTAGCGCTCCTCGAAGCTGACGTGGACGACCGCGGGCGGCTGCTGCACACCCGTCAATCTAGGCCGTGCAGGCGGGTGCCCCGGCGCGATAACGTCCTCACGTCGTGCCCACCGCCGAGACTCCCGCGACCGCCACGGACAACTCGCCGCGGAATGGCAAGCCCTCCGTCGCCGTGGTCGGGGGAGGCTTCGCGGGCATCGGCGCCGCGGTGATGCTCCAGCGCGCCGGATACGAGGACGTGACCGTCTTCGAGCGTCAGGAGCGGGTCGGCGGGGTCTGGCAGAAGAACACGTATCCCGGCCTGGCCTGCGACGTGCCGTCCCACCTGTACGAGTTCTCGTTCGCGCCCAACCCGGACTGGTCGCGGCGCTACTCCCCGGGAGCCGAGATCCGGGAGTACCTGGAGGGCGTGGCCCGCCGGCACGGCGTCCTTGATCGCGTGCGTGTGGGCACTGAGGTGAAGCGGGCGACCTTCGACGAGGCGCGCGGTCGCTGGACGCTCGAGACCACGGGCGGCAGCCACGAAGCCGACGTGCTGGTCGCCGGCTGCGGCCAGCTGTCCGTCCCGAGCGTCCCGCCGATACCCGGCCTCGAGGAGTTCGAGGGGCCGAGCTTCCACACCGCTAGCTGGCGCCACGATGTCGAGCTCGAGGGCAGGCGCGTGGCGGTGATCGGAACCGGCTGCAGCTCGATCCAGACCGTGCCCTCGATCCAGCCGCACGTGGCCAAGGTCGACGTCTACCAGCGGACCCCCGGCTGGACGATCCCGAAGATGGACTACGAGTACGGGCGCCTGGCGCGCCGGCTCTTCAAGCGGGTCCCGCTGCTGCAGCGCCTCGATCGCGCCGCGACCTTCTGGTTCATGGAGATGGCTACCGCCGGCCTGACGAACCGCCGCTGGTTGATCCGCCCGTTCCGGGCGCTCGGGCGCTGGAACATCCGCAGGGCGATCAAGGACCCCGCACTGCGCGAGAAGGTGACCCCCAAGGACGAGATGGGGTGCAAGCGGATCATGGTGACCGACGACTGGTATCCGGCGCTGACGAAGCCCAACGTGGAGCTCGTGACCGACCGGCTCGACCGGATCACTCCGAACGGCGTGCGCACGGCCGACGGCACCGAGCGCCCCGCCGACGTCCTGGTGCTGGGGACGGGCTTCAAGTCGCACGCCTTCGTCGCCCCGATGGAGGTGGTCGGTCGCGGCGGGCGCACCCTCGATGAGACCTGGAACGGCGTGCCCCGCGCCTACCTCGGCATCACCGTGCCGAACTTCCCGAACATGTTCCTGCTCTACGGGCCGAACACGAACGGCGGCGCCGGCTCGGTCATCTACACGGTCGAGTGCGCGATGCACCACGTGGTCGAGGCGGTCAAGAAGCTCGAGGCCGAGCGAGCGCGCGTGATCGAGCTGCGCGAGGAGGCGGCGGCCGCATTCGACCGCGAGCTGCGCGAGGCTCTGGCCGGAACGGTCTGGCAGACCGGCTGCACGAGCTGGTACGTCGACGAGCAGGGCAACAACCCCAGCCAGTGGCCCTGGCTCTGGAGCACCTACCGCCGTCGCACGGCGGAGCTCGACCCCGCGGCGTACGAGCTGGCCTAGAGGCCGCCCAGTCTCAGCTCGCCATACGCGTCCAGTGCGCGCCGGTTGGCCGAGGCTCGGAACACCAGCTCGCGGATGATGCGAGCCGCCACCTTCGCCTCCACGGCGCCGCCGGAGTTCGCGAACAGCTGCGCCGCCGGGACGCGGATAGCGGTCGCGGCGCTAGATCCGAAGCGGCGAGTTCGCAGCTTCGCCAGGCGACGCGCGAGTCCACGGTCGGAGGCGACCACGAACTCGTCGCCGATCATTCCGAACACGACCCGTGCGGGTCCGGCTGCCGCGAACGGGTTCGGGACGGCGTCGTGCAGCCCGGACATCTCGTACAGGAGCTCGCGGCGCGGCCCCTTGCCTTCTCCCCCGAGTGGCTTCACGCCGAGCGCGGCCGCGGGTAGCGAGGGTATGGCGGGCGCGTCGGGAGCGACGAGCAGGACGCTCAGGAGCCCCTGGTCGCCCAGGTTCTGGAGCGCCCTGACGATCCGCGGCAGATGCCGGCGCAGGCGGGGGAGCAGCTTGCGCATGCGAGCGGGGTCCCGTAAGCACGATCGCGCCCAAAAACGGGAGTTCCGCGCGTCGAAGACGCTCGCGCTCGGACAATCGAACTGCCGCAGGACCTCGTCGTCGAAACGGATGCCAAGGTCTCGCTCCGTGCGCTCCACGGCCCGCACGAATTCGGACCCCGAGAACAGGGCGCGCGCCACGCGGGCAGCGAAGCTCGTGGTCACGCTCTGGTTGCGGGACGCGCTGGCCGTGAGGTCGGTGTCCGGTAGCTCCAAGGATCCCGCAGGCCCGAGGGGCAGGTCCCCGGCCCGGAGCCGAGATGCCTCGGTGTTCACGCGCACGCGCGTGGTCACCTTGTCCTCGTCCAGGTTCACGACGGCGGCCAGGCTCCGGATCGCCTCGAGGTACGGCACCTCCCGCCGCGCACGGTCGAGGTCGGCGTCGTCGAGAAGATCGTTCCCGAGGCCGGCGTCGTCCGCAGCTGCCCTCATCAGCGTCGGATCGGCCGCCGCAAGGACGAAGGGGTCGTGGCCGCCGAGCTCGCGTTGCGCTTCTGCGAGACGCTGTGCGGGGTAGCCCTGGCCTGCCTTTGCCCGCTTGAGCACAGCCCGAAGCCCGGGCGTGGGACGGTCCCCAGGGCCGAAGTCCTCCGCGCCGCCCTCGGCGAACGCGAGCGTGTGTTTGCCGACGAGCGCCGTGGAGGCGTCGATCAGCAGCGTGTCGTCGAACCCCCGCGCCTTCTTGGGCCGCTCGCCCTCCATCACTTGTCCGACCACCCGCCGGAGCCGATCGGATTTCGTGCGGTAGACGCCGACGACGCGCGGCTCGGCAGCGTCGTTGCGCCTGCGCAGGGCGCCGTAATAGCGCCGGGTGTCCGTCGGACTCACCCGCGATGGCAGGGGGGCGTTGGTGCCTGGGTCGTAGCGCCTGTCCGCGAGCAGTCGGCCAATCCGTTGGAGGCGGGGCGAAAGCGGCTTGCGGGGCGGAAACGTCACACCGATGACGAAATGACCGTCGAGCAGGGGCTTCACGTCGTCCTCGAAGGAGAGTCCACCGAAGCGCGCGAGCAGCTCCAGGCCGCCGCTGACGTTGAGCGGGATCTGGCGCCGCTCCTCAGGCGGCGCTTGCGAGCGGTACTCGCGCAGCACGCGGGAAGCGATCGCGCGCAGGTGGCGCCAGTTCCGCTTGTCGAAGCGCATGTCCACCGTCGCCACGAGGGACGACTTCGGATCGAGGTATGCGAGCTGGCGTTCGACCGAGGCGGCGACGTCGCCCCCTGATCCGTCGTCGCCACCTATGAGCGCCACGGCGGCGACCGCGCCACCGGCGATCACGACGAGCGCTGCTACAAGAGCGACGAGTCGGCTACGCACCCCGGGCGCATGCTAGCTCCTG
>JBHELQ010000007.1:0-1616 GCA_046262995.1 Thermoleophilaceae bacterium
CGCTGCTGCTCGCCCACCGACAGCCGCGACGCGTCGCGTTCGGCGTAGTCGCCGGCCAGTCCCGCGAGCTCGAGCGGCCGCAGCGGCTCGACCTCCCGGCCCGCCAGGCGCGGCCCGAGGCGGACGTTGTCCGCCACGCTGCCCGGGATCGGCGCTGGCAGCTGGGGCACGAGGCAGGCTCGGCGGCGCAGCTCGAGCGGATCGAGCTGGCGCACGTCCTGGCCGCGGAAGCGCACGCTGCCGGTCTCCGGGTCGGCCAGCCGGTTGAACAGCCGCAGAAGCGTGGACTTGCCCGCGCCCGAAGGTCCCAGGATCGCCGTCGAGCCGCTGTCGATCTCGAGCTCGAGGTCCTGGAGCACGGGACGCTCGTCACGGGCCAGCGAGACCCCCTCCAGCTGGAAGAGCGCGACCGGGTTCAGACGGGGGCGGGCGCCGTGAGGTGCGGATAGAGCGGATAGCGCTCCGCCAGGGTCCGGGTGCGCTCGGACAGCTCGCTCCGCTCCTCCTCGCCGAAGCTTCCGCTGAGCGCCTCGACGATCACCCTCCCGACCTCGCGGAAGTCGTCGACCTGGAACCCGCGGGTGGCGAGCGCCGGGGTTCCGATCCGGACCCCGGAGGAAACCGCCGGCGGCCGGGGATCGAACGGCACCGCGTTGCGGTTGACCGTGATGCCGATGCCTTCGAGCCTGTCTTGCGCCTGCCGGCCGTCGAGCTCGGAATCGCGCAGGTCCAGGAGCGCCAGGTGGACGTCGGTCCCGCCCGTGAGCACGTTGACGCCGCCCGCCACGAGCTCCTCGGCCAGCGCCGACGCGCCCTCGCGGGTGCGCCGCTGGCGCTCGCGGAACAGCTCCGTCTGCGCGATCTTGAAAGCGACCGCCTTCCCTGCGATCGCGTGCATGAGCGGTCCGCCCTGGTTGCCGGGGAAGACCCGCGAGTCGATCTTCTTCGCGTACTCCTCCTTGCAGAGGATCGTGCCAGCGCGGGGGCCTCCGAGCGTCTTGTGCGTGGTGGTCGTGACCACGTCCGCGTACGGGACCGGATTCGGGTGCTCGCCGGCGGCCACGAGCCCGGCGAAGTGAGCCATGTCGACCAGCAGCAGCGCGCCGACCTCGTCGGCGATCGAGCGGAAGCGCTCGAAGTCGAGCTGGCGCGGATAGGCCGACCAGCCGGCCAGGATCAGCTTCGGACGCGACTCCTTGGCGATCCGCTCGAGCTCGTCCATGTCGAGCCGCGAGTCGGACTCGCGCACGCCGTACCCGACGATGTCGAAGAAGAGGCCGGAGAAGTTGATCGTCATCCCGTGCGTGAGGTGGCCGCCGTGGTCGAGCTTCATGCCCAGGATGCGATCGCCCGGGTCGAGCAGCGCCATGTAGGCGGCCGCGTTCGCCTGCGCGCCGGCGTGCGGCTGCACGTTCACGTGCTCGGCGCCGAAGATCTCCTTCGCCCGGTCGATGGCGAGCTGCTCCGCCACGTCGACGTGCTCGCAGCCGCCGTAGTAGCGCCGGCCCGGGTAGCCCTCCGCGTACTTGTTGGTCAGGACCGAGCCCTGGCAGTCCAGGATCGCCTGCGGGACGAAGTTCTCGGAGGCGATCAGCTCGAGCGTCGTCTCCTGCCTG
>JBHELQ010000008.1:0-5718 GCA_046262995.1 Thermoleophilaceae bacterium
ATGGGCTCGGGGAAGGGCACGCCTGAGGGCTGGGTGGCCGTGGTCAAGCCGGGCCGCGTGATCTTCGAGCTGTCGGGGGTTCCCGAGCAGCTCGCGCGCGAGGCGATGCGCCTGGCCGGACACAAGCTGCCAGTGAAGACCCGGTTCGTGACGCGAGAGGGAGCGGGCCAGGGATGAAGTCGGTCGAGGTCCACAATCTCGACGACCCGCAGCTGGTCGAGTTCGTGGGGCGTGCGCGGGAGGAGCTCTTCAACCTGCGCTTCCAGCACGCCACCGGACAGCTCGAGAACACCGCGCGCCTGGCACACGCCAAGCGCGACCTGGCCCGCGGGCTCACGGTCGCGGGACAGCGCGGGATCGACGTGGAGCGCGAGCTGAGGCGGCAGGCGGCGTGATCGAGGAAGAGAAGAACGGCACGCAGGAGCAGGAGGCGCCGGAGGAGGCCGCGCCCGCGGAGGAGAGCGCGGACGAAGCCGCCGCCGAGCAGCCGGCGGCGGAGGAGGCCCCTGCCCAGGAAGCCCCCCCCGCGGAGGAAGCCCCCCCCGCGGAGGACGAGGGCGAGCCCGACTCACCGGAGCCGCTCTCGCCGAAGGAGCGCCGCCGAACGAGCAGGTCGCAGTTCACCGGTGAGGCGCGCCCACAGCGCTCCCCGGAGGAGCGCCAGCAGGAGCGGCTGGACCGCCGCCGGCGGAAGGCCGAGTCGCGCAGGCGTTGGCGCGGCCGCGCCCGCGAGCGCGCGAGGAGCGCGCCCTCCGCCGAGCCTCCCGCGCCGGTCGAGCGGGCGCACGGCAAGCCGCGCGAGCGCCAGGGAGTCGTGGTGTCGGACGGGGCGGACAAGACGATCACCGTCCGCATCGACATGCAGCGGCCGCACCGCACCTACGGGAAGATCGTCCGCACCTCCTCCACGCTGCATGCCCACGACGAGGCGAACCAGGCCCACGTGGGCGACAAGGTCCTCCTGGTGGAGTCCCGCCCGCTCAGCCGCACCAAGCGCTGGCGCCTGATCGAGGTCCTGGAGCGAGCTCGATAGATGATCCAGCAGGAATCCAGGCTCAAGGTCGCCGACAACACCGGCGCGCGCGAGGTCCTGTGCATCCGCGTCGCCGGCGGGTCGAAGCGCCGCTACGCGGGCGTCGGCGACGTGATCGTCTGCACGGTGAAGCAGGCGATCCCGCACGGCGCGGTCCGGAAGGGCGAGGTGGTTCGCGCCGTGGTCGTGAGAACGAAGAAGGGTTTCGGCCGCAACGACGGCACGGCGATCGCGTTCGACGAGAACGCCGCCGTGCTGATCGACCCGCAGAACAATCCCCGTGGCACGCGCATCTTCGGGCCGGTGGCGCGCGAGCTCCGGGACCGCAACTTCATGAAGATCGTCTCGCTCGCCCCGGAGGTGCTGTGAGGATGGCGAAGCTCAGGATCAGGAGCGGCGACACGGTCAAGGTCATGTCCGGCAAGGACCGCGGAAAGACCGGTCGGGTGCTGCGCGTCGATCCGGCCAGGCAGCGCGTCTACGTCGAGGGCGTGAGCGTCCGCAAGCGCCACATCCGGCCGCGCACCGTGCGGGACACCCAGCGCCAGCAGGACGTTGGCGGGATCGTGGAGTCCGAGGGCCCGATCCACGTGTCTAACGTGATGCTGATCGATCCGAAGTCCGGCGATCCCACGCGCGTGGGTGTCCGCCGCGACGAGGGCGGCCGGCGCGTGCGCGTTGCCAAGCGCTCGGGCCAGGAGATCGAGTGATGGAAGGCTCGACGGCCACAGTCCCGCCGCGGCTCAAGGAGCGCTACGAGCAGGAGATCCGCCCGCGGCTGCGCGAGCGCTACGGCTACGGCAACCTGATGCAGGTCCCGCGCGTGGAGAAGATCACGCTGAACATGGGCGTGGGCGAGGCGAAGCAGGACTCGAAGCTGCTCGACGCGGCCCAGGAGCAGCTCGCCACGATCGCCGGCCAGCGGCCCAACCAGCGCATCGCGCGCAAGTCGATCGCCGCCTTCAAGCTGCGCGAGGGGATGCCGGTGGGCGTCTCCGTGACGCTCCGCCGGGCCCACATGTACGAGTTCCTCGACCGGCTCATGTCGGTGGCGATCCCGCGCATCCGCGACTTCCGGGGACTCAGCCCGCGCTCGTTCGACGGTCGCGGCAACTACTCCATGGGAGTGCGGGAGCAGATCATCTTTCCCGAGATCGACTACGACTCGATCGACCAGGTGCGCGGGCTGGACGTGACCATCACCACCAGCGCGCAGAGCGACGAGGAGGCTTTCGCCCTGCTCCAGGAGTTCGGCATGCCATTCTCCAGCGAGGGGCGCCCGGGCGAGCACGCGGCCGAGGAGGTGGACCCGGACGAGGAGCGGCGCAAGGAGGAGGCTCGCCAACGGGCCGAGGCCGAGCAGGCGGCGCTGGAGCAGCTGAAGGAGGAGAACCCCGAGGCCTACGAGAAGCCCGTGCGCGCCGAGGACGAGGAGGGCCCGGAGGCCGAAGGAGCGGAACGCGACACGGGCGCCGGCGAGCCCGGTCCCGCGGAGGGCGCCACGCCCCCCGGAAAATCAAGCGACGAGAGCTAGGAGCAGATGGCCAAGACCTCCCAGAAGGTGCGCGCCCAGCGCACCCAGAAGTTCAAGACACGCAACTACAACCGCTGCAGGCGCTGCGGCCGCCCGCGCGCGTACCTGCGCAAGTTCGGGCTCTGCCGCATCTGCCTGCGCGAGATCGCCCACAAGGGAATGATCCCCGGGCTGACCAAGTCCAGCTGGTAGCCGCATGACCGACCCGATCGCCGACTTCCTTACCCGCATCCGCAACGGCCTCCAGGCCGACCACGACGCGGTCGAGATGCCCGCCTCGACCTACAAGGCCGAGATCGCGCGCATCCTGCGCGAGCAGGGCTACATCGAGGACTTCGCGGTCGAGCCGGGGCGGGTGGGCCAGACGCTGCGCGTCACGCTCAAGTACACGGAGGACCGCCGCTCGGTGATCAGCGGCATGGAGAGGGTCTCCCGCCCGGGACGCCGCCAGTACGTGTCGGCCAAGGAGGTGCCGAGGGTGCTGGGCGGCATGGGCACGGCGATCGTCTCGACCTCCCGGGGAGTGATGACCGGTCACGACGCGCGCCGCGAGCGCGTCGGCGGCGAGCTCGTGGCGAGGGTCTGGTAGGGCGGGCGGCATGAGTCGGATCGGCAAGCAACCGGTTCCCGTGCCCGATGGGGTCGAGGTCTCGATCGAGCCGGAGGGCGTGACAGTCAAGGGGCCGAAGGGCGAGCTCCGGGAGCGGGTGGCGCGCGAGATCGACGTGGCCCAGGAGGACGGGGAGCTCGTGGTGCGGCGGCCCTCCGACCGGGGGCAGCATCGCGCACTGCACGGCCTCACCCGGAGCCTGATCGCGAACATGGTCCAGGGAGTCACCGAGGGCTTCGAGAAGCGGCTCGAGCTCCAGGGGGTGGGCTACCGCGCCCAGCTCCAGGGCCGCAAGCTGACGCTGAGCGTGGGCTACTCGCACCCGGTCGAGATCGAGGCGCCCGAGGGGATCGACTTCGAAGTGCCTGCTCCCACGCAGATCGTGGTGCGGGGCATCTCCAAGCAGGCGGTGGGGGAGGTCGCGGCGAGCATCCGCAAGCGCCGCCCGCCGGAGCCCTACAAGGGCAAGGGAATCCGCTACCAGGGCGAATACGTGGCACGCAAGGTGGGCAAGCGGGCGTGACCGTCAAGACCGGAGCCCAGGCGCGCCTTCGCCGTCGCCGCCGCGTGCGCGCCAAGGTGCGCGGCAGCGCGGAGCGCCCGCGGCTGGCGGTGTTCCGCTCGAACCGCGGCGTGCAGGCGCAGCTGATCGACGACGACCGCGGCCACACGCTGGCCGCCGTCAGCTGGGTCGAGCCCGAGCTGCGCGAGCTGCAGCGCATGGAGCAGGCGAAGCGTGCGGGCGAGGTCCTGGCGGGGCGCGCGAAGGAGGCCGGTGTCGAGGCCTGCGTGTTCGATCGCGGCGGCTACCGCTACCACGGCAAGGTCAAGGCGCTGGCAGACGGGGCCCGCGAGGGCGGCCTGAGGTTCTGAGCACTTCGCTACGGTGAGTTGAGCATGGCTTCCAGGGACAGGATGCGCAGCCGCGCGGGGCAGGACCTGCAGGAGCGGGTCGTGGAGATCAACCGCGTCGCCAAGGTGGTCAAGGGCGGGCGGCGTTTCTCCTTCACGGCGCTCGTCGTCGTGGGCGACGAGAAGTCGCGCGTCGGCGTCGGCTATGGGAAGGCCAACGAGGTGCCGGTCGCGATCCAGAAGGGCGTCGAGAAGGCCCGCCGCGGCCTGTTCGACGTGCCGATGCACGGCGCCACGATCACCCACGGGGTCATCGGCCGTCACGGCGCCGCGCGCGTGCTGCTGAAGCCGGCCTCCGCCGGTACCGGCGTGATCGCCGGCGGTGGGGTGCGCGCGGTGCTGGAGCTCGCGGGCATCCATGACGTGCTGTCGAAGTCCCTGGGCAGCCAGAACCCGATCAACCTGGTCAAGGCCACGGTGGCCGCCCTGAAGGACCTGCGGAGCCCGGAGCAGGTCGCCGAGCTGCGCGGCCTCACCGTCAGGCAGGTGCTCGGGCTCGAGCCCCGCGAGCAGGGCCAGGAGGCGAGTCCCGAACCCGCTCAGGAGCCCGCCGCCTCGTGAGCGACAGCATCAAGCTGAAGCAGGTCCGATCCGCCAACGGCTCGAGCCGGAAGCAGCACGACACGCTGCGCTCGCTCGGCCTCGGCCGGATCGGCAAGTCGGCGGAGCGTGCCGACGGACCTGCGCTCCGGGGGCAGATCCAGGCGGTGCGCCACCTGATCGAGCTGGAGGACGGCTGATGGCGGACGAGCAGCGCAAGGGCCTCCACAACCTGAAGCCCGCCCGTGGCTCGCGCAAGGCGCGCAAGCGTGTCGGCCGCGGCGAGGGCTCGGGCCTGGGTGAGACGGCGGGCCGCGGGGTCAAGGGCGCCGGCGCGCGCTCCGGCCGCAAGCGCAAGGTGAACTTCGAGGGCGGCCAGAACCCGATCCACATGCGCATGCGCAAGCTGCGCGGGCCCCACATGAAGAAGTCGATGCCGTTCGAGCAGTTCCGCAGCCGCACCCAGCCGGTCAACCTCGCCGACCTCGACCAGCGCTTCGACAAGGGCGCCGAGGTCACCCCCGACAGCCTGCGTCAGAACGGCCTCGCCACTCGCAAGGGGATCCCGGTCAAGGTCCTGGGCCAGGGCGAGCTGTCGAAGGCGCTCACGGTTCGCGCGCACGCGTTCTCCAAGTCGGCCCGGGAGAAGATCGAGGCGGCCGGCGGAAGCTGCGAGTCGATCGAGGCGTAGCCGATGCTCAGGACCTTCATGAACGCATTCCGGGTCGCCGACATCCGGAAGAAGCTGGCGTTCACCGCCGGGATGCTCCTGCTCTACCGGATCGGCGCCTATATCCCGGCGCCCGGCATCAACATCGATGCCGTCAAGAACATCCAGGACAACTTCACGGGCTCCAACGTCCTGGGCTTCCTGAACCTCTTCTCCGGCGGCTCGCTGCAGCGCTTCGCGATCTTCGCGCTCGGGATCATGCCGTACATCACGGCCTCGATCATCCTGCAGCTGCTCACGGTCGTGGTGCCCTCGCTCGACAAGCTGCGCAAGGAGGGCGAGGTCGGCCAGCAGAAGATCACCCAGTACACCCGCTACCTGACGGTCGGGCTCGCGTTCGCCCAGTCGATCGGCTACGT
>JBHELQ010000009.1:0-1309 GCA_046262995.1 Thermoleophilaceae bacterium
CGCACGTGCTGGTCGTGGGCGCTCCGCGCTAGGGCGAAGGGGCAGCTAGACGCCGGCGCGCCGCAGGTAGCGGCGCAGTGCCCGCCTGTGGTGAAGCAGCCGCCTGTCGGCCACCGCGACGAACCGCACCCGGCCGTGGCGTACGCCGAACAGGCGGCGGCTGTGCGGGCCGGCGAGGAAGATGCCGCGCATCAGGCGACGGGCACGTGGGAAGCGCTGCAGGCGCCGCACGCTCACGCCGCGTCCGACTCCGCGCGCGCGATGGCCGCGCACCGTGGTCACCACGAGCCACGCGCGGCCGCGGCCCGAACGCCTCGAGAAGACCGCCGCCACGCGCCCGTGCGAGCCGCGCGCGCACCAGCGATAGGAGTAGCGGGTGCGCTTGCGCGGGCGGATGCCGATCCGGCGCAGCCGCTGGCCGCGGGTCCGCGTGAGCCGCACCCGGCCGATACTGCGCCGGCCGATGGGCGCTCGGCCCGCCAGGCAGCCGAGCCGCGCGGCCACGTCGCGCAGGCGCCTGACCCGCATGTCGCCCGGGGCGACGTTGGTCCCGCCCGTGCAGACGAACTCGCCGGGCCGATCGGCCGCCGCCTTCGTCAGGCAGCTGCCGAGCGCCTGCTGGCCGAAGGCGTCGGGGTGGAAGACCTCCTGCGTTCGCTCGGACGAATCCGAGCCGCTCGACTGCTGGATGGAGGTCGGGCCGAGGATCCGCCCCCATTCGTTCTGGGCCGGACCCGGATGGTCGAGCGTCGTCACCTGGCGGTCGAACTTCGAGCAGAACTCGTGGCTCTGGAACGCATCGGCCAGGTTCAGCATCTCGGCCCCCTGGTCGCGCGCGGCTGTCCGCACCGCGGAGCCGATCTCGTGCACGACATGGTCACGGGCCCAGTTCGAGTCCTGGTCGTACATGGGGCAGCCGTGGGCCGTCCTGTCGCCGCTGTCCTGCGCGTAGCGGTTCTCCGACGCGCGGGGAGCCACGGAGGGATAGGACTGCGCGATCAGGCGGTAGTCGTGGCGGGAGTAGCCCGCGGTCCGCATCACGGCCTGAATCTCCGCGATCGCCTTGCGAACCGACGTGATCACCCGTGCCCGCGCGGCGCGGATTTTCGGCTCCTGTCCGGGCTCGCAGGGACCGGTGCGCGCCTCGTAGGCCTCGAAGCAGGCCGTTACGATCGCGGCAAAGCCGAAGTCGTTGCCGCCGATCGTCAGCGCGATCAGCTTCACGTTTCGCTTACGCGCGATCGAGAGCAGCTGATCGGCTTCCGGGGGCTCGCCCTTCTTCGCCTGGCCCCCGTGGGAGGAGCGGAAG
>JBHELQ010000010.1:0-2972 GCA_046262995.1 Thermoleophilaceae bacterium
GCCTGGCCGGCGTCGACGCCGTGTTGGACGACGTTCGGTTCTTCGAGCCGTTCCGGGCCTTCTTCGACCCCGTCCTCGGTCGGCCGTCCATCCCCATCGAGACCTACCTGAGGATGATGTTCCTGCGCTTCCGCTATCGCCTGGGCTTCGAGGCGCTGTGTCGGGAGGTCACCGACTCCCTGGCCTGGCGGCGGTTCTGTCGCATCCCCCTGGGTGAGTCGGTGCCGCACCCGACGACGTTGATGAAGATCACCTCTCGGTGCGGCGAGGCAGCGGTGACCGCCCTGAACGAGGCCCTGCTGGCCAAGGCGCACGAGGCCAAGGTGATCAAGACCGATCGTGTCCGCGCCGACACGACCGTCGTCGAGGCCAACGTCGCCTATCCCACCGACAGCGGCCTGCTGGCCAAAGGCGTGGCCAACATGGCCGCCACCGTGGCCAAGCTCAAGGCACTGGGTCTGGCCACGCGCACCTCGACTCGGGACCGCACCCGTTCGGTGCGCCGCCGAGCCCACGACATCGGCGCCTGGCTACGCCGCCGCAACGACGACGCCAAGGACGAGGTGCGAGTGCTGAACGCCCAGATGGCGGTTATCTCCGAGGCGGCGGTGGTCGAGGCCCGTCGGGTGGTGACCAACGCCCGGCGCTCGCTGCGCACCCGCGCCGAGGCGGCCACCGCCAAAGCCGTCGCCGCCGTCGCCGAGCTGGAGCGCACGGCAGCGGCGGTGGAGGCAATCGCCGCACAAACACGTATCCGCCTGGGCGGCGGCGTTCCCGACGGATCGACGCGCGTCGTGTCCCTGCACGACGGCGACGCCCGTCCCATCGCCAAGGGCCGGCTCGGCAAGCCGGTGGAGTTCGGCTTCAAGGCCCAAGTGGCCGACAACGCCGACGGCGTGGTCGTCGACTACGTCGTGGTCAAGGGCAACCCGCCCGACGCGCCGATGCTGGTGCCGGCGGTGGAGCGCATCAAGGCCCGCTTCGGCCGGGCGCCGAAGGCGGTGACCGCCGATCGTGGCTACGGCGAGGCGAGCGTCGACGCCGGCCTGGAAGCACTCGGCGTCACCCGGGTGGCCATCCCCCGCAAGGGCCGCCCGGGCGCCGCCCGCCAGAAGATCCAACGGGGACGGGGCTTCACCAAGTTGGTGAAGTGGCGCACCGGATCGGAGGCGCGAATCTCGTGTCTCAAGCGCGACTTCGGCTGGCGGCGCACGCTGCTCGACGGTATCGGCGGGGCCGAGACGTGGTGCGGCTGGGGTGTGCTGGCGCACAACTCGGTGAAGATCGCCGCCCTCGTCGAGGGCCACACCACACCGGCTGCCACCGCCGGAGTTCGACCGCTGCCCCCGGCGGTGACGGCCCCACCCAATGAGCCACCAACTGCCCGGACTGCCGCATGAGTTCCTCGCCCCGGCTGTCCCGTCGCGCCTCGACCGGCCCGAAAGGGCCGGAGGGGCGGACGGGAGCGGTCGAAGGCGAGGAGTCGGGAGGACGCGCTCCCTGCTGGCTCCAGACGGGCCGCCACAGCCCGGTACGCGACCGACTATTTCAGGCTGAAGTAGCTAGCTAGCTGTCGAAGACACTTAGTCGGCTCATTGACACAGTCCTCCTTCGACTGAATACTGGGCCGGTCGAACCACATTGGAGGAAGTCATGAAATCACGTAGGCTGGGGTTTGTCGCGGCAAGAGTCGTGATGGCGGCAGGCTTGGCTGGGGGTGTTGTCGCCGTGGGCGCCGGACCGGCCTCAGCCAGCGGAGCGACGACCATCCCCTGCAGCCAGATCTTTCCAGAGCTCGGAGGGACGATCGTCATCGCCCCGAACGGCACCTTCAACGCCAACTGCTGGGAGCACCACTATGACGGAACGCCCACGGGGACGACGACTCGCTATGACTGCTCCGTGCGCCTCCCCGACTTCGACCCGAACAATGAGGTTGGTATCCAGGTCAACACGGCGAGCGGCAAGGTCCTGATCAACTGCCTCGTTCACTTCTGATCGCCTAGTGTCGCGTTAGCGAGGTGTCCATACCTGGCGGGTGGGGTTGCTGGCCGCCGGTGGCGGGGACGACCGCTCGATCGCCACACCGTCGCTGAGCACCTCGACATCCTCGACCGCTTGATGGTCATCGAGGCCCAGCCGGCATGGGCGCCGCACCTCCGCTCGCGGCCAAACCTCCGCAGCTCACCGAAACGGCACTTCGTCGATCCGTCGCTGGCCGTGGCTGCGCTGGGGGCCGGGCCCGAGCGCCTCCTCGGCGACCTCAACCTCCTCGGGCTGCTCTTCGAGTCGCTCGTCATCCGGAACCTTCGGGTGGGAGCTTGAACGTCAGCTGGGCCAGACTCCGGGAACTCGGGCAAGCCGCGGGCGCGCGCAACACCGCCGCCGAGCGGCAGCGTCAGGCGGCGCAGCGCCAGCAGCGGGCCGCGGCCAAGGGCGGGCCAAGCGCCGGCAGGCCAAGCAGCGCGGCGCCAAGGGCAAGGGCCCCGAGATGTCGGCGACCGCCGACGAGGTCGTCGACCACCGGCCCCGGCGCGGCGCGCGGTGCCGGCCTCGTTGACCCCGCGCCGCGCGTCGATCGTCTCGGCGTGCGCCGCCCCGACCGCTTCAAGCTCAGCGATGCGCCGCCCGTAATCGCGGCGACGGCGCGTCGTGTGCCATGTACACACTTTGGCGACCACCCCTCGCGGCTCCTGCTTACAACGGTGAAACTTTGGTAGCGAGGACGTCAGCCCACCGGAGCAATTGAAGAGTTGCGCGCTGGCCAATAGCGCGTGGCGAATGGAACACTATGGACGTCGCCCACCAGTGGTGACCGCGCTTCGCGCTGAAGTCGTGGGGACTCTGAGGTAGGCGACAACCACGACGAGGGCCAAGGCCTCGCCGTCGTTGCGGCTTCCGGAAGGCTGCGACGACAGACCAGACAGAAGGCCCCTGAACGACGCGCGACGGTACCGGGCTGGTCGAGCGCT
>JBHELQ010000011.1:0-14288 GCA_046262995.1 Thermoleophilaceae bacterium
GGGCGGATCGCCCCCGGGGCCGCGCTCGCGTTCGGGATCGCGCTCGGCGCCGCCTCCTTCGCGCTGCTGTCGCTGACCGTGAACGTGCTCGCGGCCGCGCTCGCGCTCGCGGGCCTGCTCGGCTACGTCTTCGTCTACACGCTCTGGCTGAAGCGGCGCACGACCCAGAACATCGTGATCGGGGGCGCGGCCGGCGCGATGCCGCCACTCGTTGCGTGGGCGGCGACGACGGGCCAGCTCGAAGGCTCGGCGCTGTACCTGTTCGCGATCGTCTTCTACTGGACCCCGCCGCACTTCTGGGCGCTGTCGCTGCTCATGAAGGACGAGTACGCGAAGGCGGGCGTGCCTATGCTGCCGGTGGTCCGAGGGGAGGAGGAGACCCGGCGTCAGATCGTGCTCTACACGGCGCTGCTCGTCGCGGTCACGATCCTGCCCTTCGCCGGCCGGCTGTTCGACGGCATCTACCTGGCGGCCGCGCTGGCCCTCGGGGCCGGCTTCGCCGCGCTGGCGCTGGTGCTCCACCGGCGCCGCGACCGGCGCTCTGCGCTCCGCACCTACCTCTTCTCGCTGGCATACCTGGCGCTCCTGTTCGGCGCCATGGTCGCCGACGTCCGGCTGTAGCCGCGCCCTACGGCCGGGGCGATCGTGGCGCGCTGGTCGGCCCGTCGATCCCGACTGTCCCGTCGGACCTCCAGATCAGGGGATCGATCCGCAGCTTGCGGGGCTGCGCGTAGTCGCCTTCCCGACCGTGGTAGAGCAGCCAATCTCCCCCGTGCGGGCCCCGCACGACCATGCCGCCGCCGGGGCTCAGCACGCCGGCAGCCTCCTTCAGGACCGGGTTGCCGGTCGACTTCGCGAAAGGTCCCGTGGGCGAGGACCCGACCGCGTAGCCCATGCCGTACGGGGCGCGGTAGTAGCCGCCCGAATAGAAGAGGTAGTAGCGCGTGCCCCGCTTTACGACCCACGGGTTCTCCACCGTAGGAGCGAAGCCCGGCTCCTGTTCCCAGGTGCCGGCCGCGCCCTCGAAGAGGGAGGTGCGCCCTCCGGCCGCGTGCAGGAGATCGCTCGCGAGAGGGATGACCGAGATGCTCGGCATGTAGGGACACACACCGCCGGGGGTGACCGTGGCGCAACGACGATCGGTCGAGACGTAGAGGTACGCCTTGCCGTCGCTGTCCACGAACGGGGCCGGGTCGATGTTGCTGTAGCCGGCATCGTCGCCACACCCGGGAGGCCGGCCGCTCTGGTCGAGACCGCCGTCCGTGGCGGGCAGCGGTCCCCGGTCGGTGAAGGGGCCCGCCGCGGTCCCGGACGTCGCGACCGCCACGCAGTTCGTCTGGGGGGTGTGCTGCCCGCTCAGGCCGACGTAGTACAGGAGGTAGCAAGGACCGGAGGCGGCGCCCGGGCAGGCCTGCGAAGAGCGCAGGACGCTCGGTGCCCAGGGGTGCGAGTCACCCGAGGGGACGACCCAGGAGGGCCGGCTCGGGAGGGCCGTTCCGGCGGGTGTCCAGGACACGAGGTCGCGGGAGCGCGCGACCGGGAACAGGCTGCCCGTGCTGTAGACGTAGTAGGTCCCATCGGGCCCGCGAATGGCCATCGGGTCTGGCGTCGATCCATAGACCGGATTCCGGTACGTGGCCGCGGGCGCGGGAGCAGGCCCCGGCGTGGCCGAGCCGGCAGGCGCTGGACTAGCAGGCGCGGCCCTGACGCGAAAGCGAGCTCGCGCCCGGCGCCGCAGCGACCGGGGCGTGCCGCGACGCGAACGAACGACGATCCGGTAGAGCCCGGCCCTTCGATGCGGCACGCGGAAGGCCACGCGAAAGCGGCCGCTCCTGCGCACACGGATCTTCCGCAGCCGCCGACCGCCGAAGCGCAGCTCGAGGCGGCTCCGGGGAAGGAAGCGACGGCCGCGAATCCGCACGCGGACGCCAGGCAAGCCCGAATGACGGGAGAGCGCGATCTTCGGCTTCGCGGGGCGCGCCGCACTGGAGCCGGACGCACTCAAGCCGAAGCTCGTCCCGACTGACAGCACGGCAAGGCAGATCCAGGGAAGGGGGCGGCGCGAGAGCATCCTGCCCGTCCACCGTAGGACCCCGCAGCCCAGGCGTCCACGGAGATTCGCCGCGCTCCGCTGCTACCTTCGCGCCATGGCGCCCGTGACAGCCCTGCGACGGGCGCTTGCTGCCCTCGTGCCCGTGCTCGCCCTGCTGGGCGCCGCCTGGCCGGCAGCAGCCGCGGATCCGGTCGTCGTCGCCGCCGGCGACGCGGCCTGCGACCCCGCTAACGTGGATTACAACAGCGGCCAGGGCGCGAACGGCAACTGCCACCAGAAGTACACGTCGGACCTGTTCGCCGGGCTCGCGCCCACGAAGCTGCTGGCCCTGGGAGACCTCCAGTACGAGGACGGCGCGCTGACGAAGTTCCAGCAGTCATACGACCCGAGCTGGGGCCGGGCGAAGTCGATCACGAGACCGGTCCCCGGCAACCACGAGTACGGGTCGAGTGGCAGCAACTCCGACCCCAAGGCCACGGGGTACTTCACCTACTTCGCGAGCGTCCTGGCGCCGTTCGGGCCAAACGCGACAGACCCCAAAAAGGGCTACTACCGCTTCAACCTCTCCGCCGGAAGCTCCCACTGGCACGTGATCGCCCTGAACTCGGAGTGCGCGGCCGGCCTCGCCAGCAGCAACGGCTGGCTCGGCGGGTGCGCCGCGGGGTCGGCTCAGGAGCAATGGCTCAGGAGCGACCTGGCCGCGGACACGAGCGACTGCACGATCGCCTACTGGCACCACCCGCTCTTCAGCTCCGGCTACAACAATGCCTCTGTGTCCATGAGGCCGGTCTGGGACGCCCTCTACTCCGACTACGCGGACGTCGTACTGAACGGCCACGATCACGATTACGAGCGCTTCGCGCCGCAGGATCCGAACGGCGTTGCGGCCCCCGGCCGGGGAATTCGCGAGTGGGTCGTCGGCACGGGCGGGAGGAGCCTGTCGGCGCTGCCCGACCCGCCCAACAGCGAGGTCCGCAACGACACCGCCTACGGGGCCCTGAAGCTCACGCTGCACGGGCCGAGCTCCTCCCATCCGCGCGGCTGGTACGAGTGGGCCTTCGTGCGCGAGGCGGGCTCGGCGTCCACCTTCTCCGACTCCGGCTCCGCCGACTGCGTCGGGCCGCGGCCGGGCACGAGCGGTGCCTCGCCCTCCTCGCAGGGCTCCCAGAACTCACCGCGCCGCCACCGGATCCACGCACGCATCTACCGCGTGCTCGACGGGGAGATCCTGAAGGCCAGGGCCACAACCGGTACTCGCAGGCGCTACACGGTCCGCCTGCTCGGGCTCGACGCCCCCAATCGCCGGGGCGGGGAATGTGGCTCGGGGCGTTCGCGCCGGAGCCTCAAGCGGCTCGGCTTCGCAGGCCGCCACGGTCGTCGGGTCACGCTGATCACCGACCCGTCGCAGCCGCTCCGGGACGGCAGGCGGCGCCTGCTGGCATACGTCAAGCGTCGGGACGGAAAGAACCTGGCCGTCTACCAGCTGCGGCGCGGATGGGCGCGAGTCCGCCGGACGAGACCTCCGTTCGAGCTGCGGCGGCGCTTCCGGCGCGCCCAGCGACGCGCCCGCGCCGCGCATCGGGGCGCTTGGCGCCTCTGCGACGGCGCCTTTCACCGCTCGCTGTAGCGCGCGTCAGGCCTGCGAGCGCTGCCGCGTAAGCTCGCGCCCGAAGGGGATCGGGCCCGCCTCGAGGCCCTGGTCGGCGCGAATCACGTGCATCACGGCGTTGATCAGCGCGAGGTGGGTGAAGGCCTGCGGGAAGTTGCCCAGGTGGCGGCCCGTTCGAGGGTCGATCTCCTCGGCGTACAGGCCGAGCGGGCTCGCGTGGGAGAGCATCCGCTCGCACAGGGCGCGAGCTCGCTCGACCTCCCCGATCTCGACGAGCGCGGCGACCAGCCAGAACGAGCAGATCGCGAACGTGCCCTCCTCCCCCGAGAGCCCGTCGTCGGTCTCCTTGACCCGATAGCGCAGCACCAGCCCCTGGTCCGTCAACTCCTCCGCTATCGCCATCACGGTCTTTCGGATCCGCTCGTCCTCCGGGGGCAGGAACCGCACAAGGGGCATCAGCAGCACCGAGGCGTCCAGGGCCTCGGTGCCGTAGTGCTGGCAGAAGACGCCGCGATCGTCGATCGCGTTCGCGCAGATGTCGTCCTTGATCTTGTCGGCCGACGACTGCCAGCGGGCGGCCAGCTCCAGCTCGCCGCGGATCTCTGCCAGCCGGGCGCCGCGGTCCGCCGCCACCCAGCACATCAGCTTCGAGGAGGTGAAGTGCTGTGGCTCGCCCCGGATCTCCCAGATCCCCCGGTCGGGCTCGTGCCAGTTCTCGAGCGCGGTCTCGACCTGCCTGACGAGGATCGGCCAGATCCGCTCTGGCAGGTGGTCACGTGACTTGGTGTGGAGGTAGAAGGAGTCGAGCAGCGCGCCCCAGACGTCGTGCTGGTCCTGGCTGAAAGCCCCGTTCCCGACCCGCACGGGACGCGCCCCCTCGTACCCGGACAGGTGGTCGAGCGTGTGCTCCGGCAGCTTCGGCTGGCCGTCGATCCCGTACATGATCTGCAGCTGGTTCTGCTCGGCCTCCGCAAGGTCGGCGATGAAGTAGAAGAAGTCGTTCGCCTCCCAGTCGAAGCCGAGCGTGTAGAGGCCCCAGAGCATGAAGGTGGCGTCGCGGATCCAGGTGTAGCGGTAGTCCCAGTTGCGCTCGCCCCCCGGGCTCTCCGGCAACGACGTGGTGGGCGCGGCCACGAGCGCACCGGTCGGCGCGTAGCTCAGGCCCTTCAGGGTGAGCGCGCTGCGCTGGAGGTAGGTGCGCCAGGGATGGTCCGGGAACTCCCCATGATCGAGCCAGTGCTGCCAGTGGTGGGCGGTCCAGACCAGGCGGCTGTAGGCCTCGTCCTCGTCCTTCGGCGGCGGGTGCTCGGACCAGGAGAGCGCCACGAAGCGCTTCTCGCCCTCCTTCATCATCGTGCGCCCGGTGGCCCGCGGCCCCTCCACGCCCAGGTTCATGTCGCTCGTCAGGAGCAGGTCCAGGTCGTGGCCCTCGGCGCTCGCGCGAACCTCGTGGTAGCCCTCTCCGGCGTAGTCCCAGTCGGCGGGGACGCGCCCGTAGTCGAACCAGGGCTCGCAGTCGAGCGTGACCTGCACCTCTCCGTTCACGCAACGGATCATCCGCAGCAGCACGTGGTCGGCGTCGTAGTCGGTCGGCGAGCGACGGTGGGTATGCGAGCGGTCGTGCTCGTGATGCCAGGGCCCGATCAGCAGGACGTCGCGGACGATGATCCAGCCGCTGCTCGTGCCCCAGCTCGTCTCCAGCACCATCGTCCCGGGCAGGTAGCGGCGGTCCGCCGGCACCTCCACGTCGGCCGGGCCGAGCCTGAAGCTGCCGGCGTCGCGGTCGAGCATCGCGCCGAACACGCTCGGCGAGTCGAAGTGCGGCAGGCACATCCACTCGACGTTGCCGCTCGGCGCGACCAGCGCGCCCGTCTCGCAGTCGGACAGGAACCCGTACTGGGCGATGGGCGGGAACGGGCTCGCGCCCACGCCGGTGTCGCCGCTCCAGGCCTTCACAGCTGCGCCGCGGCGGCGGGATCGACGATCGCCGTCAGGGCGCCGGAGTCCGGCTCGACGAGGCTGCCGGGCACGGCGGGGTCCGCCACGCCGGAGAATGCGCGGCCCACGGCCTCGGCCTTGTCCTCGCCGGTCACCAGGAACACCACCTCACGGGCCGAGTTCACGACCGGAAGGGTAAGGGTGACGCGGGGGACCAGAGGCGCCATTCCGGGCGTCTCGACGCCGACGACCATGCGGTCCCGCACTCCGAGCGCCGCGTCCCCGGGGAACAGCGAGCAGATGTGGCCGTCGGGCCCGAGGCCCAGGATCACCAGGTCCATCGCCGGGGTCTGCTCGCCGAACTCGGCCCGGAGCTCGGCCGTGTAGGCCTTGGCCCCGTCCTGCGCGCTCAGCTCGCCCTGCATCCGATGCACCTCGGGCGGTGGCCCCTCGATCCGATCCAGCAGGGCGGCCTTCAGCATCCCGTAGTTCGACTGCTCGTGATCGGGCGCGACGCAGCGCTCGTCGGTGAACCAGACGGTCACGTTGGCCCAGTCGGCCCGTCTCGTGGCGGCCTGCTCGTAGGCGCTTCGGGGCGTGGATCCACCCGTTACGACGAGCTGCCCGCTTGCGCCGGAGAGCCGCTCGGCCGCGGCCCCGGCCGGGTCGTCCGTCACCACGAGCTCCGGCCTCATCCGAGCATCGCGCCGACCGCGTCGAGCGCCGGGCGGTAGGTGGGATCGCGCAGCAGCGCCTGGCGGATCCCCTCGCCGAGGATGCCCGCCTCGCCGCGGGAGGCGCCGAGCACCGGCCAGGCCGACTCCCCGCCATCCGGGCTCCGGCGACTCGCAACGAGGCCGCCAGGCCCACGGTCGAGCGAGACCACCATTCCGGACGCGGTCTCGACGCTGATGCCGGCCAGGCCGGGCACGCTCTGGCGGGTGTCGGGCTCGAGGACGACGTCCACGTCCGTTCGCCTCGAGCGGGCCTTTCCACGCAGCTCGCCGTTCACGCCTGCGAGCGGACCGGGCTTCCACTCGAGCCGCGACGCGAGCCAGCCGCAGAACAGCAGGCCGGCGATCGTCGATTGCGGATGGTGGCGTACGCGGATGGAGCTGATCCGACCGAGCTCCTCCCTCCACCTCGGCGGGTCGAAGGTCGCGGCCACGCGCTCGCGCCAGGGCGTCGAGCGAAGCCACGCCAGGTCGACCACGTAGGCCTCGGCCGCGAGCTCGTCGGCGCGGGCGACAGCCGAGCGGGGGTCCGGCTCCTGCACCGAATCGACCAGCACGACCTGGGCCAGCCGCAGGAGCGAGTCGACGGCGTCGGGATGGCCGTGCGGCGACCACACGAGCGTCGCCAGGTCGCTGACCACGAGCGGGTCGACGATCGTGTCCAGGTGCTGGAGGTGTCCCGGCCCGACGTCGACGACGACCCGCTCGCGCGCCAGCGCGAGCTCACCCGGGCGCGGCTCGCCCTCCGCGGTCATGCTCACCTGGGCATCGATCGTCGACCGGTCCGACTCCACGGCGCAGAGGATCGTGCGGGAGGGGTGGTAGCGGCCCATGCCGTCGAGCCGGTTGTAGATCTCCCCGCGCCACTCGCGGTCCAGAACCACGACCAGGTTCAGCACGCGCGCCGGCACGTAGGACGAGTCCGCGGCGTGCTGCTGCCTGAGCATGTCCCGGAGCGCGGATTCGATCTCGCCCGGTGTCGTGTCCTGCGCGCTCCAGACGCCGGCCTCCTCCATGCGCTAGATGGCGCGCCAGCGGTGGCCGGCGGCTGCGGGCAGCTCGTCCGCCTCGGGCGGCCCGGCGGAGCCGGCCGGGTATTGCGGGAGCAGACCCGGCGTCTTCGACCACGCCTCGAGGATCGGATCGATGATCCGCCACTGCGCCTCGACCTCGTCGTCGCGCGTGAACAGGGTGGCGTCGCCGCGCATGGCGTCCATCAGCAGCCGCTCGTAGGCCTCCGGGGACTGCGACAGGAAGGCGGTGCCGTAGAGGAACTCCATGTTCACCGGCCGGATCCGCATGCGCGTGCCGGGAATCTTGGCTCCCAGCGAGAGCGACACGCCCTCGTTCGGCTGCATGGTCAGGATCAGCTGGTTCGGCTGCACGCCGACCGACCCCTCCGCCTGGAAGGCCAGGTGGGGAACGGGCTTCAGGGACACCGCGATCTCGGTCACCTTGCGCGAGAGGCGCTTGCCGGTTCGCAGGTAGATCGGCACACCGGCCCAGCGCCAGTTGTCCACCTTGAGCCGCAGTGCGGCGTAGGTCTCGGTGGTGGAGCCCTCGGCCACGCCGTCCTCCTCGAGGTAGCCCGGGACCTGCTTGCCCTCGGCCATCCCGGGGGCGTACTGGGCCCGCACCGCCATCTCCCCCACCTCGTCGGGGGCGGGCGGGTGGATCGCGTGCAGCACCTTCACCTTCTCGTCGCGCACGTCGTCGGCCGAGAACGTGACCGGGGGCTCCATGCACAGCAGGGTCAGCAGCTGCAGCATGTGGTTCTGCACTAGGTCGCGGAGCGCGCCGGACGTGTCGTAATAGCCGGCCCGCGTGCCGATGCCGATGTCCTCGGCCGCGGTGATCTGCACGTAGTCGATGTAGTTGCGGTTCCAGATCGGCTCGAACAGGCCGTTCGCGAACCGGAACGCCATGACGTTCTGGACCGTCTCCTTGCCGAGGTAATGGTCGATCCGGAAGACCTGCGACTCCTCGAGCACCGACAGCAGCTCGCGGTTCAACGCTTGCGCCTCCGCGAGGTTGGTGCCGATCGGCTTCTCGACCACCACGCGGACCTCCGCGTCCTCGCGCCGGTCGAGCTCGTGGGCACCGAGCTTCTCGGCGATCACAGGGAAGAACGTGGGCGCCGTCGACAGGTAGAAGACGCGGTTGAAGGCGATGCCCGCCTGCTCATCGAAGTCGCCGAGCTCAGAAGCCAGGCGCTCGTAGACCGAGTCGTCGTCGAACGTGCCCGGCACGTAGCGCAGCTGCTCGAGCAGCTTCGACAGCACCTGGTCGTCGGGAGGACGCCGGGAGAACTGGGCGATCGACTCGCGAGCTGTCTCGCGATAGTCCTCATGGGGGATGTCCGCACGCGAGACCGCGATCAGGTTGAAGCGCTCGGGCAGCGCGCCCTCGTGGGCGAGGTTGTAGATCGCGGGCAGCAGCTTTCGCTTGGCCAGGTCCCCGGTGCCGCCGAAGATCACCAGCGTCGTGGGATGGACGGGGACCCGCTCGAGCCCCGCGACCAGGGGGTTCTCCTGCTGCTCGACGGTCGCCACGACTACTCCGCGTGGGCCTGGGTCTGAGCGGACGGATCGGCGGCCTTCACCGCGTGGCCCCCGAACTGGTTGCGCAACGCGGCGTTGACCTTGGCAGCGAACGCGTTCTGACCGCGCGAGGAGAAGCGCTCGAACAGGGAGGTGGTGATGACCGGGGCCGGCACCCGCTTGTCGATCGCGTCCTCCACGGTCCAGCGGCCCTCGCCCGAGTCCTCGACGTACGGCTCGATCCGGGAGAGGTCGTTTCCCTCCTGCTCGAACGCCCGGGCGGCCAGCTCGCACAGCCACGAGCGGACGACGGAGCCCTGCATCCAGAGGTGGGCGATCTTGGCGTTGTCGAGCTCGTACTCGCTGGCGTCGAAGAGCGAGAACCCTTCCGCGTAGGCCTGCATCATCCCGTACTCCACCCCGTTGTGGACCATCTTCACGTAGTGGCCCGCGCCGGTCGGCCCGAAGTGGCCCCAGCCGGGCCCGTGCTCCTCGGAGGCGGGCGGCGCCAGCACGTCGAGGATCGGCGCCAGACGCTCGATCGCCTCGTCGGGCCCGCCGACCATCATGCAGTAGCCGACCTCCAGCCCCCATACGCCGCCCGAGGTGCCCACGTCCACGTAGTGGATGCCGCGCGGAGCGAGCGCCTCGGCGCGGCGCTTGTCGTCGCTCCAGCGGGAGTTGCCGCCGTCGACGATCAGGTCACCGCCGTCGAGCAGTCCTCCCAGCTTCTCGACGGTCTGCTCGGTCGGATCGCCGGCGGGGACCATGATCCAGACCGCACGAGGCGGCTCGAGCTTCGAGACAAGCTCCTCGAGGGAGGAGGCACCGCCGGCCCCATGGCCCTCGGCCTCCTTCACGGCGTCCTCGCTGAAGTCGAAGGCCACGACCTGGTGGTCCGAGTCGCGCTCGATTCGATGGACCATGTTCCCGCCCATCTTGCCGAGGCCGACGAAGCCGAGTTGCATCTGCACTCCCCTCCCGGCCACGTGGGCCGCGCGCCAAGCGTCGTGTCCGAGCCGCCATTCTGACCGGCGGGGGCCGGCGGCTCAACCCTGCCGGCTCAGCGCCGGGCGCTCCAGCGAATCCGCCCGGTCGAGCAATCCGCGAGCTTGTTGCCGTTCGGGGCGAAGACCTGGCCGGCGAAGCGGAAGGCGCCGCGCGCCTTCCGGCGCCCGAGCTTGCCCCTCAGGCGCGCCTTGCCGGTCACCTTGTTCCCGTGGTGGGTGGTCCAGGAAAGGCTCTTCGACTTGCGGAAGCGGCCCGTCCCGCGCCTGACCCTGATCCTGTTCAGCTGGGTGGTGTGCAGCAATCCCGGCGGCGGCTGGCAGGTCGCCTGCCAATTGATCCGAAAGCCGCTGATGCGTCGATGGAGCTTGCTGCGGCGGAGCGACACGAGCCCGAGCACGCCCTGCGAGCTGCCGCCTGTGTAGACACGGGAGTGGGGCAGCTTGACGTTCACCTGGCCACTGTCGCAATTCGTGATGACCGTGCCCCCCGAGGTCTTCTCGACCAGGGTGATGTGGAAGATGCCCGAGAGCTTGCGCGACGTGACGGTCCCCCTCAGGTCCCAGTGGAAGAACTGCGTGTTGCCGGGCTGGGAGCCGGGCGCCGTGTAGCTGCCGGAGATCGGGCCGAAGCCGCCGTCCGCGCGCAGCGGGATGAACCCGGCTATGTGCGTGGTCGCCTCGGAGAACGGCTGCCCGACGGTGCAGGTCGGTGTGAACCAGTGGATGTTGAAGCGACGCAGCGCCATCCCGTCCGACGACACGCGCGCCGTCGCGACCTCGGCCTGAGCCGTCCGCCCGCCGTACGCGCCAGGGCTCGGCGCGGCCTGCGCGGCCCCCGGAAGGGCGAGCAGGCAGGCGAGCGCCGCGGCGGCGGCGAGGCAGGCAGGTGTTCGGGTTCCCGTCCCAGGCACGGCGAGCACTGTAGCCAACACGCGTTCGGCTACAGCGTTTCGGTGGTCCGGGCCGTCAGCTCGCGTACGGCCGCCGCCGGATCGCCCTGCAGCCGGATCCGCTCGGCGGAGAGGCCGTGGTCTCGCAGGGTCAGCAGGTCGCCGTCCGCCTGGGCGTTCTTCAGCCGGCCGAAGCTGTAGTCCTCGCCGGGCACGTCCACGTCCTGGTCGCCGTCGTGGAGCAGCTGGAGGAAGAGGCCGTTCGGCGGTCCGCCCTTGTGCAGCTGCCCGGTGGAGTGCAGGAAGCGTGGGCCGTAGCCGAAAGTGGTCGTCGCCCGAGTCGCGTCCCTGATCGCCGTCCGGAGCTCAGCGATCGCAGCGTCGAAGTCGCTCGAGGGCTCCACGTATCCCATCAGCGCGACGTAGCGCGGCGGCTGCGCCTGTCCGAGCAGCCCCCGTAGAGCGTCGTCGTCGGCGTCCGGCAGGTCCGGCGCCGAGCTCATGGCCAGCACCTTGGCGGTGTTGTCCTTCGCCTCCTGCACGTTCGGCTGGTCGAACGGGTTGATCTCGAGGACCCAGCCCGCCACGGCGGTGGCGAACTCCGCGAAGAAGAAGATCCGGCCGAGGTCGGAGGCGCCATGGACCGCGAGCGTGAGGGTCGGATGGCCAGCCTTCGCCAGGGCCTCGAGCTTCGCGTCGGACTCCGCGTCCGGATCGTCGGCGTTCCGCAGGTGGAGGAAGACGCGGTCGTCGCCGTACGCCTCGGGGGCGCCGAGCGGCTCGTCCGCCACCGGGAGGATGCCCTTCCCCTCCTTGCCCGTGGACTCGGCCACGAGCTGCTCGACCCAGAGGCCGAAGCTCGAGATCGGCTCGTCCACCACGTAGGTCGCCTTGTCGCGGCCCTGGAGCGCCAGCTCGCCGAGCACCACGCCCAGCCAGAGGCCGGAGTTGGTCGCCCCCGAACCGAACTGAGCGCAGTTCTGCTCGGCCACCTGGCAGCGGTGCAGCACGGCCTCCACGCTCACGCCCATGAGCGCGGCCGGCACCAGGCCGAAGTTCGACAGGACCGAGTAGCGGCCGCCGATGTCCGGGTCGTTCTCGAACACGCGGCGGAAGCCCCTGCTCTCGGCCTCTGCCACGAGGGGGCTCCCCGGGTCGGTGATCGCCACGAACTGCGAGCCGTTCGAGCCGGCCAGCTCGTAGAAGTGCTTCATGTGCGACAGCGTCTCGACCGTGCCGCCGGACTTCGAGGAGACGATGAAGAGGGTCTTGTCGAGCTCGAGCGAGCGCTCCAGCGAGCGGACCGCGCCGGGGTCGGTCGAGTCGAGCACGTGCAGGCGCAGCGCTTCCGGGATGTCGCCGTAGGAGCGGCGGATCACCTCGGGGCCGAGGCTCGAGCCGCCCATGCCCAGCAGCACGGCGTCGGTGAAGCCGTCGCCTTTGACCTCGTCGACGAAGGCGTTCAGCTCCCCGGCGTGCTCCAGCATCTTCTCGCTGATCGTGAGCCAGCCCAGGCGGTTCCCGATCTCGGGCACGTCCGGTCCGCCCCATAGCGACTCGTCCCTGCGCCAGACCCGCTGGGCCACGTTCTCCGACTGTGCGGCCTTCACGCGCTCGGCGATCGCGGGCTCGAGCCCGTTCGGGATCGAGGAGCGGATCGTGGGCGGGCGCCCCGTGAGCACGGCCTCGCGGGTGTCCTCCAGGACCGAGACCAGCTTGTCGAAGGGCTCCACGAACTTGTCGATCCCGTCGCGCAGCAGCTGAATCGTCACGTCCTCGAGGTCGATCCCGGCGTCGGCCAGCGCCTGGAGCTCCTCCTCCGGATCCTGGTCCGCGGTGGCCCCGCTCACCTCCAGGCTCTCCGCGCAGGCCATCAGGGTCGGCATGGGCATGGTGTTGACGGTCTCGGGACCGATCAGCCCCTCCACGTACTTGGTCTCGGGATAGCTCGGGTCCTTGACGCCGGTCGAAGCCCACAGCGGCCGCTGCACCGGGCAGCCCGCCTCGAGCAGCTCGGCGAAGCGCTCGCCGTGGAAGGTCTCCTTGAAGTGCCGGTAGGCGGCGCGGGCGTTGGCCACCGCCGCGATCCCGCGCATGTCCTGGCGGCCCAGCTCCTCCAGCCGCTTGTCCACCTCGGTGTCCACGCGCGAGACGAAGAAGCTCGCCACCGAGTGCTGGTCGAGCGACTCGCCGGCCTCCTTGCGCCGCTCCATGCCGCGGATGTAGGCCTCGGCGACGTTGGCGTAGGACTCGACCGAGAACAGCAGCGTCACGTTGATGTTCACGCCGGCGGCCGTCGCCTCCTCGATCGCCGGCACGCCCTCGTCGGTGCCCGGGATCTTCACCATCAGGTTCGGGCGGTCCACGCGGCGCCAGAAGTCGAGCGCCTGCTCGACCGTCTTGTCCGTGTCGTGGGCCACCGCGGGCTCGACTTCGAGCGAGACGTAGCCGTCGTAGCCGTCGGTGGCGTCCCAGACCGCGCGCAGCACGTCGGCCGCCATCTGCACGTCCTTGATCGCGAGCTCCTCGTAGATCTCGCGCGCCGAGAGGTCCTTCCCGGCCAGCTCGGCCACATGGTCGTCGTAGTCGTCGCTGCCCAGGATCGCCTTCTCGAAGATGGCCGGGTTGGAGGTGACGCCGCGAAGCGAGTCCTCCCGGACCAGGCGCTCGAGCTCGCCGCACTCGATCAGGTTGCGGCGAATCTGGTCGAGCCAGACGCTGGTGCCGGCCTCCGTGAGTGCCGCGAGCCGCTGGTTTACGCCTGCCGCCGCTTCCATCGCTCTCCTCTCAGCCGGTCCTGGCCCCGAGCCGCTCGGTCACGGCCTTGCCGCGCTCGGCCACCTGCTCGGGCGTGAAGCCGAAGTGCTCGTACAGCTCGGGCTGGGGCCCCGAGGCCCCGAAGCCCGTCATGGCGATCGCCTCGCCCTCTTCGCCCAGCCACTCGGCCCAGCCAAGCGGCGAGGCGGCCTCCACGCTGATGCGCGCCCGGCAGCCCGGTGGCAGCACAGAGTCGCGGTAATCGTCGTCCTGCTCCGCGAAGCGGTCCAGGCACGGTGCCGAGACCACGCGGGTGGCGACGCCGTCGGCCTCGAGCAGATCGGCCGCGGCGGTGCAGATGTGGAGCTCCGAGCCGGTGCCGATCAGGATCAGGTCGGGATCGGGGTCCTTGTAGGACTCGCGCAACACGTAGGCGCCGCGGTGCACGGCGTCATCTGGCACGCCGCTCGGGTTCCAGACCGGCATGCCCTGGCGCGAGAGCACGAGCGCCACCGGCGTGTCGGGCTGCTCGATCGCGAAGCGCCACGCGAGTGCTGTCTCGTTCGCTCCTCCCGGGCGCACGCAGTACGTGTTGGGCGTGGCCCGCAGGATCGCGAGCTGCTCGATCGGCTGGTGCGTCGGGCCGTCCTCCCCCAGGCCGATCGAGTCGTGGGTGTAGACGAAGATCGACGGCAGCCGCATGAGCGCCGCCAGCCGCACCGAGGCCTTCATGTAGTCGAGGAAGTTGAAGAAGGTC
>JBHELQ010000012.1:0-4334 GCA_046262995.1 Thermoleophilaceae bacterium
CTCACCCCTGCGGGGGTAGCATCCCGTGGGCCAGGACGAGGAGAGGAGGAGCCGATGCTCCAGGGGGCGATGCAGGACGACTTCCAGCTGACGGTCCAGCACATCCTGGGCCGGATGCGCGGGATGTACGGGGACAGCGAGGTCGTGACGCAGCGCGATGGCGGGAGGGACCGCGCGAGCTACGCCGAGGTGGGCGAGCGGGTCGACCGGCTCGCGAGCGCGCTGGCGTCCCTGGGCGTCGGCCCGGGGGACAGGGTCGGCACCTTCTGCTGGAACAGCCAGCAGCACCTGGAGCTCTACCTGGCGATCCCCTCGATGGGCTCCGTGCTCCACACGCTCAACATCCGCCTGTTCGAGGAGCAGCTCACCTACGTGATCAACCACGCGCAGGACAAGGTGATCGTGCTCGACTGCTCGCTGGTGCCGCTGCTCGAGAAGGTCCTGCCCGAGCTCGAGGGCGTCGAGCACTACGTGGTGATCGGCGACGGCGACACCGGCTCGCTGCCGGATCCGATCCGCTACGAGGAGCTGCTCGCCGAGCAGGAGCCGGGCTACGACTACCCGCAGCTGGAGGAGCGCCAGGCGGCGGGCCTCTGCTACACGAGCGGCACGACCGGGAACCCCAAGGGCGTCCTCTATTCCCACCGATCCACCGTCCTCCACTCGATGGCCGCCTGTCTGCGGGAGATGCTCGGGGTCTCCTCCTCGGACCGGGTCATGCCGGTCGTCCCGATGTTCCATGCCAACGCCTGGGGCCTCGCCTACGCGTCGGTGCTGATCGGGGCTGATCTGGTCATGCCCGCCCGCTTCCTCCAGGCCGAGCCGCTGGTGAAGCTGGTGGAGGAGGAGAAGGTGACCGTCGCCGCCGCCGTCCCGACGATCTGGATGGACGTGCTACGCCACGCCGACGAGCACCAGCCGGACCTCTCGTCGCTGCGGCTCGTGCCGTGCGGGGGGTCCGCGGTCCCGCTGGCGCTGATGCGCGATTTCGAGGAGCGCCACGGGGTGCACATCGTCCAGGCCTGGGGGATGACCGAGACGAGCCCACTGGGGTCCGTCGCGCGGCCGCCCGCCAACGCCGAGGGCGACGAGCACTGGAGCTACCGGGACAGCGCCGGCCGCCTGGCGCCGCTCGTGGAGGCTCGGCTGATCGCCGAGGACGGCAGCGAGCTCCCGTGGGACGGCGAGAGCGCCGGCGAGCTCGAGGTGCGGGGCCCCTGGATCGCCGCGAGCTACTACGAGGACCCGCGCGGGGACGACAAGTTCCACGACGGCTGGCTGCGCACAGGCGACGTCGCCTCGATAGACGAGCGCGGCTTCATACGCATCAGCGATCGCGCCAAGGACGTGATCAAGTCCGGCGGCGAGTGGATCTCCTCGGTGGACCTCGAGGTGCAGCTCATGGCGCACCCGGCGGTCCGGGAGGCCGCGGTGATCGCCAAGCCCGACGAGCGCTGGTCGGAGCGCCCGCTCGCCTGCGTCGTGCCGGAGGAGGGCGAGTCCCCCGAGCCGGCCGAGCTCCGCGAGCACCTGTCCGGGAAGCTCGCGAAGTGGCAGCTGCCGGACGCGTTCGCCTTCATCGACGAGGTGCCGAAGACGAGCGTCGGCAAGTTCGACAAGAAGGTGCTGCGCAGGCGCCTGGAGGACGGCGAGCTCGAGGTCCGGGAGGAGGGCTCGCCGGGACGGAAGGAAGAAGCGCGCGCCTAGACTGCGCGCTTCCTTGCGCATCTTCAGCGGCATCCAGCCCACGGGCCGCAAGCACCTGGGCAACTACATAGGCGCGATCCGCCAGTACGTCGAGGGCCAGGAGCGCGGCGACCCGGCGATCTACTGCATCGTCGACCTGCACGCCACGAGCGTGAAGTACGAGCCCGCGGCGCTGCCCGGCTACGTGCTCGACACGGCGGCGATGCTCCTCGCCGCCGGCCTGGACCCCGAGCGCTGCATCCTCTTCCGGCAGTCCGACGTGCAGGAGCACGCCGAGCTCTGCTGGCTGCTCTGCTCGGTCACCGCCTACGGCGACCTGACCCGCATGCACCAGTTCAAGGAGAAGTCGGCGCGCGAGCAGGAGCTCGTGCGCACGAGCCTGTTCCTCTACCCGGTGCTCCAGGCCGCGGACATCCTGGCCTACAAGACCGACGAGGTCCCGGTGGGCGACGATCAGCGCCAGCACCTGGAGCTCGCGCGCGACATCGCCGAGCGCTTCAACGCCACCTACGGCGACACGCTGGTGGTGCCCGCGCACCGCATTCCGGAGATCGGCGCGCGAATCATGGACCTCCAGGACCCGCAGACCAAGATGTCCACGACGTACGGCTCGGAGCAGGGGCTCGTGTACGTGGAGGACGAGCCGGAGGCGATCGTGCGCAAGCTGAAGCGCGCGCAGACGGACTCGGGCAGCGAAGTCGTGCGCGGCGCCGACAAGCCCGGCATCTCCAACCTGATCGAGATCCTGGCCGTGGCGCGCGGCGTTACGCCCGAGGAGATCGAGCGCGAGTTCGACGGCCAGGGCTACGGCGCCTTCAAGCAGGCCGTGGGGGACGCGATCGTCGAGTTCCTGGCACCGGTGCGCGAGCGCTACGGCGAGCTCCGGCAGGACGAGCAACGGCTCGAGCGCACCCTCGCGGCGGGTGCCGAGCGCGCCCGGGCGATCGCGTCAGGGACGCTCGCCGAGGTGCGGCACGCGATGGGCGTCGGGCCTCCCGTCTAGTCTGGGCCGCCATGGCGCTCGCGCAGCTCGACCTCGAGCTCGAGGTGTTCCAGGGGCCGTTCGACCTTCTCCTCACGCTCGTGCTGGCGGAGGAGGTCGACCTGCTGGAGGTCGACCTCGCGGAGGTGGTGCTCGCCTACGTCGAGCATCTCGAGCGTCAGGGCGAGCTCGACCTGGAGGCGACGACCGAGTTCCTGGTCCTGATCGCCGCCCTGCTCGAGCTGAAGTCACGATTGATGCTCCCCGACGAGGAGGGCGACGAGGACGAGCTGCCTGCGGCCGAAGCAGCGGAGGAGCTCCTGGCACGGATGCTCGAGTACCGCCGCTACCGCGCCGGCGCCCGCTTCCTCCAGGAGCGACTGCTGGCCGAGCACGGCTTCCGCTACCGCTCGGCGCCGCTCCCGCCGCCGCTGCGCCGGGTCTCGCTGGAGGTCGCCACGGCGGCCTACGCGCCCGAGCAGCTCGCCGAGGCGATCGGGGGGCTGCTCCGGACGCCTCCGCCGATCGACCTGCGCCACGTGCGCCGCCCGGTCGTCTCGCTCGAGCAGCGCCTGCATCATCTGCGCGCCCTGCTCCGCACTCGGCGGACGTTCTCCTTCGACGAGGCGGTCAGCGGATCCGATCGGCTCACGGAGGCCGTGACGCTGTTCGCGCTGCTCGAGCTCTACAAGGCGGGCGAGGCCGGCTTCGATCAGGAGGCGCCGTTCGGCCCGATCACGGTGAGGCCGGCGGGATGAACGAGCTCGCCCGGATCGTCGAGGCGCTGCTCTTCCTGTCCGCGGAGCCGGTGGCGGTCGAGCGCCTGGCCGACGCGTGCGAGGTCTCGGAGGGCGAGGTGGTCGAAGCCCTGGCACGCCTGCGCGAGCACTACGCCGAGGGCTGGCGCGGCGTGGTCCTGCGCGAGATCGGCGGCGGCTTCACGCTTGCCACGGACCCGGTCGCGGAGCATGCGGCGCGGCGTCTCCTCACCCGGCCGCGGACTCCGCCGCTGACGCAGGCCCAGGCCGAGTGCCTGGCGATCGTGGCCTACCTACAGCCCGTCTCGCGGCCCGAGATCGCCCGCATCCGCGGCGTCGCTTCCGAGTCGGCAGTCGGCACTCTGCTCGAGCGCGGGCTGATCGAGGAGGCGGGCCGGTCGCGCTTCGGCGCCGTTCTCTACCGCTCGACGGAGCTGTTCCAGAAGCTCTTCGGCCTGACGGGCCTCGACGCCCTGCCCGACCCGGCGGCCTTCGACCCGTCGCCGGAGGAGGAGGGCGAGCTCAGGGAGCGTTTGCTCAAGGCCGGCGAGCAGCGCGGGCAGCCATGAGGCCCCTGCAAACCGTCGCATGCCGGCGTCCTGGGGTCTCGCCTTGGCCCACCAAGACTTCGACCCTGCGTCCTTGGACTGCTCGGTTTTCGGGCCCTCATGCCCGCGCCTGCGCCGGGCCGGCGCTCGGCTGAGTGCCGAGCTTCCAGGAGCACGTCGAGACCCTGGCTCTGTGGAAGGAGCTGCCGGGCCTGGAGCGGCTCGACGACGGCGTGGCGCTGACCTTCGACGACGGCCCCGACCCCGATGCGACCGGACCGGTGCTCGACGCGCTCGACGGGATCGGCGCCCACGCCACGTTCTTCGTGGTCGGAGAGC
>JBHELQ010000013.1:0-5137 GCA_046262995.1 Thermoleophilaceae bacterium
TCGTGGCGGGCCGGGAAGAACAGGATCGGCTTGCCGTTCGCGGCATCCACGACCTCGCGCACGTTGCGCATGACCGCCGTGCGCCTCGCCAGGCAGCCCAGATAGACGGTCTCGAGGTGCGCGAAGAGCGAATAGTCGCCCTCGATCGTCATCACCGTCTCGTATGGCTCGATCTCGTCGCCCTCGTGCAGCGCGTGGACCTCGAGCCCCTCCCACCCGAGCTCCCAGCCAGAGCCCCCGGCGCGCCCCGAGCACTGCTTGAGCACGGCGACCGCCTCGTCGATCCCGCCCAGGACCGAGTCGTGCTTCTGGAACACCTGCATCGTCACATGCGGGTGGCGGCCCTGCTCCTCGAGCAGCTGCTTGGTGAAGTTGAAGTAGGCGTCCGAGTAGTAGCCCTCCCGGATGCGATCGACCGGGTGGCGGAAGACGCCCGGGTCGAGCCGGGTCCGGATGGCCTCGGAGGCCATGTGCCAATGCTAGGGCTGCGCGGGCGGTTCCTCCACGCGCAGGATCTCCGCGAGCGCGGCCCTTCCGACCTCGAGCTGCTCGGACGTGGGCTCGCGGGTGCCGAACAGGCGCTGGATCTCGTGACCCGGGCGCCGCAGCAGCTTGGCCAGCGCGGTGTCCTGGTGCCGCTCGGACCACGCGAAGACCTCGACCGCCACGGCCGCGCTGCCCAGGCCGACCGCCGCTTCCGCCGCGGGCCCGCGCAGGCCGGCGCGCCGGGCCGCGACGTTCCCGAAGGTGGCCGCGGTGAGCATCGGCGCCACCAGGTGGGAGCCGCAGCGATCGTGCTCCTTGTCGGCCGCTGCCGCGTCCTCGCCTTCCTCATAACCGGCGATCGCCTTGTGCTCGACGCCGTGATAGGCCGCCAGGTCGCCGCCGCGCAGCGCCATGGCGGCCGGCGCCAGGCTGAGGAGCGCCACTGCGGCCTCGCGGGCGAGGGTGCGGGCGCTGCCCTTCCGGATCGCCTGCCCCCCCAGCGCCGCGGCGCCCATCGCGCCGAGGGTGCGTGCATCCTGCATCGGCAGCTCCGCCTGCGGAAGGGCGCGCTTGACCAGCGGGATCACCGCCACTGCCTCGGCAAGCTTGAGCACGCCGCGCAGGCCCGGCACGCGCTCGGCCGCGCGGCCCCCGATGTCCGGCTTGTGCCCCGATGCCACGGCGATCTCGCCGCCGTCCGTCCGCACGGCGGCCGCCCAGTGAGTCGGGCCGTGCACGAGCAGGCCGTTGCGGAGCGCCATCCCTCCCAGCCGCAGCTTGTCGCCGTTCGCGGGGTCGGTCATCGCAGCACCTCCTGTGCCAGCTCCGCGTAGAAGGCGGCCGCGAGTCCCAGGTCCTCGACCGGCACCCGCTCGTCCGCGCCGTGAATGAGCGGCGCCGCCTCGAACAGGTCCATCGCGCGCTGGGGGAAGAAGCCGTACGCCACGCAGTCCGGGAAGGCCTCTCGGAACCAGCGTGAGTCGGAGAAGCCCGGCAGCGCGACCGCCGAGACCTCGGCGCCGGGATCCTCGCGCTCGACGAACGCGCGGACGCTCTCCATCAGCGGTGTCTCGATCGGCGAGCGGTTGCCGATCACGGTCTCGTCGAACCCCAGCTCGTAGCCGCCGTCTTCGCCCACGAGCTCCTCGATCCGCCGGCGGGCGTGCTCCTCGCCGAGCTCGGGCGGCACGCGGCAGTCGACCCGCAGCTCCGCGCGCGCCGGGATCACGTTGATCTTCTCGGACGCGTGGATCATGGTCGGGGTCAGCGTCACGCCCAGCATCGGCTCGAGCAGCACGGCCACCCGGGGGTCCGCCTGCTCCACCTGCGCCAGCGACCCGGCGAGATCGGAGCTGTCCATCCCCAGCGCGGTTAGGAAGGCCTCGGCCTCCGGCGAGCTCTCGTACGCCGGGCGGCCGTCGCGGAGCGCCTCGAGCACCGGCGCGAGCTTCGTCAGCGCGTTGTCGCCGATGCGCGGAATCGAGGCGTGGCCCGCGCGTCCGTGCGTCGTGAGCGTGAAGCGGAACACGCCCTTCTCCGCTACGCAGACGCCGTAGATCCGCCGCCCGTCGAACTCGAACACCTCGCCCGCGCCCTCGTTGACCACGAAGTCGCAGCGCACCGCCTCCGCATGCTGCTCGCAAAGCCACTTCGCGCCGTGCTCGGCCCCGGCCTCCTCGTCGGCGGTCAGGACGAGCAGCAGCTCTCCGCTCTCGGGACGCCAGCCCTCCTCGGCAAGGCTCGTGGCCGCCGCCACCTCGGCGGCCACCTGGCTCTTCATGTCCAGCGCGCCGCGGCCCCAGACGCAGCCGTCGCGCAGCTCCCCGCCCCAGGGATCGACGCTCCAGTCGCCGGGATCGGCCAGCACGGTGTCGACGTGCCCGAGGAAGCACAAGCGGGGGCCGTCCGAGCCGCCCCGGAGCCGCGCGACGAGGTTCGGCCTCCCTTCGACCGCCGCCAGCAGCCGGCAATCGAAGCCGGCGCCCTCCAGGAGCTCGCACAGATGGCGCTGCGCCTGCTCCTCGTCGCCTGGCGGGTTGACCGTCTTGAAGCGGATCAGCTGCTGGAGCAGCTCGGTGGTGCGCCGCTGAAGCTCGTCGCGCTCGGGCACTCAGGCGAGAGTAGCGACAGCGGCGAGTGCCAGAATCCCGGCATGGAGCGGCTGTTCGAGCTGGACGAGACGCCCCGCGGCCAGACCGGGGTGCCGACCTCGGACCAGCCGCTGGCGGCACGCATGCGCCCGCTGTCGCTCGGCGAGTTCGTAGGGCAGGACCATCTGCTCGGGCGCGGCTCGGCGCTGCGCACGGCCATCGAGGAGGGTCGGCCGCACTCGATGGTCCTATACGGCCCGCCGGGGACCGGCAAGACCACGCTCGCGCGCTTGCTGGCTCGGAATGCCAGGGCGGCCTTCGAGGAGGCCTCGGCTGTGAACGCCGGGCGCCAGGAGGTCCGCGACGTGCTGGAGCGCGCCCAGCACCGCCGCCAGACGAGCGGCGAGCCGACGATCTTCTTCCTCGACGAGATCCATCGCTTCAACAAGGCACAGCAGGACACGCTGCTGCCGGCGGTCGAGGAGGGCCTCGTCGTGCTGATCGGCGCGACGACGGAGAACCCCTATTTCGAGGTCAACGACGCCCTCCTGTCTCGCTGCCGCGTCTACGAGCTGCGGGCCCTCGACGAGGGGCAGGTGCTGGCGCTCCTGCGGCGGGCGCTCGGCGACGAGCGCGGCGTGGAGTCGGCGCCGGCGGTCGAGGACGGGGCGCTCGAGTTCCTGGCCGCGCGCTCCGGCGGGGACGCCCGCACCGCGCTTGCGGCACTCGAGCTGGCGTGCGAGACGGTCGCCGGGCAGGGCGGGCGCGGCGCCGTCACGCTGCGCCACGCCGAGGACGCCCTGCAGCGAAAGGCGGTCCTCTACGACAAGGGCGGGGATCGCCACTACGACACGATCTCCGCCTGGATCAAGGCCACGCGCGGCTCCGATCCCGACGCCTCGCTCCTGTACCTGGCCTCGATGCTCGAGGGCGGGGAGGACCCCCGTTTCATCGCCCGCCGGATGGTGGTGCTCGCCAGCGAGGACATTGGCAACGCCGACCCGGGCGGGCTCGAGATAGCCGTGGCGGCCGCCCACGCGGTGGAGCACGTCGGCATGCCCGAGTGCGCGCTGAACCTGGCGCAGGCCGCCGTCTACCTGTCCCTCGCGCCGAAGTCGAATGCCTCGTACAAGGGCATCTCGCGCGCCCGCGCGTGGGTGCGCGAGCACGGCGCCCCGGAGATCCCGGCGTACCTGCGCGACGCCCACTACCCGGGCGCGCGCGACCTCGGCCGCGGCCAGGGCTACGACTACCCCCACGACCTCCCGGACGGAGTCTCCGACCAGCCGCTGATGCCGGACGAGGCCGCCGGCGAGCGCTTCCTCGAGCTCACCGACCGCGGCGAGGAGGGTGAGCTTCGAGAGCGGCTCGAGCGAGCCCGCGGCCGGCGCTCCCAGGGCGGCTGATCCGGTGGAAGCCGCGATCGAGCCCGCTGGAGACGCTCCCGCCGAGCTCGAGTCGTACAGCCCGCTGGACGGCCGGCGCCTGGGCGCGGTCCCGGCGCTGTCGCCCGGGGCCGTCGAGGGGGTTGTCGACGAGGTCGCGCAGGTGCAGCCGTTCTGGGCGGCGCTCCCTGTCGCCGACCGCGCCCGCTACATGCGCCGCGCGGGCCAGGTGATCATCGACTCGCTCGACGAGCTCGCCGCCCTCCTGACGCGCGAGCAGGGCAAGCCGCGCACCGAGTCGTACTCGATGGAGCTCGTTCCCACGATCGACGCGCTGCGCTGGGTGGCGGAGTCCGGACAGCGCATCCTCGAGAGCGAGCCGGTGTCGCTCCCCCCTTTCTTCAAGGGCAAGCGCGCGCACGTGGCGTTCGAGCCGCTCGGCGTGGTGGCGGTGATCGCGCCCTGGAACTACCCCTGGTCGATCCCGTTCGGGGAGGTGGCGATCGCGCTGATGGCGGGCAACGGCGTGGTGCTGAAGCCCGCCTCGCTGACCCCGCTGATCGGCCAGCGGATACAGGAGGTGTTCGAGCGGGCGGGGCTTCCCGAGGGGCTCGTGCGCGCGGTCCATGGCGGCGGGGCCGTCGGGCAGGCGCTGGTCGAGTCGAGCGTTGCGAAGGTCTTCTTCACCGGCTCGGTCGAGGTGGGGCGCAGGGTGGGCGTGGCCTGCGCCCAGCGCCTGAAGGGATCGGTGCTGGAGCTGGGCGGCAAGGACCCGATGCTGGTGCTGCGCGACGCCAACCTGCCGAACGCGGTGTCGGGCTGCCTCTGGGGCGGCTTCGCGAACGCCGGGCAGACGTGCTCGGGAATCGAGCGCGTGTACGCCGTGCGCGAGGTGGCGGACGACTTCGTCAACGGCGTGGTGGAGGGGGCCAGGGGGCTTCGCGTGGGGGACCCGATGCAGTGGGAGACGGAGATCGGGCCGATGGTCTCGCATGAGCAGTTCGAGACCGTGAAGGAGCTCGTGGACGACGCCGTGGCGGGCGGCGCGACCCTGCACTGCGGCGGGCCGGTCGAGCTGCCGGACCTCCAGCGCGCGGACTTCTTCGCTCCCGCGGTCCTCACCGGCGTCACCCACGAGATGCGGATCATGCGGGAGGAGATCTTCGGCCCGGTCGT
>JBHELQ010000014.1:0-46133 GCA_046262995.1 Thermoleophilaceae bacterium
TTGTCGTCCGCCTTCGCGCGCAGGTCGTCGAGGTCCACGCCGCCGTCGTCGGCCGTGCCGACCTTCACGACCTCGTAGCCCGCCATCGTGACCGTGGCCGGGTTCGTGCCGTGCGCCGTGTCGGGGGTGAGCACCTTGGTGCGCTCCTCGCCGCGGTCCTCGTGGTAGGCGCGCGTCAGCAACAGGCCGGCCAGCTCGCCGTGCGAGCCGGCGCTCGGCTGCAACGAGACGTGCGGCAGGCCGGCGATCTCCGCGAGCGCGCCTTGAAGGCTCCACATCAGCTCCAGCGCCCCCTGCGCGTACTCTGGATCCTGAAGCGGATGCAACCGTGCGTGCCCCGGTAGCGCCGCCACGCGCTCGTGCAGCTTCGGGTTGTGCTTCATCGTGCACGAGCCGAGCGGGTAGAAGCCCGTGTCGAGGTCGAAGTTCTTCTTCGAGAGGCTGTTGTAGTGGCGCACGATCTCGGGCTCGGAGACCTCGGGCAGCTCGGCCGGCCGCTCGCGGATCGCCTCCTTGGGCAGCAGCTCCGCGACCGGCGGCTCCGGCACCTCGCTCGCGGGCGCCACGAAGGCGCGCCGCCCGTCGCGCGAGCGCTCGAAGATCGTGACCGCGTCCTGGTCGAGGCGCGGGTCGGCGTTCACACGCCCACCCCCTGGGCCACGGAGGAGGCGACCTCAGCCAGCCGGTCTATGTCCCCGCGGCTGCGGCGCTCGGTGATCGCCACAAGCAGGCCGTCGTCGTACTCCGGGTAGTCGCGGCCGAGCCGGTAGCCGGGGTTGATGCCCTGGGCGCGGGCGCGCTCGAGGAGCCCGTCGAGGTCGGGCACCCGCACGGCGAACTCGCGCACCACCGGGCCGGGGTTGATCGGCTCCAGGCCGAGCCGCTCGCGGGCGTAGTGCGTGCGGCGCAGCATCAGCTCGCCCAGCTCGACCAGGCCGCGCCGCCCGAGCCAGGAGAGGTAGATCACGCCGGCGAGGGCGTTCAGCGCCTGCGCCGTGCAGATGTTGTGCGTCGCCTTCTCCCGGCGAATGTGCTGCTCGCGCGTCTGGAGCGTCAGCACGAAGCCGCGGCGGCCGTCCACGTCGCGCGTCTCACCGGCGATCCGGCCGGGCATCCGGCGGATGAAGCGCTCCTGGGCGGCGAAGAAGCCGAAGCTGGGACCCCCGAAGTCGAGCCGGTTGCCGAGCGTCTGGCCCTCGCCCACGCAGATGTCGACGCCGAACTCGCCCGGGGGGCGCAGGATGCCGAGCGGGAGCGGGTCGGCGGCGCAGACGAGCAACGCCCCGGTGCGCTTGCCGGCCTCGACCAGCCCGCCAAGCTCCTCGACGGAACCCAGGAAGTTCGGCTGTTGCACGAACACCGCCGCCGTGTCGTCGTCGACCGCCGCGGCGAGCGCGTCCAGGTCTGTCGTGCCGTCCGCGGCGAGCGGGACCTCCTCGACGGTCATGCGGTAGCCGGCGGCGTGCGTGCGCAGCGCCGCACGCGAGTGGGGATGCAAGCCGCGGCTCGCCACGAGCTTCGAGCGCCCGTTCTCGAGCTTGGCGAGGTAGCCGGCGGCGGCCACCGCCGAGGGACCCTCGTACACCGACGCGTTGGACACCGGTAGACCGGTCAGCTCGGAGATGGCGGTCTGGAACTCGAACATCACCTGCAGCGTCCCCTGCGAGATCTCGGGCTGGTAGGGCGTGTACGGCGTCAGGTACTCGGATCGCTGCAGGATCGAGTCCACGAGCGCGGGGACGTAGTGGTCGTACATCCCGGCCCCCACGAAGCTGACCTCCTCGTCGCAGTGGCGGTTGCGGGCGGCAAGGGCGGAGAGCTCCGACCAGACCTGCTGCTCGGACCTGCCATCGGGCAGGTCGAGCGGGCGGCCGAGGCGGACGCCCTCGGGCAGGTCCGCGAACAGCTCCTCGAGCGAGCCGACGCCGATCGCGTCGAGCATCTCGCGCCGGTCCTGGTCGGTGGCTCCGGTGTAGCGGCTCACGGGAACGGGCGCTAAGCGCCGGAGTCGAGCAGCCGGGTGTACGCCTGCACGTCGAGGAGCTGATCGACCTCGCCGGGATCGCCCAGCCTGACCTTCACGAGCCAGCCGTCGCCGTAGGGATCCTGGTTGATGGTCTCGGGCTTCTGCTCGAGCGCGGCGTTCACCTCGACGATCTCGCCCGACAGGGGGGCGAACACGTCCGAGACCGCCTTGACCGACTCGACCTCCGTGTATGCCTGATCGCGAGTCACCTGCGCGCCGACCTCGGGCGGGTCGAAGAACACGACCTCGCCCAGGGCATCCTGGGCGTACCAGGTGATCCCGAAGGTCGCCGTCTCGCCCTCGACACGGGCCCAGTCGTGCTCGGGGTGGTACCTCAGGTCCTCGGGATAGCTCGCCTCTGCCATCGTCCTCCTTAGCGGCTCTGGGTCGAAGACCCTAGTGCCCGTCCTTCCCGTAGAGCGGCTTCGCCCGCACCTCCGCGGGCCGCGACTTCCCGCGCACGTCGACCTCGATCGCCGTGCCGGGCCCCGCCGCGGCCGCCGGCACGTAGGCCATGCCGATGCCAACCTCCAGGCAGGGCGACAGGCTGCCGCTCGTGACCTCGCCGGGGCCGTGCTCCGTCCGCACCGGGTTCCCCTGACGCGGGATGCCCGGGCCGGTGAAGGCGAACGGGACGAGCCGTTCGCGGGGCTCGAAGCCCACCAGCGCGTCCGCGCCGATGAAGCCGGTGTCGAGCTCGCAGCACCAGCCGAGCCCGGCCTCGATCGGGTTGCGCTCCTCGGAGAGATCGTTGCCGTAGAGGTGGAAGCACGCCTCGAGGCGCAGCGTGTCGCGGGCGCCCAGGCCGGCGGGCTCGACGCCCTCGCCGAGCAGCGCGTCCCAGACCTCCCCGGCGCCCTCGGCCGGAATCAGGAGCTCGACCCCGTCCTCGCCGGTGTAGCCGGTGCCGCAGACGAGGCAGTCGAAGCCCGCCAAGCTCAGCGTGGCAATGCGCATCCGGGCGGGCAGCTCGCCGCCCGCGTGCCGCGCTACGGCGCCACGCGCGTCCGGCCCCTGGACGGCGAGCATCGCGTAGTCGTCGCGGGCGTCGTGGAGCACCACGTCAGGGCAGCCGCAACCGCCCACGCGCATGCCCGCGTGGTCGCGGAACCAGTCCAGGTCACGCTCGTGGTTCGAGGCGTTCGTGACGGTCAGGTAACGCCGTTCGCCGAGCCGGTAGGTGAAGAGGTCGTCGAGCACTCCGCCGTCCTCCCGGCAGAGCACGGAGTACTGCGCCCCTCCCACCTCGATCTTCGAGACGTCGTTCGAGAGCAGCCGCTGGAGGAAGCCCTGGGCGTCCGGGCCGCTCGTCTCGATCTGGCCCATGTGGGAGACGTCGAAGACGCCCGCCGCACGCCGTACCGCCAGGTGCTCCTCGCGAATGCCCCGGTACTGCACCGGCATCTCCCAGCCCGCGAACGGCACGAGCCGCCCTCCGGCCCGCTCGTGGCGGTCGAAGAGCGGGGAACGGCGCAGCGTGTCGGCGGCCTGGGGCACGCGCTGGAGAGGCTACAGGGCGCTAACCCGGGCCCTCCAGGAGCGCGGCCACGAACGCCAGCGCCACCTCCGCTCGCGTCCGCAGCGACGCGGTCCCGACCCACTCGTCGGGGGTGTGCGCGCCCCCGCCGCGGGGGCCGAAGCCGTCGATCGTGAGCGGGACCCGCGCCGACATGTGGCTCGCGTCGCTGGCGCCGCCGCGCTCGCCGGCGACGACCGGGCGGCCCAGGCGCTCGGCCGCCGCGGCGATAAGCGGGCGGGTGGCGTCGCGGGCGTCCATCCCCGGCCACGCGCGCACCATGGCGGCCTCGAGCGCCACTCCGTCATGCTCGGCGGGCAGCCCCGCGAGGAGCCCCTCCAGCGCGGCGAGGCTGTCGGCGCGCAGGTCGCAGATCAGCTCGCCGCCGTCGGGCACGACGTTGAAGGCGTCCCCCGAGCGCAGGATCGTCGGGACGGCCGTCAGCCGCTCGGGGCCGCGCGGGTCGCCGCTGGCCGCAACCAGTTGAGCCACCCGGGCCAGGGCCAGGAGGGCGCTTCGGCCGCGTTCGGGCGCTGAGCCGGAGTGCGCGGAGCGCCCGCTCGCCTCCACCCGCAGGGTGGCGGCGGCCTTGCGCTTGACGATCACCGCCTCGTCACCGTCCGTGAGCTGGCCGGCCTCGAAGCAAAGGCAGGCGTCAAAGGCTCCGAAGCGCTCCGCGTGGTCGAAGCCGCTGGTGCGCCATTCCTCGTCCGTCACGAGCAGGAGCCCCGCCTCCTCGTACAGCTCGGGCCGGGCGGCCAGCTCGCGCAGGACGCCGAGCGCCAGCGCGACCCCGCCCTTCATGTCAACCGCCCCGGAGCCGATCAGGCGATCACCGTCTCGCTCGAGCGGCCGGTGGGCGTTGTGGCCGATCACGGTGTCCAGGTGCCCGAGCAGGAGCAGCCGGCCGCTGCCCTCGCCCGTCACGCGCCCATAGACGTCCCTCGCATGGCCGGGGCTCGAGCATGTGAGCCGCTCGACCTCCGCGCGCTCCGGCATGAAGGCGGCGCTGATCGCGACCGCCTCCTCGGCCCCCTCCACGTCACCGGACGGCGAGGAGACCGCCACCAGCGCCTCGAGCTCCCGCTCGGCCCGGCGCGCGATGCGCTCCGCCGAGCTCTCGATCCAGGCGTCCACGGCCCGGGGCCGGCGGGCCGCTAGTCCTTCAGGAACGAGGGGACGTCGATCTCGTCCTCCGAGATCTCGAGCGAGCGGCGATCGCGCTCCCCCAGCGAGACGTCCCGCCGGCGCGGCTCGCGCCGCTTGCCGGTGGTGTCCTCGGCGAACAGCGGCAGGCGGCTCGACGCGTCGAACCCTGTGGCGATCACGGTCACCCTCACGACGTCTCCGAGCCCGTCGTCGACCACGGCGCCGAAGATGATGTTCGAGTTCTGGTCGGCCGCGCTCTGGATGATCTCGGCCGCCTCGTTCACCTCGAACAGCCCGAGGTCGTTGCCGCCGGTGATGTTCAGCAGGATCCCCGTGGCGCCCTCGACCGACTGCTCGAGCAGCGGGCTCGAGATCGCGTTCTTGGCGGCCTCGGCCGCGCGGTTCTCGCCACCTGCCTCGCCGATCCCCATCAGCGCGGAGCCCGCGTTCTGCATGATCGTCCGCACGTCGGCGAAGTCCAGGTTGATCAGGCCGGGGATGGTGATCAGGTCGGTGATGCCCTGCACGCCCTGGCGCAGCACGTTGTCGGCCTCGCGGAATGCGTCGAGGATGCTGGTGCGGCGCTCGACGACCGCGAGCAGCTTCTCGTTCGGGATCACGATCAGCGTGTCCACCTGCTCGCGAAGCTGGTCTATGCCCTCCTCCGCCTGCCGCATCCGCTGCGAGCCCTCGAAGTCGAACGGCTTCGTCACCACGCCGACCGTGAGGGCGCCGATCTCCTGCTTCGCCACCTCGGCGATCACCGGGGCCGCGCCGGTCCCGGTGCCACCGCCCTCGCCGGCCGTCACGAAGACCATGTCAGCGCCCTTCAGGGCCTCCTTGATCTCGTCGCGGCTCTCGTTGGCCGCGCCGTAGCCGACCTCGGGATCGGCACCCGCGCCCAGGCCGCGCGTCAGCTGGTCGCCGATCCGCAGCTTGATGTCGGCGTCGCACATCTGCAGCGCCTGCGCATCCGTGTTCACGGCGATGAACTCGACGCCCTTGAGGCCGGCGTCGACCATGCGGTTCACGGCGTTGGTGCCGCCGCCGCCGATTCCCAGCACCTTGATGACCGCCAGGTAGCTACCCGTCTCCATCGGTTGGCCCCTCGTGTGCTCGGTTGGTTCCGGTCCGAAGCTCAATCGTCCCGTCCGAAGCTCAAGCGATCGTCGAGGGTTGCTCGACGTCGCAAAGCGCCGCAAACACGGCACTGTAGGTGGAATTCCGTCTCCATGTCAATCCTCCTCGCAACATACCGTGCAGAAACACTCGAGGCCGCCTCGAGGGTTGGCCCAAACTCGAGTCAAGGTTGAGGGTTCGCCGGCGGGGCCGCCGCGGCAGGCTGCCCGGTGCCCTGCTGAGGGGCGGAGCCGGCTTGCGGCTGCGTCGCCGAGGGCGTCGTCGGAGCCGCCTGGGTGACCCCGGGGGCGGGGGGCTGCCCGGCGGGGGCCGGCCCCGCGGCCGACTGGGATGTGGACGACCCCGGCCTGTCGGTCGAGAGCCCGCCGGCCGCCGGGCGTTGCGGCAGGCGCACGTCGACGTAGCTGGCGCCGCGCGAGGCCGGGTCGGCGAGTACGCGCGCGATCGCCGCCCACTTGGCGCGCAGGTGGTGCGCAGTACCGAAGACGAGGTCCGGGCCCCGCCGCATCGTCACCACGAGGCCACGTCGCTGCTCGCGATGCACGCCCCGAAGCCGTGACAGGAGCTCCGCTGGTGCGGTCCCCGTCACGCGCACGGCCACAAGCAGCGAGCGATCGGTCAACCTGTCGCCCGCGGGGGGGCCGGGGAGCGCGATCACGGGCAGCGCGCCCGGGACGGGCATTCCGCGCAGCACGCTCCCGTCGACCGCCACCGGCACACGGCCGCGGCCGCTGACCGCGATCGCCGCCGCCCGCCGCTCGATCACGCGGATCCGGAGCGAGTGGGGGAAGTCGGGGTCGAGCTCCAGCCGCTCGACCACGGGGTCGAGGGAGGCCACCCGCTGCAGCCGGTCGCGGTCCAGGTGCAGCGTCGTCATTCCTCGCGCCGCCAGGGTCAGCGAGCGGCGCAGGCTGCCCGCGTCAGACGCGGTCGCGCCGCTGACGGTCACGCTCTTGACCCGCACCAGCCCGGAGTCGCGGAACCACAGCAGGTAGACGGCGCTCAGCGCCAGGCACCCCGCCAGGGCCAGCGCCAGCGGGCGGCGCATCCGCGGCGGGATCGAGATGGACGCGAGCGGGCGCAGCAGCGGCAGGCCCAGGCGGGCGGCCAGCGCGCTCACAGGTCCAGCTCCGACGCGTCGACCGCCCCCAGGAGCTGCACCTCGGGCTCCAGCAGGACGCCGCGGGCCTCGCGCACGCGCCGGCGCCCTTCCGCCATCAGCGCGATCACGTCGGCGGTCGTCGCCCCGCCCGTGTTCTCGACGAAGTTCGCGTGCTTGTCGGAGAAGCGCGCACCGCCCACCTGCAGGCCCCGGCAGCCGGCCTCGTCCAGCAGGACACCTGCGCTGCGCCCCCCGGCGGCGGGGTCATCGGGGTTCTTGAAGGTGGAGCCGAAGGTCTTGATTCCGGACGGCTGCGCCTCCTTGCGGCGATCGCGCATCTGCCCGAGCGTCGCCTTGACGCCGGCCGGGTCCGCGCTCTCGAGCGCGAAGGAGGCGCGGGCGACGATCTCACGCGGGCGCAGGTTGGAGCGGCGGTACTCGAAGCCGAGCTCCTCGGGGCGACGACGCTCGCCGCCGGAGGGCGTCGTCACGTCGACCCACTCGAGCACGCGCGCGAGGTCGCCGCCGTATGCGTTGGCGTTCATCTTCACGGCGCCGCCGACCGTGCCCGGGATGTTCACTCCGAACTCGAGCCCGCTCAGGCCCGCGCGGGCGGCATAGGCGGCGGCCTGCGGCAGGCGCGCACCGCCGCCGCAGACGAGGTGCTCGTCGTGACGCTCGATCGCGGCGAGCGAGCCATCGAGCTTCACGACCAGTCCTCGGAAGCCTTCATCCGCTACCAGCAGGTTCGACCCTGAGCCCACCACTCCTACCTCGAGGTCGTCGCCGTCGGCCCAGGCGAGCAGCTCCGCCAGCCGCTCGTCCGAGCCCGCGCGCGCGAAGAAGTCGGCGGGACCGCCCGTCCTGACGGTCGTCAGCCGCGCGAGCGGGTATTCGCGCTCGACTTCGTGCGGCGGGCTCATGCGGCCCGCGCCCCTGCGCCGTCCGCCAGCCGGCGGGCGAGCGCGTCCACGTCCCCGGCGCCCAGGGTCAGCAGCACGTCCCCCTCGCCCACCTCGCTGCGCAGCACGCGCTCGGCGTCGTCCATCGACGGCAGCCACCACACCGGCCGGCCCGCCGCCGCGTCCGCCGTCGCCTCGGCCACTAGCAGGCCGCTCACGCCGGGGAAATCGGCCTGGCTCTCGCGCGCGGGGTAGACGTCGAGGACGACCACGAGGTCGGCCACGGCCAGCGCGCGGCCGAACTCACGCGCCAGCTTCTGCGTACGGGAATAGAGGTGCGGCTGGAAGCAGGCGACCAGGCGGCGGGGTGCGAGCGCCCGAGCGGTTTCGAGGGTCGCGCGCACCTCGGTCGGGTGGTGGGCGTAGTCGTCGAAGACCTGCGCCCCCGACGTGGTGGTGCCGTGCTCCTCGAAGCGCCTGCCGGCGCCGCTGAAGCTCGCGAGCGCGGGCGCCGCCTCGGCCGGCTCGACGCCGGCGGCCCGAACAGCCGCCATGGCCGCCAGGGCGTTCAGGGCGTTGTGCACGCCGGGTACCCGCAGCTCGACAGCCACCCCGGCGACCTCGAAGCGCGAGCCGAAGGGAAGCAGCTCGAGCCCCCGCGCGGCCAGATCGCCCTCACCCACACCGAATCTGGCGACACGGCCCTGGCCGTCAACCTCGACGCCCGGGCCGAGCACCCGCAGCTCCGCCGGCCCGGCGAACTCCGAGTAGGCCCGCTCGAGCTCGCCGAGCGTGCGATAGGTGGCGTGGTGGTCGAGCTCCACGTTCAGGACCACGGCGACGTCGCGGGCCAGGCGCAGGAACGAGCGGTCCGACTCGTCGGCCTCGACCACGAGCCACTCGCCCTCTCCCCAGCCGGCGTTGGTCCCCGCGGCCCGCAGCTCACCGCCGATCAGGAAGCCGGGATCGCGGCCCGTCTCGAGCAGCACGTGCGCCGCCATGGACGCGGTGGTGGTCTTGCCGTGGGTCCCCGCCACCGCGATCGATCGCTTGAGGCGGGAGACCTCTCCGAGCAGCTCGCCGCGGTGAAGCACCTGAACCCCGGCCGCCCGGCCCGCGCGCAGCTCGACGTTCTCTTCCGGGATGGCCGTCGAGACGACCAGCTCCGCGCCCGCGGGCAGGTTCGCGGCGTCGTGCCCGATCACCGGATCGATTCCGTGCTCGCGCAGCCGCGCGCAGTAGGGGGAGTCGGCGCTGTCCGAGCCCGTGACCTCCGCGCCGAGCACCTGGCTGACGAGCGCGAGCCCACTCATGCCGGCCCCGCCGATGCCCACGAAGTGGAGCCGCCGGCCGCTGAACGGGGCCTCGCCCATGGCGCCGCACCATAGCCCGCGGGCCGGGCCCCGCCCGCGCCGCCGGAGCTGGTCAGGCGGACGCCAGGCGCAGCAGCTCGTCGGCGATCGTCTCGGCCGCGTCGGGCCGAGACGCGGCGCGGGCGGCGACAGCCATCTCGCGCATGCGCTGGGGCGCCGCCAGGAGAGCCCCGACCTCGCTGGCGAGCCGGGGGCCGTCGAGCTCGGGGTCCGGAACCACGACGGCCGCCCCCGCTCGCTCCATGAAGCGCGCGTTGCCGGTCTGATGGTCGGCGGCGGCCTGCGGGAACGGCACCAGGATCGCGGGCAGGCCCGCGGCCGCGAGCTCCAGCACCGAGCCGCCCGCCCGCGCCGCGACCAGGTCGGCCGCCGCCAGGGCGTCTGCAAACGGCTCGATGTAGTCGTACAGGCGGTACCGGGCCGGAGCGCCGAGCTCGTCCAGGCGGCGGCCCAGCTCGTCGTGGTCGCGCCGGCCGCAGGCATGAAGCACGGCGCAGGGCGCATGCGCGGCGAAGGCCTCGACGGCCGCGTGGTTCAGGCGGCGCGCGCCGAGCGACCCTCCGAACACGAGCAGGCAGGTCTCCCCGGGCGGGATGCCGAAGCGCTCGCGCGCCCGCTCGCGATCGGCTCCACCCGTCCCCGGGGACAGCGCCCGCCCGGTGACGAGGTACTTCGGGCCGTCGCGGCCGGGGACCGGAAAGGAGAGGAAGACGCGTCGCGCCAGGGGCGCGAGCAGGCGGTTTGCGAGTCCCAGGCGGCTGTCCGCCTCGCACACCGCGAGCGGCAGCCCGAGCGTGCGCGCCGCCAGCCCGACCGGGCCGGCCACGTAGCCACCGCCCCCCAGCACCGCGTCCGCGCGTAGGCGGCGCAGCAGCCGGCGGGCCCGGGCGCCGGCCACGCCGGCGAGCGCCACGGCGCGGGCTGCCCGCAGTGGATTGCGGCGGTCGATGCCCGCCACCTGGAGCGGGTGGAAGGCGTATCCCGCCCGCGGCACGAGCTCGGCTTCGGCGCGCTCGCCCCCGACGAACTCGACCTCTGCGCCGCGACCGCGCAGCGCCTCAGCGACCGCTAGAGCCGGAACGACGTGCCCCGCCGTCCCGCCGGCGGCGATCACTATCCGCGGCACGTCCGCCTCCTTCGATCGCCCGCAGTCGGGGACGGGCCCGGGCGGCGCGACCGCCCGTTGCCGCCACGTTCAGTAGCAGCCCCATCGCCCCCAGCATCACGATCAGGTTCGAGCTGCCGTAGGAGAGGAAGGGCAGCGGCACGCCGGTAAGCGGGGCCATTCCAAGCACCGCGAAGAAGTTGAGCGTCGCCTGGCTGAGTATCAAGGAGGTGATGCCGGCGGCAAGCAGCTTGGAATGCAGATCGCCGGCCAGCTTCGCCGCACGCAGCCCGGCGTAGCCGATCATCGCGTAGAGGACGATCACGCCAAGGATCCCGACGAGCCCGACCTCCTCGCCGATGATGGCCATGATCATGTCCGTGTGGGCCTCCGGCAGGTAGAAGATCTTCTGGACGGATTCCCCGAGGCCGACGCCGAAGAAGCCGCCCGAGCCGATCGCCACCAGCGCCTGCACCGCCTGGAAGCCGGCCCCGCCGGCGTCGTGGAAGGGATTCAGGAACGACGTCAGGCGCGCGCGCCGGTAGGGCTCGATGATCGCGAACACGAAGACGAGCGCGGCCAGGGTGCCGCCGATCTTGGCCAGGACGCGCGGGGGCGTGCCCGCCGCGATCAGCAGGCAGCCCATCGACAGGCAAATGACGATCGCCGTTCCCATGTCCGGCTGCTTGAGGAGCAGCGCGCAGGCGCCCCCGGTGACGAGCAGCAGGGGCTTCATCAGCGTGCCGACCGCCAGCACGCGCTTCGGCCGCGCCGCCAGCACCTGCGCCCCGTACAGCACGAGCGAGACCTTGAGCAGCTCTGCCGGCTGGAACTGAAGCGGCCCGGCGGCGAGCCAGCGCGTGGCGCCGTTCACCCGCACTCCGATCCCGGGCAGCATCACCGCAACGCAGAGCACGAACGAGCTCACGAGCAGCAGCGGGGTCGCGGCCCGGATCAGCTTCAGGCCGTTGCGCGACAGGAAGTGCATGCCCACGAGGCCCACGACTCCCCAGGCCAGGTAGCGCTTCAGGTAGTAGGCCGGGTCGCCCGGGCCCTGGAGCAGCGCCTCGGCCGAGCTGGCCGAGTAGACCATCACGGCCCCCGCGGCCAGCAGGCAGAGCGTCGCGGTGTAGAGCAGCGAGTACTCCACCGGGCGCTTGCGACCGCTGTGCTTCGACGGCATCCGGACCGTCTTCGACGCGCGCGGTCCGAATCATGCACTCCCTACCAGCGCGCGGAAGTGGTCGCCGCGCTGCTCGAAGTCGCGGTACTGGTCGTAGCTCGCGCACGCCGGTGACAGGAGCACCACCTCCCCTGGCGAAGCGGCCTCGGCGGCGGCGCGCACCGCGCCCTCCAGGTCGCCACAGGGTCGCAGGGGGGCCGCGCCCTCCAGGTCGGCCTCGAGCCGCTCCGTGGCCTGCCCGATCAGATAGCACGCCCGGCAGCGCGAGGCCACCGCGCCGCGCAGCCCCTCGAAGCCGCCGCCCTTGAGGCTGCCCCCCAGGATCGCGTGGACCCCGTCCTCGAAGGCCTCGATGCCGCGCGCCGCGGCCGAGACGTTCGTCGCCTTCGAGTCGTTCACGTACAGCACCCCGCTGACGGTCCCCACCTCCTCCAGGCGGTGGGGCACGCCCGGGAAGCTCCGAAGAGCGACTCGCACCGCATCCGCGGCCACGCCCGTCGAGAGCGCCGCCGCCGCGGCGGCCATCGCGTTCTCGAGGTTGTGGGAGCCGCGCAGACGGAGCTCGGCGGCGGACATCAGCTCGCGGCCCCCCCAGCGAAGCGCGCCGTCCGAGTGCTCGAGGTCGGCCCCGGCGCCGCCGAAGCGCACCCGTCGCGCGCGCACGTCCGCCTCGAAGCCCTGCGGAAGCACGGCCACGTCGCCCTCGGCCTGATTTCGGAACACGCGCAGCTTCGCCAGCCTGTAGGCCTCGAGGTCGCCGTGCCGGTCGAGGTGGTCCGGCGTCAGGTTGAGCAGCACGGCGCACTCGGGGGCGAAGGTCTCGGCGTCCTCGAGCTGAAAGCTCGACACCTCGCACACGAGCGCGGTCTCCGGCGCGGTCAGGCCGACGAGCGAGGCGAGCGGCGTGCCCACGTTGCCGGCCACCTCCACGTCGAGTCCGGCCTGGCGATGGATCGCTCCGAGCAGCTCGGCGGTCGTGGTCTTGCCGTTCGTCCCGGTCACCGCCAGGAACGGGTTCGGCAGGAGGCGCCAGGCGAGTTCCAGCTCGCCATGGACCGCCACACCGCGCTCGAGCGCAGCCGCCACGACGGGAGCCTCGCGCGGCACGCCGGGGCTCTTCACCAGCGTGCGGGCGCGGTTCAGCAGCTCGAGGCCGTCGCTTCGCAGGTGGAGCTCCACGCCGGGCAGGTCGGGCTCCGGCTCCCCCCTGTCGCAGCCGATCACCTCGCCGTGGGGCGCCAGCATCCGGGCCGCCGCCTGCCCCGAGCGTGCCAGGCCGACCACCAGGTAGGGGCCGGGCGGAAGCGCCGGCCGCGGGCGCCCCGCGCTCACGTGATCGACTGCTGGTACAGCGTGAAGCCGATCGCCGAGCAGATCGCCGCGACGATCCAGAAGCGCAGGATGATCTTGGTCTCGGACCAGGCCAGGAGCTCGAAGTGGTGGTGGATCGGGGCCATCAGGAACACGCGCTTTCGGAAGCGCTGGAAGGCGAGCACCTGGATCGCCACCGACAGGGCCTCGATCACGAAGATGCCGCCGATGATCAGGAGCAGCACCTCCGTCTTGGTCAGCACCGCCATGGCGGCAATCGCGCCCCCGAGCCCCAGTGAGCCCGTGTCGCCCATGAAGACGGCGGCGGGAAACGAGTTGAACCAGAGGAAGCCCACGCAGGCGCCGACCAGGCAGGACGACAGCAGCGCCAGGTCCTGCTGGCCGGTGGTGATGAACGTCATGGCGGTGAACGCCAGCAGCACGATCGCGGCGCAGCCCGCGGCGAGACCATCCAGGCCGTCGGTCAGGTTCACGCCGTTCGTGGCTCCCGCGAGCACCAGGAAGATCAGCACGGGATAGAAGACGCCGAGGTCGATCGAGGCGTCCACGACGCGGAGGCGCAGCGTGTCCTCGAGTCCCACATAGCGCGTCACGAACAGCCACAGCCCGATCGCCGTCAGCGCCTGCACGATCAGCTTCGTGCGCCCGGAGATACCCAGCGAGCGCTTCTTCTGGAGCTTCACCCAGTCGTCGGCGAAGCCCAGGCCGGCGCTGACCAGGGCGGTTCCGAACACCGCCATGCTCGCGGCGCGGAAGTGCGTCAGGATCAGGAACGGCACGCACACGGCGACGAAGAGCACGATTCCCCCCATCGTCGGCGTGCCGGCCTTGCCGTGATGGCCCTCGGGGCCCTCTTCGCGGATCTGCTGGCCGAACTCCTTCTCGCGCAGGTAGTCGATGAACTTGGGCCCGAGGAAGATGCAGATGAGGAGCGAGGCCATCCCCGCGATCAGGATGCGCCCCACCTATCCGCGCTCTCCGGGCGCGCCCAGGGAGTCCAGCACGCGCTCGAGCCCGACCGAGCGTGAGCCCTTCAGCAACACGCGATCGCCCGGCTGGGCGAGCTCGTCGAGCAGCGCCGCGGCCTCCTCGGGCCCGGCGACGGCGTGGCTCTCGCCATCGAAGCCGTCGGCGTAGGCGAGCGCTTCCTGCCCGACAGTCACGAGCACATCGATCCCCCGCGCCGCGGCTTGAGCTCCGGCCTGGCTGTGGAAGCGGGGCGAGTCCTCGCCCAGCTCGGCCATCGTGCCGAGCACCGCTATGCGCCGCTCCGCCGGGCTGCCGGCGAGGGTGTCGAGGGCCGCCCGCATCGACATGGGGTTGGCGTTGTAGCAGTCGTTCACCAACGTGACCCCGCCGGGCAGCTCGACGATCTCCCCGCGCAGCGACGAGAAACGCACCTCGAGGGCGCCGGCGGGACGAACGCCGAGCGCGCGGGCCGCGGCCATCGCCGCGAGGGCATTCAGCAGGTTGTGCGCCTCGGAGAACGGCAACTCCAGCTCGAGCCGCTCGCCGCGCGCCTCGATCTGCGCCACGCCGGCGTCGAACGAGAGCAGGGCGACCTGACCGCCGGGGCCGAAGGTCCAAGTGTCGAGGTCGTCGCGGAGGTGGGCGTCCAGGAGCGGCTCGCTCGCCGGTACGACGCACGCGGCTCCCGCGGGCAGGTCGCGGATCAGCTCCGCCTTCGCGGCCGCGACCTTCTCGACGTCGCCGAGCAGCTCGAGGTGCACCGGGCCCACGTTCACGATCACGCCCACGTCCGGCTCGGCGATCGCGGCCAGCTCGGCGATCTGGCCGGCTCCGCGCATGGCCATCTCGAGCACCATTGCCTCGGTCCCAGGGGGGGCTTCGAGGATCGACAGCGGCAGGCCGATCTCGGTGTTCAAGTTCTCGTGGTTGGCGTGGGTCCGGAGCTGCGACCGCAGCATCGCCGCCAGGATGTCCTTGGTCGAGGTCTTGCCGGTCGAGCCCGTGATCGCGACCAGCTTGCAGCCGAGCTCCCGCCTCCAGGCGGCGGCGAGCCGCTGGAGCGCGACAAGCGGGTCGTCCGCCGCCACGAGCGGCCGGTCGGTCGCGAGGGAGCCGGCGCGCGACGCATCGACCAGAACCCCCCAGGCGCCCGCCTCGAGCGCCCTCGGGGCGAACTCCCCCCCGTCCACCCGCGTCCCGCGGAGGCCCACGAACAGGTCTCCGGGCCGCAGCTGCCGGGTGTCGATCACCGCGCGCTCGGGGCCGGGCTCGTGTCGGTCGCCCGCCAGCAGGCGGCCGCCGGCGGCCTCGGCCACCCAGGCGGCGTCCCTGTCCATCATGCCCGGGCGCCCAGCCGGGCCCGCAGCGCCTCGCGCGCCTCCGTGACGTCGTCGAACGGAAGCTTGCGGCCGCCCTCGAACTCCTGTCCCTGCTCGTGCCCCTTGCCGGCGATGACGATGACATCGCCCGGCTCGGCGTCTGCGACCGCCGACCGGATCGCCCGGCGGCGGTCGAGCTCGCGCCCGGCGTCCGGGCCGGTCCCCTCGACGATCTGCCCCAGGATCGCCTCGGGGTCCTCGCTGCGCGGGTTGTCGGAGGTGACGATCACGCGATCGGCCAGCCGCCGGGCCACCTCGCCCATCAGCGGCCGCTTCGCGCGATCACGGTCCCCTCCGGCGCCGAAGACCACGTGCAGCCTCCCGCGGGTGAGCCCGCGCGCGGCGCGGAGGACGTTCTCCAGCGAGTCCGGGGTGTGGGCGTAGTCGACGAGCAGCGTGAAGTCCTGCCCCTCGTCGACGGCCTCGAAGCGTCCCGGCACCCGGCCGGAGTCGCGGACCGCGTCGCGAATCGACGCGAGCTCCACGCCCAGCGACCGCGCCGAAGCGATCGCCCCGAGCAGGTTCTGAACGTTGAACAGGCCGGGCAGCGGCGACTCCAGCTCGATGGCGCCGTCAGGCGTCACGCAGGTGAAGCGCGTGCCCGCCACGTCGAACTCCACGTCTCGCGCCGTGTAGTCGGCCTGGCTCTCGACCCCGAACGTGATCGGCGCGTCGAGCTCGCCGGCGAGCCGGCGACCGTACTCGTCGTCGAAGTTGACCACGGCGGGGCCCCCCTGATCCTCGAACAGGCGCCGCTTGGCCTGGAAGTACTCGTCCATCGTGCCGTGGAAGTCCAGGTGGTCCTGAGTCAGGTTGGTGAACACCCGGACGGCAAAGCGGACGCACGCGACTCGCCCCAGCTCGAGCGCGTGGGAGGAGACCTCCATCGCGCACGCGCCGTCGCCGGAGTCCAGCATGCGCCGGAAGGCCGCCTGAAGGTCGATGGCCTCGGGTGTGGTGCGCTCGACCTCCTCCTCCACGCCGCCCACGACGCGCTTGACCGTGCCGAGCAGGCCGCAGCGCAGGCCTCCCGCCTGGAGCAGGTGGCGGACGAGGTAGGCGGTGGTCGTCTTCCCGTTCGTGCCGGTGATGCCCACCACCCGGAGCTCGGCGGTCGGATCGCCGTGGAAGCGGGCGGCCGCCGGGCCCATGGCCTGGCGGACGTCGTCGACCACGACCTCGGGCACCCCGAGCCCGAGCGGGTGGTCGCAGACGAGCGCCGCCGCCCCCCGGCCAACGGCCTCCGCCGCGTAGTCGTGACCGTCGGCCGTGAAGCCGCGCACGCAGAAGAACAGCGTGCCGTCCGCGACTTCGCGGCTCGAGTAGGCGAGCCCGGAGATCTCCACCTCCGGGGCCCCGCCCCCCATCAGCTCGAGGAGGTTCATCTGCGCGCTGAGCCTACTGCGGGGGAATGCGCAGATACGGGAGCGCGAACTGCATGATCTTCTCGAAGGCCGGGGCGGCCACCACGCCGCCGTAGATCTCTCCCCTGGGCTCGTCGACCATCACGGCCACCAGCAGCCGCGGGTCGCGCGCCGGCGCATAGCCGATGAAGGAGGCGACGAAGTTGGTCTTGGAGTAGCCCCCGTGGCCGTCGGGCTTCTGCGCGGTGCCGGTCTTGCCCGCCAGCCGGTAGCCGGGCACCTGGGCCTCCTCGGCGGTCCCGCCGGGGCCGAGGACGCCCTCGAGCATGCGCGAGACCTGGCTCGCGACGCGCGAGCTCAGCACCCGCCGGCCCGGCCGGCGGTCGCCGGCGATCACGTACGGGCGGCGGATGACGCCGTGGTTCGCGATCGCCGTATAGGCGGTGGCCATCTGCATCGGCGTCACGGCCAGGCCCTGGCCGATCGGAAGGTTCCCCATCGACGAGCCGGAGTAGCCGCGCGGTCGCGGCACGATGCCCGCCGCCTCTCCGGGCAGGTCGACCCCGGTCGAGCGGCTGAAGCCGAACCGGCGCACCCAGCGGTCGAATCGGCCCGCCCCCAGCTTCAGGCCGACCATGACCGTGCCCACGTTGGAGGACTGGGCCAGGATCTGCGACACCGTGAGCGTTATGCCGCCGCGGTCGTGCGCCTCGCCGATGGTGCGATCGGCGACCTTGATGACCGGCGGGAGGTTGAAGGGCGAGTCCGGCTTGATCAGGTGCTCGGACAGCGCCCCCGAGACCGTGACCGGCTTGAACGTCGATCCCGGCTCGTAGCTCGCCTGGATGGCGCGATCCTGGCGCGCGTACGCGGGAGCGCCGCCCACGTCGTTCGCGTCGACCCGCGGCCAGTTGGCAAGCGCCAGGAGGCCCCCGGTGCGGGGGTCCATGACGAGCGCCGTGGCGCCCCGCGGCCGGAAGGTCTGGCCTACGCCGGTCAGGACCGCCTCGACCCGCGCCTGGATCGCGGCATCGAGCGTCAGCCTCAGGTCCTTCCCGGGGCGCTCGCGCTGGACCTCGGCGATGCTGACCGGCTCGCCGAGCGCATCCTTCACGAGCCGCCGACGGCCGTCGCTTCCGTGGAGCTCCCGGTCACGTGACTGCTCGAGCCCCGACAGGCCGTAGTTGTCCGTGCCGACCGTCCCGAGCACCTGCGAGGCGAGCGCCCCCTGCGGATAGCTGCGCTTCGGCTCGACGACGGTGCCGATTCCCTCGATCTTCAGCTTCTGCAGTCGCTGACCACGGGTGGCGTCCATCCTCCTGCGCAGGTAGACGAAGCCCTTCCGGCGATCCGCGAGCTTGTGAAGCAGCTGCCCCTCCGGCTCGCGCATGAGCGGCGCCAGCCGGTGCGCCACGCGGGCGGGGTCCTTGATCAGGAGCGGGTTTGCGAAGACCGTGACCGCGTCCTCGGAGACGGCCAGCTCGACGCCGTGGCGATCGCTGATGATGCCGCGCTGCGCCGGTACGGTGAGCGTCTGCGTCTGCTGGGTGACCGCGCGGGCCTTGAGCGCGGGGGCCCTGACCGTGCCGAGCCAGACGGCGCGCATGGTCGCGGTGCCGAGCAGCAACAGGAAGAGCGCGAAGAGAAGGCCGACCCTGCGCTCTACGAGCAGCACGCCTAGCCCTGGCCGGGCGGGGTCGCGGCCACGGTGGGAGGCGAAGCCGGCGTCGTCGCCGTCGCCGCGGGCGCCTGAGTCGTCGCGGGCGCCGCCGGCTGGGTGGTGGCCGCCGCGGGCGCCGGGACGGGCGCGGGCTGCGCGGCGCCCTCCGGCGGCACGGCCCGGCGGGCCGCCAGGCGGCCGTCCGCGCGCGGGTGGAGCCGCAGGTAGTGGACGTCGCCGGGAGCGGGCATCACCAGCCCACGCTGGCCCGCGACCCGCTGAATCCGCTCCGTCGAGCCCAGTCGCGCGACACTCAGCCGCAGACGGGCGTTTGTCCGCTCGAGCGCGGCCGAGCGCTCGGAGGTGCGGGCGATCCCCCGGTTCAGCTGCAGCAGCGCCACGTTGAAGAACACGATCCCCACCAGGAGCACGCCGACCAGGCCGATCCAGCCGCGGCCGTGAAGCAGGGCGTCGAGGACGCCCACCCCGCGGGCGCGCAGGGCCCGGGCGACCGGCGCCCGCAGCATCCTCCGGGCGCCGACCGGGAGCGGCGCCCTGCGCGGCGCACGGGCGGGAGCCGGGCCCGAGGCCCGGCGGCGCGTGGCGGGAACGGTCGCGTGGCGGGAACGGGCTGGGGACGACGTCCGGCGGGCCGGCGCCGACGCTCTGGCTGTCGCCGCCGCCCGGCGTGCCATCAGCCGTCCTCCCCTCCGTCGAGCTTGCGCGCCGCGCGCAGGCGGCCCGCACGGGCGCGTGGATTCTGGGCCACCTCGCCGGGAGTGGGCGCGACGGCGCGCGGCGTCAGCACCTCGGCCTCCGGGGTGCGCCCGCAGGCGCAGACCGGGAAGTCGGGCGGGCAGATGCAGCCCCGGGCCCGGGCGGCGATGAAGCGCTTGACGCGACGGTCCTCGAGCGAATGGAAGGAGATGGCCGCCAGCCGTCCGTCCGGCCGCAGAAGCTCCCATGCCTCTGGTAGCGCCGCGTCCAGCAGGTCGAGCTCGCCGTTCACGGCGATGCGGAGGGCCTGGAAGACCCGCTTTGCGGGATGGCCGCCGCCGAAGCTGCGGCGGATCGCCGCCGGCAGCGAGGACTCGATCGTCTCGACGAGCTGCCCGGTGGTCTCGAAACGGCGGCCGCCCCGCTTTCGCACGATGGCACGAGCGATGACGCGAGCGTTCGGCTCCTCCCCCAGGCTTCGGAAGATCCGCGCCAGCTGGCGCTCGTCGAGCTCGTTCACGAGCTCGCGCGCATCGAGGCCGCTGCTCGGGTCCATGCGCATGTCGAGCGGCGCGTCGTAGGAGTACGAGAACCCGCGCTCGCGCGTGTCCACCTGCATCGAGGACACGCCGAGGTCGAACAGCACGGTGTCCGCCTCGAGGCCCTCCTCACGCAGCAGCTCGAGCCCCTCCGCGTAGTCCATCCGCAGGAAGCGGAGCTCGCAGGGGGCCTCGTCGGCGAACGCCTCGAAGCGCTCCTCCGCAGCCGGGTCGCGATCGATGCAGACGAGCGTGCCGGAAGGTCCGATCCGCTCTGCCACCAGGCGCGCGTGGCCGCCCGCGCCGAAGGTGCAATCGACGGCGAGCTCGCCTGGGCCGGGGGCTGTCAGGTCGATCAGCTCGCCCGCGAGCACCGGGACATGGGTGCCGGTCATGTCAAGAAGGATCGCCAAGTCGCTCCGTCACCTCCGCGATCTCCGAGTCGAGCTCCTCCTGGGTCTGCCGCCAGCGCTCGGCTCCCCAAACCTCCAGGTGGTCGCCGACGCCAACGACCACCACGTCCTTGCTGATGCTGCCGTGCTCGAGCAGCGGCGGCGGCAGGGTCACCCGGCCCGCCGCGTCGAGATCCATCTCGAAGGAGTTGCCCTGGTAGAAGCGCGAGAGCTTGCGGTACTGGGATCCCATCGGGTTCAGTCCGGACAGCGCGCGCTCGATGATCGACTCGTGGGCGTCCGGGGCCCAGACCGCCAGGCAGGGCTCCGGGTCCTTGGCGAGAACAGCTCCCGAGGAGAACGCGGCGCGGAAGCGGGCGGGAATGCTGAGCCGGTTCTTCGCGTCCAGCGAGTGCTCGTAGTGGCCTCGAAATGCCAAGTGGCTCTCCGATGTGCCCCACCGCCTTGGTGGAGAAGTTTCGGACCGAAGTGGCGGAGTGGGAGGAGCCCCGCCACTCCGGTCCATGTGTTTGAGGCACGTTACCCCACTTTCCCCCACCTCGCAACACTTTTCCCCACATTTCGTCCGATCGCGCCCCCCGCCGCCGGGCGATTGGCGCGAAAGTCCCACTCCAGAGCGCCATCGGGCCGTTGTGGGCCGGTGGGAGGCAGGTCGATACCCCTGGGCAGGCCCTTGCGCCGGTGGCAGCTGGACGAAATCCTGCTTGCAGACGTCGCTTCTGCAGCAACGCTTGCGCTCAGATCGGCAGCGCCTCGCCCCCGCCGGTGAGGAGCGCGGTCACGAGCGCCGCCGCGACGAGCAGTAGAACGGACGGCACGAGCAGCAGCGCCACGACGAGCTGGATCTTCGGCCCGGCCCGTGCGGCCTGCTCCTGGACCCGCCGGCGCAGTTCGAAGCGCGCCTCACGGGCCTGGGCGGACAGAGCCCGCGCCAGCGGGGAGCCGTGACGCCGGGCGCGCTCGAGCGCGGCGACGAGCGACTCGACCTCCGGCAACGGCAGCCTCTCCGCCATCCCCGCGAGTGCGTCCTCCAGCGGCTCGCCGAGGGAGACCAGCGTCCCGACGGCGCGCCACTCGTCGGCCAGGGGCCCGCCGGCTCGCCGCCCTACCTCGGCCAGGCCGGCCCCGAGCGGCGCCCCCGCCTCGACGGTGACCCGCAGGAGGTCGAGCATGGCCGGCAGTTCGCGCCGTGCCCGCCGCGCGCGCTCGGCGGTGCGGCGGGCAAGCCACAGGTCGGGCGCCAGGAACAGCAGGACCGGCGTCGCGGGCGCGACGAGCACGCCCAGCCGCCCGGGAGCCGTGGCCGCGAGTGCCAGTCCGGCAGGCACGCCGGCGAGCGCAGCGGCGAGCTTGGACGCCATCAGCTCGCGTGGACCGAGCCCGCCGGGGCGGCCCGCGGCGGCGATCCTGCCGGCAAGGTCGCCGGGCGGGACCGCCCACCGCGCTCGCAAACGGACGCCCGCCAGCGCAAACCCGCGCACGAGCACTGGCGGCCGCGGGTCCCGCCGGCCGTCGCGGAGGGGCATGAGCAGCCCGGCCCCGGCCACGACCAGCGCGGCGCAGGCGCCGCCGAGGGCTCCCGCGAGGAGGGCGGTCACCAGCGCACCCTGCCGAGCCTGCGGATCAGCACCGCCGCGAGGAGTTGGAGCCCGATCGACAGCCCCACGAGCCAGGCCGTGAGGAGGGAGCCCCAGAGATCGAGCAGGAAGCCCGGGCTGGCCAGCTCTGCGAGCAGCGCTCCGCCGGCGGGCAGCAGCACCACCAGGAGGCCGGTGAAGCGTGCCTGCGCGGTGGCCGCCCGGGCTTCCTCGTCGACACGGGACTGGTCCTCGAACGCCTCCGCGCACTCCCGCAGGAGCTTCGCGAGGTCGCCGCCGGCGCGGCGCTGGAGAAGGCAGGCGGCGACCAGCGTGTCGATCCGGGAGGAGCGGGCCCTGGCGCGCATCGCCTCGAGCGCGCCGTCGCTGCCTGCGCCTGCCTGAAGCTCGGCCCGGACCCGGCGCAGCTCGTGCCCTGCCGCTCCCGGCAACGAGGCGGCCGCCTCGGCCAGGGCGCCGCGCAGGGAGTGGCCGCCGCCCAGGGCGTCGGCGATCGCGTTGGCCGCGGCGGGCACCCCCGACTCGACCGCTCGGCGGTAGCGCGTCCTGCGCCAGACGAGCGCCCGAGCGGCGAGCCAGGTCCCACCACCCGCAAGGGCAGCGCCCGCGAGCGGTCCGGCGAGCAGCGTGCCGACGGCGAAGGCCGACCCCGCCCCGGCAAGCAGCAGCTGCCTCCGCTCCGGGCCGCCCGGCTCACGGCCCTCCCGGCCGAGCCTGGCGAGGGCGTCGACGAGGGCGGCGAGCGCGCGGGCCGCCACCGGGGCGCGCGCGGCTCCGGCACGCCCGAGCTCCAGGAGCAGGCCGGTCGCGCAGGCTCCGGCCGCGAACGCCGGCGCCGCGGCGGGCGTCACCGCCCGGCGCCGCGGAAGGCGCGCAGACGCTCCGCCAGGCGTCCCTCCCGGGGATGCTGCGGCCGGCCGCCAGAGCGGTAGAGCTCCCGGGTCCCACGGCTACCGGCCACCCGCACGACCTCGCTGACCGACTCGAGCACGCGCGCGCCGTCGGGTCGGCGCGCCTGGTGGGCGACCAGGTCCACCGCGCTCGCCACCTGGTCCCGCACGGCGGCGTGCGGCAGGCCCACGCCGGCCATCAGCGCCAGCGTCTCCACCCGTCGCAGCGCGTCCTCGGGCGAGTTCGCGTGCACCGTGCTGAGCGACCCTTCGTGGCCGGTGTTCAGGGCCTGCAGCATGTCGAGGGCCTCCGGGCCGCGCACCTCCCCCACCACGATGCGATCCGGCCGCATCCGCAGCGCGTTCCGCACGAGCTGGCGGATCGTGACCTCGCCGCGACCCTCGAGGTTGGGCGGCCGCGCTTCGAGCCGCACCACGTGCGCCTGCCGGAGGCGCAGCTCGGCGGCGTCCTCGATCGTCACGATGCGCTCCTCGCCGGGAATCGCCCCGGAGAGGGCGTTCAGGGTGGTCGTCTTGCCGGAGCCGGCGCCGCCGCTGACCAGGATCGACGCGCGCGCCGCCACGCAGAGCGCGAGCAGCTCGGCCAGCTCGGCGCTCAGCGTGCCCCCCGCCACGAGCTCGCGCAACGTGAAGCCGCCGCGCCGGAAGCGCCGGATCGTCAGGCACGGGCCCGAGAGGGACAGCGGCGGTATCACCACGTTCACGCGCGAGCCGTCGGGCAGGCGCGCGTCGCACAGGGGCGACGCCTCGTCCACGCGCCGCCCGAGCGGCGCGAGTATGCGCTCGATCGCGTGCATCAGCTCGGCTGGGGACCCGAACTCGACCGAGGTAGGCGCCAGCCGTCCCGCGCGCTCGACGTAGACGCGGCCCGGGCCGTTCACCATCACCTCGTCCACCTGTGGATCGGCAAGCAGCGGCTCGAGCGGGCCGAGGCCCCTGGCCAGCAGCAGCACCCGCTCGCGCAGGGCCTCGCGATCCGCGACCGGAAGCGGCGCTGCCTCGCGCTCCACCAGCTCGCTGACGGCGCTGTCGAGCGACGCTCCGTCGGCGGCGCCCTCGCGGGCGCGCTCGATCAGCCGCGTCCTGAGGGACGCCGCGAGCTCGTCGATCGCCTCCACCTTCCCCTAAGGGGAACGCGGCCTGCGCTCGCCCCTCGCCTCGGCTCAGCCGCGCATCGCGCGCCGGGCGATAACCGCGCAGTGCGGCCAGGCGGCGGTCCCGCGCCTGCGGTAGAGCCTGAGCGCCAGGCGGTCCTGGAGACGCCCGGCTGCGCGCGCCGGATCGCCACGGCCACCGAGCGCGCGCCAGGTGGCCATCGAGAACTGGTACCTGCCGCGATACCTCCCGCTGCGGCTGATCGCCCGCGGGTCGCCGCCGGACTCGCAGCGCGCGATCAGGCGGAGGACGCGCGGCAGGCGAAAGCGTGGCCGGAGGACCTCGGAGCGCCTGAACGGATCGAGTCCCAGGGCCTGCCTCGTAGCCGCCCCGACCATGCCGTCCGCGCGCAGGCCGACCCGGCGCTGGAAGCGTCGGACAGCACGCTCGGTGACCGCGGTGAAGCGGCCGCTGACGCGGGTGTGCAACCGCCGCTGCAGACGGCGCACCGCCGGCCCGCGATCGCCCCACTGGAGCACGACCTCGTCGCCGCCGGAGGCGCTCGCCCCACCCGACTCCGCAGCCAGGGAGGCGCCCGCGCCGGCCGATGCGGAAGCGCCGGCGATGGCCACGAGCACGACTACGACTGCCACGACTGGTGATCGCACGAACCGGTTCCCCTTCTTGTCCGCGCCTACGAGGTGAGCTGACGGGCTCGCGCTGTCAGGGGGACTTGCCCGAAGGCTCGCCCCCTGCTGGCGCTACGCCGCTCACTGGCGGCGATTCGCCCCACGGGTCCTTGGACCCAGTTGGTTCCCCCGCTCCCGTCCGCTCTGGGCGGCGGGACTCGGCGTCTCGAGGACGCAATGGAAGCAAATCCGGCGGCTGAACGCCGTCCGACCCCCCTAGCCCGGGTCGCGCTGCTCCTCGGCCGGTGCCGTGAGGAGGTCCTCGACCACGGACACGACGTCGGACGCGTCCGAGCGCGCCTCGACCTCGGCAGCCAGGTGGTCGAGCGGGTCGCCGCCGGTCGGCTCGGCGTCCACGCGCCGAGGTCGCTCCGCGACCTCGGCCGTGCCGGCGGGCTCGCCCCGGCCGCGCACGTACCACGCGGCCAGAGCGGCAGCCACGGCAGCGGCAAGCAAGAACGCGGCACGCTGCAGGCGCACGAGCGTGACCTTACCGCCGGCGACGGCAGAAAGCCCGCGGTAAGCGGCCCTCCGGCGCCTTTCGGGGCAACCATCCCTGTCAGCCGCAGGTCGGCCAGCTGGCCGTCCCGCTGCGACGGTAGAGCGCCGCGGCGCGGCGGTCCTGCTCGCCCACCGGGGCCGCGGCCGGATCGCCTGACCCGCCGACAGCGCGCCAGGTCTCGTAGCTGAACTGATACTTGCCCCGGTACCGGCCACCGCCGCCGACGGCGCGCGGATTGCCGCCGGACTCGCACTGCGCGATGCGCTGGAGCCCCCCGGGCGCCGATCCGGATGCCGGGGTGGCCGTCCCCGGGCCCGGGGGCGCGCCGGTCCCGGCCTGCGCCGGCTTGACCGCTCCCAGCCCGAGTGCCGCCCGTGTCTGCGGGCCAACGATCCCGTCCACGAGCAGGCCATGGCGGGCCTGGAAGGCGCGCACGCTCCGCTCCGTCGCCGACCCGAAGCGACCGCTGGGCGCAACTCCGAGCGCCCGCTGCACCGCCGTCACGGCCGCGCCGCTGCTACCCCGGGCGAGCAGGCCGGCGGAGGGCTGCCCGCCAGCGCCCGCCGTCTGGCCGATCGCCGCGCCAGCGCCGGCGACCGCCAGCGCGAGCGCCACGGCCCCCGCCGAGAGCCCGCCTCCGCGAATCCGAATTCGCCGCCGACGCGCGTCGCCGGCGGCTCGCCGTCGCGAACGCGAGCGCTCGAGCGACGAGCGGCAACGCTGATTCCATGCGACATCCCTGCTAGGCACGAGTGAGACACCCCTTTCCAATGCCTACGGGGTTAGCTGTCGGGCTCGCGCAGGAAAGTGCGCTATGCCGCCTCTCGGGCGGCGATTCGCCCCCGCGGCCTGATGGCCGCTCTGGTTCCCCCGCTCCGCGCCGCCGTGGGCGGCACGGACTCGGCTGGTTCGACTTCTTGCGGGCGGCATGGAAGCACACTTGGCCGCCGGAAGCGCTGTGCCCGGGCCAGATGCGATCCTCCGGGCGTGATCGACGAGCAAGCGGCGGCCCGGGACGCCGCGGCCCGCGCCGCGGTGGAGCTCGTCGAGTCCGGGATGGTCGTGGGCCTCGGCTCGGGGCGTGCGGTCTGGCGGGTGGTCGAGCTGCTCGCCGAGCGAGGCGGTGGCTTCCGCGCGGTGGTCGCCTCCGAGCGCACGGGGGAGCTCGCGCGGGAGGCGGGACTCGAGCTCGCAGAGCTGGACGGCCGGCTCGAGCTCGACCTCGCGCTCGACGGGGCCGACGAGGTGGATCCCGAGCTGCGGCTGATCAAGGGTGGCGGCGGCGCACTCCTGCGGGAGAAGATCGTGATCGCGGCGGCGCGCCGCTTCGTGGTCGTCGCCGAGGAGTCGAAGCGCGTATCGCGGCTCGGCGAGGGCTTCCGCCTCCCGGTCGAGGTCGTCCGCTTCGCCTGGCCCGACACCCGCCGGCGACTCCGGTCCCTGCTCGCGGACGTCGAGCTGCGGGCCGATGACCGCGGCGAGCCGTACCTGACTGACGAGGGCCACCACCTGCTGGACTGCCGGCTCCCGGGCGACGCCGACCCCGAGCGGCTCGACGTGGAGCTGCGACGGGTGCCCGGCGTCGTCGAGCACGGCCTCTTCCTGGGCGTCGCGGAACGCGCGCTGCTGGGGCACCCGGACGGGCGGGTGGAGGTCGTCGAGGCCCCCTAGAGCCCCGCCGCGCTCGCCGCGGCGCGACCCACCCGGCCACGGTCGCCCGGCGGCCGCGACAACAGGCGCACCTCCTTCGCGAAGTCCGCGGCGGCGGCCAGGAAGACCGCCTGGCGGGCGGTCACTCGCAGGGTGGCCACCACTTTCGCACCGGACGACCGGGCCGCCAGCAGCTCGACGTCCTCGAGCGCCAGGTAGGTATGACCGCCGCCGTCGCGGCCCTCGCTGGAGACGAGGACGTCGACACGCGAGCCCGGGGCCGCGCCGTCAGCCAGCGCCATCCCACCCGAAACCGGGAGCTCGGCCGCACGCTCGCCGGACCGCAGGTGGTAGCGATCGCCGCCCGGCCGGGCGCCGGCGCCGAGGCCGCCCGCCGTGAGATAGCTGCCGGCGGACAGCGGCGACGACGTGCGCAGCCCGCTGGCCTCCCCCGGGACGGCGACCGCGTCGGGGGGGACATAGCCCGCGGGCACCCGTCGGGAGGCGACGTCTCCCGTCGCGACCGCATGGCCCGCGGGCAGGTCGCGGCGGGCCACGAGCACGCTGACGAGCGGGCCGACGCGGCGCTCCACGGCTCGCTCGCGCTGGTGCACGAGCGAGGCCGCCAGCCCGCCGCTGGCCAGAGCCAGCGCCAGCAGCAGCAAGGCGCGCCGGCGCCGCACCCGCGCGCTCACGCGGCGTCGTCGAGCGGCAGTTCGAGCCCCGCCACGCGGCGCTCGCCGTGGCTTTCGAGAACCAGTCGCCCATTGAGCTCCCGCGCCGCGGCGGCGGCGATCGCCAGGCCCCGGCCGCCTCGCCGGCTGGGCGAAGCCGGGCGCGCAGAGCTCACCACCTCGACCCTCACGGCGCGCTCCGCCGGCAGCGCGCGCAGCTCCACGGGCCCGCTGCCGTGCTCCCAGGCGTTGGCCATCAGGTTGCCGAGCGCCTGGGCGAGCCGGCCCCGGTCGGCCTCGAGCGTCCCGGGCGGGCGCTCCCAGCGGGTATGGAGCTCACGACCCGTCGCCCCCAGGACGAGGCGCCAGCCCTCGGCCGTGCCGCGGAGGAACCCGGCGAGATCGACCGGCTCGCGCGGCTGTTCCGCCCGTCCGCGGCCGTGCACCCCCTGCAGATCCGCAAGCCCGGCGCAGAGACGTTCGAGCTGGGCGTCGAGCAGCGGTGCGTGACGCCCGCCCCCGGGCTCGCGCCGCAGCCGCTCCACTCCCAACCGCAGCACGGTGACCGGGCCGCGCAGCTCGTGCTCGGCGCGGGAGGCGGCCTCGAGCCGTCCCCGCAGGCGCAGCGTTCCCACGCCAAGTACGCCGGCGGCGCACCAGCCGCAGGCGGCGAAGAGCAGGCTCACAGGGCCTCGGTCAGCTTGTAGCCGACCCCGCGCACGTTCACGACCCACGGGCGCGCCGAGCTGGAGAGCTTCTTCCGCAGCCGGCAGGCATGAGCATCGAGTGTGCGGGTTCGGCCCACGGACAGGTATCCCCACACGTCCCGGAGCAGCTCCTGCTTGCCGTAGACGCGCGTGGGCTCCTCCGCCAGGGCCACCAGGAGGGCGAACTCCTTGGCGGACAGATGGACGGCCTGCCCGTCCAGGCGCACCGCCCGGGTGAGCGGATCGATCGTCAACTCGCCCACGCGCATCACGCCCCGCTGGGGGCGACCTTTGGCCCGGCGCAGCACGGCGCGGATGCGAGCCAGGAGCTCGGCGTACGGGAACGGCTTCGCGAGATAGTCGTCTGCGCCGCGGGCGAAGCTGCGCACGCGGTCGACCTCCCCCGTGCGTCCCGTGACGACGATCACCGGCACCTGCGGGTCCAGTCGCGACGCCAGGCCGTCGGCCGACCGAACGCGGTCCAGCAGGTCGAGGCCGCTTCCGTCCGGGAGCAGCAGGTCGAGCACCACCAGGCTCGGGTGGCGGACCTCCAGCGCCCGCAGGCCCTCCCCGGCCCCTCCGGCCGCCGAGACCTTGTAGCCGTCGGCAGTCAGGTTCTCGCTCAGGAAGGCGCTCGTCGCCTCGTCGTCCTCCACCACCAGGATCGACTCCCGCTCGGCTTGCACGCCCGTGTAAAGGAGGCTTCGCGGGGGGCTTCGCCCCCTGCCCGAGGGTGCAAACGGCCTTGCAACCCGCGCCCCACGGAAGGAATCGGAGCTAGGATCGCGACGCCCGGAGACAGTTCCGGCCCGAACGGTATGGACACCACGCGACGCGGCAATTACGAGTCTGGCTCCGACTACGTGCTCGAGTACGGCGAGCTTCGCTTCACCTTCAACGAACGCGACTTCACCGAGCGCGTCGAGCAGGCGGCGATGAAGCTGGGCTTCGTCGACGGGTGCCTGGACGACCCCGAGCGCGAGGACCTGGTCAACCTCGCGGTCAACGGCGAGGTCACCGACCCCCACTCCGACCTCGGGCAGCACATCGTCGAGCGCTGGGGAGAGCTCGACGGCCCATCGGAACGCTCGCTCGTGCACTGGATCCGGCGGCTCGTCTTCCGCGGCGCCTGGCTCGACCAGCGCGTGATGGAGGGCGAGCTCGAGATCGTCTTCGACGACACGACCAACGGCTTCGGCTACGCGCAGCCCGAGCGCGACAACGAGTTGATCGAGCTCTCGCCGGAGCCGTCCTGGGAGCGGGTCGGCTACCGCCGGTGACGCACCAGCGTCACGCCGTCCCTGACCGGTAGCACGACCGCCACAACGCGTTCGTCGCTCGCGATCTGGTCGTTCAGCTCGCGGATCGCCCGGGTCGCGTCCGAATCGTCGGCGTGCTCGTCGAGCACCCGCCAGCCCCAGAGCGTGTTGTCGACCGCCATCAGGCCGCCATCCGCCAGCAGCGGCAGGCAGGCCTCGTAGTAGCGCGCATAGTTGACCTTGTCCGCGTCGATGAAGATGAAGTCGAAGGGGCCGTCAAGGGTCTCGAGCGTCTCGAGGGCGGGCCCGACGCGCAGGTCGACCCGGTCCGCGAGCCCGCTCCCCTCGATGTGCCGGCGCGCGAAGTCGGCGGTCTCCGGGTCCACTTCGCAGGTGGTCACCGTGCCGCCCTCGGCAAGCCCGGCGGCCATCGACAGCGTGCCGTAGCCGCTGTAGGTGCCGAGCTCCAGGACGCGCTCGGCGCCGCTGACGGCCACGAGCGTCTCGAGGAAGCGCCCCTCGAGCTCGCCGCTCAGCATGCCGGGCGACGGCAGCGACGCTCGCGTCTCCTCGGCCAACCGGCGCAGGTGCTCGGGCGGCGGCGTCGTGTGCTGCTCGGCGTACGCGGCTATCTCCGGCGCGACGACCGGCCGGGGATCCGCCACTAGCCCAGGCGCTCGGCCTGAAGCGTCCCTGACCGGCCGGCGGCCACCTTCGGACCTGCCGACTCCGGCGACGGCGGCTCCAGGACGAGTCTGGTCGTGGCGACCCGCATCGGCTCCCAGGCCATGCCGACCGAGGCGAAGACCGTGAGCGATCCGCCCTCCTCGGTGTTGCGCGCGGCGCCGAACACGCGTCGCGCTGGAGCCGGCGATAGGGACTCGAGCGAGTCGACGATCACCGCGGCGTGCCCGCCGCGCTCGACCAGCCGCTTGGCGCGCTCGACCGCGAGCTCGGCCGCCTGGGCCTGCGGGTCCGGCGAGTGGTCGAAGCTGCCCCCGGTCACGGCGGGACCCAGCTCGCGCCGCCACTCCGTCAGCTCCTCCGGCCGAACGCCGGCGAGCACCACGAGCAGTTCGACGTCGGGATGGCGCTCGCGCAGAGTGGCGGCGATCTCGCGCAGGAGGCTCGTCGCGCCCGCCCCGGGAGGGCCGCTGATCGCGACGCGCGACCCCTTGCCGTACGGGACTCCGTCCAGCCCGGCGGGCGCCTCCAGCCGCTCACCGGCGAAGACGGCCGTCAGCTCCTCGAAGCGCGGCCGCTCCTCGGGAGGCTCCGCGTCGCGGCCGTTGACCGTCTCGACGCGGACGAGCGAGGGATGGCGCTCGTTGCGCCGCGGCGGGCGCAACGGGCCGCTGACGTGGTCGCCCGCGCGCAGCTCGCAGCGCCTGATCTGGGCGGGCGAGACGTAGACGTCGTCCCGCGAGGCCCGGCCCGGCTCGGTCCGGACGAAGCCGCTGCCGTTCGGCAGGATGTCCAACAGGCCGGCCGCGACCTCCTCTTCGGTGACCGGCTCTTCGACGACTTCGGGCTCGGGCTCGGAGGGCTCCGCGGCGGCCCCCTCGGGATCCGGCGGGTGCTCAAGCGCCTCTTCGACCGGCACCTCGTCGGGCTCTTCCTCCGCGGCCGGGGCGTCCTCAGCGGCGTCCGGCGCCGGTTCGCCCCCCTGGGCCTCGAGGATGCGGGCGATCAGCTCCTCCTTGCGCAGACCCCTGTACCCCTCCAGCCCGAGCTCTGCGGCGATGGCGTGCAGGTCCGCGAGCGGACTTGCCTCGAGCTCCTTGCGCTGCAGGACCGCCATGCGGCGGCGAACCCTAACGCGCGGCCGCGTGCGAACGTTCGACGAGGCCGGCAAGCCAGTCGCCGAACTCCGGCCGGCTCTGCCAATCGGCGGTGAAGCGCTCGATGCCCTGCTCGGTCAGCGGGTGCTTCAGCATCTGCCGCAGGACCTTGGCCGGCACGGTGGCGACCTGGCAGCCGAGCGTGGCGGCGGTGACCGCGTGCATGGGGTGCCGCAGCGACGCGGCAAGCACCTGCGCACCGGCGTCCCCCGGCCGCAGTGCCTCGACGATCTCGCGCAGCACAGCGGCGGAGTCGACCGAGATGTCGTCGACGCGCCCCATGAAGCAGGAGACGTAGGTGGCGCCGGCCTCGGCGGCGAGCAGGGCCTGGTTGGCCGAGAAGACCAGCGTCATGTTCACAGGGATGCCGTCGGAGGTCAGCTCGCGCGTGGCGGCGAGCCCCTGCTCCGAGAACGGCACCTTCACGACCACGTGCGGATGGAGGCCGGCCAGCGCGCGCCCCTCTGCGACCATCCCGGCGGCCTGTGCGGAGACGACCTCTGCCGACGTCGGGCCATCGACCAGCTCGCAGATCCGCCGGATGATGTCGCCCGGGTCGCCCGGCTCTTTGGCGAGCAGGGAGGGGTTCGTGGTCGCGCCCGAGAGCACCCCCCACGCCGCGACCTCCTCGACCTCAGCCACGGCGCCCGTGTCGATGAAGAGCTTCATGTCACCTCCGATACCGCGTCCAGCACGAGCCCCATGAGGACGGCCAGCGCCTCGTCCGCGTTCTGGTTGTCGATCACCGCAACTCCCTCCTCGCGCGCACAGGCCACGAGGTGGTCCTGGAGCTCGCGAATCTCCCCGAAGCGCGCCAGGTAGCGCTCCGGCCGGCGACTTCCGCGACGGTGGGAGAAATGCCCCCGGTGGAGCTCCTGGTCCTCCACCACGAGCAGCGCCTGGACCGGCACACAGCGGTCGCGCACGCCCGTATCGAAGCTGCCCGGGACCACGTGCACGCCCTCGACCACCACCGGCTTGGCCTCGTCCGCGGCGCGCTCGACGATCGCCGAGATGCCGGTTGCGACCCGGCCCGCCTGCCGCCGGTACCCGGCCACCCCGCCTGCCTCGAAGGCGGAGGAGTGGACCGACGGCATCGCCTCATGCGTGAAGAATGCCCGAAGGACCTGACGGATCACGTCCGTCGCGATCACCCGGGTGATGCCGAGCCTCGCGGCCAGCATCGTCGCGAGCGTCGACTTTCCGACGCCGGTCGTGCCGCCGATCATCACGACGAGCGGTCGCTCCAGCCGGTCCAGGCGCCGCCAGTCGCGGAAGCGGCGCACCGCGATCTCACCCTCCTCGTCGTGCAGCACCTCCTCACACACCTCGCGCAGCCCGGCCACCTCGATCTCGGCGGTCCCCCGCTCGGCCAGGCGACGCTCGACCACCCGCGCCAGCTCGAATGAGCGCTCGAGCGGCAGCCCGGTGGCCGACAGGGCCTGCGCGGTCAACCCCTTCGAGTACGGCAGGCCATGGCCCTTGTGGACGACGATCGTCTCGGGCATCAGCCCGCAAGCTTGACGAGTTCCGCGTCCAGCTCGCCGTCGAGGCCCACCGGCCGGTTACGCAGGAAGACGACGCGCGCCCCCTCGCGGAGAGCGCGCCGCGCCACCGTGTCGATGGCGGCGGCCTTGAGCTCGGTCAGGTAGACGTCGCAGCCCTCGGTCGCGGCCCGATCCAGATCGGCCGCGAGGGCGCCACGCCTGGCCAGGGCGATCGACGCGACCGGGGCATCGATGCCCTCCGGCGGCGGTCCTCCGGTCGTGAAGCACGCGACGCGGGCCCCCGCCGGCAGCTCCTCGACGGGCTCGGGGCGCAGCTCGAACGTGATCGCCGCCGTGCCTGGCGGCGCCCTCCGAGCCGCCCCCTTCGGCAACAGCACCAGGTCCGCGCGCCCGAGCCGATAGTCGTCGAACGGCTCGGGCGGCCCAATCCCGGCCACGCAGACGGTGCGATCGGCCTCGACTGGAGGGATGCAGGCGCCGGAGCCCTCGAGGAGCAGCGTGTCGGGCCCAAGGGAGACCGCCAACAGCGCGCCCTCGCGCAGGTTCGTCTCGGCGGTCTCGCCGGTCGGCCCGCCGCCCACGCGCCGGCAGCCCACCGTTCGCACGCCCGCCAGGGCCGCGCCCTCCAGGTAGTCCGAGGCCGCGTGCTCGCCGTCCGCCGCCAGCGAGATGAGCTCGTCCAGGCCCATGCCGGGCTCGGCGACGCGCGGCTCCCGGGGACCGCCCCGGCCCATGCAGACGATCAGGGGCTCGCGTCCGCGATCGGCCAGGAGCCGCGCCCAGCGCTGGGCGACCGCGGTCTTCCCGGTGCGCTTTCCCGTGCCGATCACCGCGAGCACCGGGCCGTCAAAGGCGATCCGCTCGAAGCGGGGCGGCTCGAGGTCCGCCCCCGGCGACTCCCAGCCCAGCCCGAGCTCTCTCGCGAGCGCGGCAAGCTCGAGCTTGCGGGCCGTGGGCACGACCGGCTCATCGGCCAGGTCGACGACGACGCTCCCCTCCCCGGCCAGTCGCCGCATCCCTTCCTCCGCCGGGCCGGGGTCGACAGGACGGCCGTAGTGCCGCTCGAGCGGGCCCGGCGGCAGCTTCTCGTCGCCGCCGCAGAAGATGACCCCGGCAAGCCCGCGCTCTCGCTCGAGCCGCTCGATCACGTCCCGCACCGCGGCCGGGTGGTGCTCGCCGTCGATCAGCGCGATGACCGGCCCGGCGTGGTCGATCAGCGCAGCAGCACGCCCCACGAGGCGGCGGGGGCGGTGTAGGTCGCCTGCCGCTCGTCATCGGGCAGGGCGTTGACCACTCGGGCGAGCGGACCCGCAAGGAGCACGAGCGCATCCCACAGGTCGTCGTCGTCCGCGTGGCGGAACTCGAACGCGATCTCGGCATCGAGGTCCACTGCCATGCTCTCTCTCCCTTCCCTGTGTCGGCTGCGCGCCGACGCTATCCGCTCGGCGCTGGCGGCGCTAGCCCCGAGCGGTCTCGCCGAGCAGCGACTGGTCCTTCTCGTACTCGTAGGTGCGCGGGTCGAAGGAGATGATCGCGTCGCGGTCGTGGAAGGGGTACTTGCGCCAGACCGTGACCCGCTCGGGGCCCGCCTCGATCACGTTGTAACAGGGCTTGGTCTTGCCCCGCAGGCGGATCGTGGAGACGGTGCCGGCGCTGACGACGAACAGGTTCTCGAGCCGCCACGCGTACGGCACGTGCTTGTGCCCCGAGAGGACGAGGTGCACTCCCGCCCCCTGAAGGCACTCGAGCGTGTCGCCGGCGTCGTGCACCACGTTGCGCTCGCGCCCCGTGCCCGGGACGGGCAGCAGGTGGTGATGGAGCACGAAGATCCGCAGGAACGCCTCCTGCGAGGAGAAGCGCTCGCGGATCCACTCGTAGCGGCCGCGGCCGATCACCCCGTGGTCCAGGTCCGGCTCGGTGGAGTCGACCGCCACGATCGACACGCCCCCCTCGTGCAGCTCTGCGCGCCGCTCCCCGAACAGCTCCTCGAAGTGCACATAGCCGACATTGCGCGAGTCGTGGTTGCCGGGGATCACGATCTTGCGGTCGCAGGCGATCCGGTCCAGGTACTCGCGCGCCAGCTCGTACTCGCCACTGAGGCCGTCCGCCGTCAGGTCGCCCGAGACGATCACCAGGTCCGGCGCCAGCTCGTTGACCTCGACGATCGCGCGCTCGAGCAGGCTCGGCTGGAAGTACGGCGCGCCGCAGTGCAGGTCCGACAGCTGGGCGATGGTGAAGACGCTCATGCGGCCTCGCCTTCCCGCCGCAGTGCCTCGGGGAGGGTCACGTCCGCCGCGGGCGGATCATCCGCGCGAAGCGCGCGGCGCACCCCCAGGTAGTCGCGCGCCGCCGCCACGTCGTGGACGCGCAGGATTGCCGCCCCGCCATCCGCCGCCACGCCGAGCGCGGCCAGCGTCCCGGCCCCGCGAGCCGCGGGCGCGCGTCCGGTCAGCGCACCGATGAAGTCCTTGCGCGACACGGCCACGAGCAGCGGGCGGCCGAGCGGCTGCAGCTCCGGCAGGCGCCGCAGCAGCTCGATCGACTCGGCGGGGGTCTTCGCCAGGTCGACCCCCGGGTCGTACACCAGCCGCTCCTCTGCCACGCCGCGGCGGCGGGCTTCGTCGGCGCGCTCGCGCAGCAGCGTCGTCACGTCCGCGACCACGTCCTCGTAACCGGGAAACCCCTTGCGCTTCGGCGGCGTGCGCGTGTGGGTCACGACCAGCGCGGCGCCATGCTGCGCACAGGCGTCGGCGAGCTCGGGCTGGGTCAGCCCGCTGGCGTCGTTGATCATGGCGGCGCCGGCCTCGAGCGCCGCCCGCGCGACGCCCGCGCGCCAGGTGTCGACTGACACGAGCAGCTCCCCCGTCAGCCGCTCGACGAGCGGGACCACCCGCTCGGCCTCCTCCTCCTCGGAGATCGCCGGTCGGTCGGTGCGTCCGGATTCCCCACCCACGTCGATCAGCGCGGCGCCTCCGGCCGCCAGCTCCCGGGCCTGCTCGCACAGCTCCGACAGGTGGCGCGGGCCGGGGTCGGAGAACGAGTCGGGCGCCGCGTTCACGATTCCCATGAGGAGCGGCTCGCCCGGGGTCGCGTGGAGCTCGGTCTCGCGCAGCAGCAGCTTCATGCTGGCTCTCCGGCCGGGACGGCCGCGCCGGGCAGCAGGCCCTCGGCGCGCGCGACCTCCCGCCAGCGTTCGAGCTCGTTCCGCGTGCGCGCCTGGTCCCAGCCGAGCTCGCCCGCCATGGCCCGCGCTGCGATCTCCGAGCCCTCGCCCGACGAGCACAGCCGGCGGGCGTCCAGCAGCCCCAGGCGGGTGCGGCGCAGGAGCGCGTCCGCGAGCGAGCGCGCCTGCTCGCGCCGGACGGCGAAGGCGGCCTCCGCCGCGATGTCCGGCAGCTCGGGGCTCAGGCGCCGCGCGAGCTCCGAGTCCGCCGATGCAAGCTCCAGCACCTCGCGCGCCGCGAAGCCGTAGCGGGAAGCCAGGTGGACGCGCGTCTCCTCCTCCACCCCGGCCACCGCCGGCAGCTCGGCGGGATCCACGGGCATTCCGAGCGGGATCTCGCCGGTGCGGCAGGGCGCGTCGCGCCCCTCGCGCTCCACGATCCGGTCCACGGCCATCTTGGCCATCGGCCTCCAGGTGGTGAGCTTGCCGCCCGTGATCGTCACGAGCCCCGAGCTCGTCTCGTAGAGCTCGGCCCTGCGCGAGATGTCGACCGACTTCTTCGGATCGCCCGTCGAGATCAGCGGCCGCACGCCGGCATAGGCGCCGCTCAGGGCCTCAGCGCCCAGCGAGGTGCCGAAGAAGTCGTTGCAGGCCTTCAGCAGGTAGTCCACGTCCTGCTCGGCGGGCGGAACGTGCCGGAGCTCCCCTTCGTAGTCGTTGTCCGTGGTCCCGACCAGCGTGCGGCCGAGCCACGGCAGCACGAAGATCGTCCGCCCGCTGCCCGCCGGGACGATCGCGCCGGCGTCCACCGGCAGCGCCTCGCGCGGCAGCGTCAGGTGCGTGCCCCGGCTCGGCCGGATCCGCGGGACCTCCTCCTCGCTGTAGAGCTCGTCCGGCCGGATCTGGTCTGCCCAGACGCCCGTCGCGTTCACCACGTTGTCGGCCTCGAGCTCGAATTCGCCCCCGCTCTCGACCTCGCGCACGAGCACCCCGGCCGCCACCCCCTCACGCTCCACGAGACCGGTCACCTCGCAGCCGTTCGCGCAGACGGCGCCGAAGCGCTCGGCCTCCCCCAGCACGGTCAGCACGAGCCGGGCGTCGTCTGTCTGGCAGTCGTAGAACAGGTAGGCGGAGGTGGGTTCGCGCGCGCCCAGCGCCGGCAGCAGCTCGCAGGCCTCGGCCCCGTCGATGGTGCGGTGGCGCTCCGGGCTCCAGTACTCCTCCTGCTCGTCGTCGTCGCGTCCGCGGCGGCGGCGATAGGCCATCGCGTCGTACATGTTCAGTCCGACCCGCATCATGCGATCGAGCCGCTTTCCCTCGAAGGCAGGGACGAGGAAGGGCAGCGGCCTCACCAGGTGCGGCGCCAGCCGGACCAACAGTGAGCGCTCGAGCAGCGCCTCGCGCACCAGGCCCAGGTCGAAGTTCTGCAGGTAGCGCAGCCCGCCGTGCACGAGCTTCGACGACCGGCTCGAGGTGCCGGCCGCGTAGTCGTCACGCTCGACCAGCGCCACGCTGTAGCCGCGCGAGGCGGCGTCCAGGGCCACGCCCGCACCGGTGATCCCGCCACCGACCACCGCGACGTCGAAGCGCTCTCGCTCCAGGGCGGCCAGCGCATCCGAACGCGGGATCACGCGGAGGAGGTTATTCCGCCGGCCCTTCGACCCGGCGCTCCAGCCCGACTTCAGTCCAGGTACTCGACGTAGCCCGCCGGCGGCAGCCGCTCGGGCGGCTCCCTCTCCTGGCGGGGAGGCCCCAGGTGGATCAGGCCGAGGACGTGCTCGTCGCCGGGAATCCCGACCGCTTCGCGGCCCGCGGCGGCCCGCAGCACCTCCGGGGTGCGCCAGTACCCGGCCAGCCCGCGGGCGTGCGCGGCCAACAGGACGATGTACACGGCGACCGCCGTCGCGCAGAGGTCCTCTTCCTGCTGGACGGGGTCCTCGGCGCGGACGACCGACGCGATGACGAGCGTGGGGGCGCGCTCGAGCTTCGCCGCCCCCTCCGGCCCGGCCGCCTGCTTCAGGCGCTCGAGCGCCGCCGGACCCAGCACGCGAAAGCGCCAGGGGTTCGTGAGGTTGTGGTTCGGCGCCCAGCGCGCCAGCTCGAGCAGCTCGTCCAATGTCCCGCGGTCCACGGGCCCGGGCCCATACGCCTTGTGGGTGCGCCTGGACCTGATCGCCCGCTCCACATCCACGCGCCGCGACGCTAGCGGATAGGTTGCCCGGCCATGGGCCGCGGAACAGTCCTCGTCACGGGCGCGTCCACCGGTATCGGCGAGGCCAGCGCCCGCCATCTGATGCAGCTCGGCTTCGACGTCGTGGCCGGCGTGCGCAAGGACGAGGACGCCGAGCGCCTGCGCGGTGCCGGCGCGCGCCCGGTGAAGCTCGACGTGACAGACCAGGCGTCGATCGCCTCAGCCCGCGACGAGCTCGGCGACGTGGCGCTCGCCGGCCTCGTGAACAACGCCGGCGTAGCGGTCTCCGGACCGCTCGAGTTCGTCCCGATCGAGGAGCTGCGCGACCAGCTCGAGGTGAACGTGATCGGCCAGGTGGCCGTGACCCAGGCGCTGCTTCCCGCCCTGCGCAAGGGTCGTGGACGGATCGTCAACGTCAGCTCGATCGGCGGACGCATCGCGCTGCCGCTGGCCGGGCCCTACAACGCCTCCAAGTTCGCCCTCGAGGCGGTCTCCGACTCGCTTCGGCGCGAGCTGCGCGGGCAGGGCATCGGGGTCTCCGTCGTCGAGCCCGGCGGCATCAAGACCCCGATCTGGGAGAAGGGCGCCGCGCGGGCCGGCGCCATACAGGAGCGCATGGGGCCCGGCGCGCAGGAGCACTACGGCGAGCTGATGCGCGCCGTGCGCGCCCGCAGCATGAAGATCGCCACCGAGACCGGCCTGCCCCCCGAGGAGGTCGCCAAGGCCGTGGGGCACGCTCTCACGGCCTCCCGGCCGAAGACGCGCTACCTCGTCGGCCGCGACGCGAAGACGCGCTGGGCGCTCGCCAAGCGCCTGCCCGACCGGGCGATGGACGCTCTCATCGACCGCTCGCTGTCCGGCTAGACCACGGCCAGCCCCGCCCACGCCCGGTCCAACGGGCGGGCAGGTAGCGGCGGCCCAGGAACAGCAGCGCCAGCGCGGCGGCGGCGAGCAGGGCGACGAGCAGCGGCGACGGACCGTCCTGGCCCTTCGCCGCCGCGGCGACCCGCCTGACGCCCGAGCCGGCCGGCTCGGGCCCCACACGGGTCAGCGCGTGCCGGGCAGCGGCCCGCGCGCGTGCCGCGGGATCGCCCGAACCGGCGGCGGCGCTCCCCCCGCGGCGGGCCGCCGCGCCCGAGTGCCCCCCCTTGCCGCCGCCGCCCGACGCCGAAGCGGCGACCGAGGCATGCCGATGGCGGCGCGGCACCGTCCGCAGCGGGAACGCCTTGCGTCGCAGCGCGGCCAGCGCCTGGGCCGTGACCCAGACCGGCGTCTGCGAGCTCGCGCTCGAGTAGCGGATGGCGCCGTCGTGTCGCTGGCGCCGGCGCAGGTAGCGCAGCGCCCGGTCGAGCGGCGCGCCGGACCGAACGGCCACGAGGCCCTGTGCGGCCCAGGCCGTGGACTGGGAGTTCGAGCCGCCGCCGGGCATCTGGGCGAAGCCGCCGTCGCCGTTCTGGACATGTCGCAGGTAGGCAGCCGCCTGGACCGCGGTCTGGCTCGTGCGCCGTCCGGCGGCCGCCAGGGCCTGGAGCGCGGCGCCGGTGTCGTCGGCGTCGCTGGACGCGCTGGCCGTGTAGCCGAAGCCGCCGTCGCCGTTCTGGGCGTGCGCGAGCCAGTTTGCGGAGCTCCCCGTCGAGGAGTTGCGGGCCGCCTTCAGCGCCAGGATGCCGAACGCCGTCCAGCCCACGTTGCGCGACCACGAGCCGTCCGCGCGCCTGCGGGCGAGCAGCTCCTTGACCAGGTTGCGGCCGGCGAACGCCCGCGGCGAGAGCCCGGCCGCGCGCAGCACCAGCACGGTGCGCTCGAGACCGCCGATGCCCCCGAGCGAGTGGCCGCGCCGCCGTAGGTACGTGCTGATCGCGCGTCCGTGGCGGCGGTGGACATCGCGCGGGTTGCGCCGCGCCGACGCCAGCCCGAGCGCCGCCCAGCCCGTGTAGAGCTGGCTCGAAGACTGGCCGCGCGCGGCCCCGAAGCCGCCGTTGCGGTTCTGGGCGCGGCGCAGGTAGCGGGCCGCGCGCGTGCCGGCCGAAGCGCGGGCTGCGGCGGCCGTCGGCGGAGCCGCGGCGTCGGCGCGTCCCGCCGCGGCGGAGCCCATGCCGGCGCCCGTCGCCAGGACCAGCACCGCCAACGCCGACCCCGCAACGCCGGCCGCAGGCTCCCAGCGCACCTGGAATCGGCGCCGGTAGCGCCGCAGGGCGCGCACGAACGGCGGCCCCAGGAGGAGCGAGAACACCACGTTCCCGATCGCGTGGGCTAGGTTGTAGGGGAGCGAGCTACCGGACACGGCGACATAGCTCGCCAGGTCCTGCCGGGCTGCGAGCGTCCACTGGTAGACGTCCATCCAAGCGCCGAACGCGAGTCCTGCAAGGCCGCACGCGAGCGCCAGCGTCAGCCGCCCCGGCTCCCTGCCCCGGGCGACGCGCCCCAGCGCGGCTCCGGCCACGCCGACAGCGCCCCAGCCGACCATCTGCCAGGCCGTCCACGGGCCCTGCGAGAGGAACACGTTCGAGGCGATCGCAGCGACGGCGCCCACCGCGAACCCGGGCGCCGCTCCGAGCGCATAGCCGGCGAACAGCACGATGTCTGTGGTCGGCTTCACGTTCGGGATCGCGGCGAAGGCGAGCCGCCCGACGACGGCGAGGGCGGCCAGCGCGGCCACCAGCGACAGCACCCTGGCCGGCGGACGCTCGCGCTCGTACCAGAGGAAGCCGGCCAGCAGCACCAGGCCGAGCAGGAGGAGCGAGACGAGTTGCCAGCTCACCGCACGAGCTCCCTGGAGAGCATCCGCGCGCCGCCTTCCGGCGTCAGCGCCGCCCCGTCCAGCACCCTGGCCACCTCGGTGGCGAAGTGCCAACCGCCGGCCAGCACCTCGCCCGGCGAGCCGTCGGCGATCACGACCCCCTGCCCCATGAGCACCACGCGGGTGGCGAACGACGCGACGAACTCGGTGTCGTGCGTGGCCACCATCACGGCGGCGCCGGCTTCCGCCAGCTCTGTGATCCGTTGCGCCAGCGCGGCCTTGTGCGAGCGATCCATGCCGCGCGTGGGCTCGTCGAGCAGCGCGGCCGCGGGCGACTGCCCGGCCAGGACCACCTCGAGCGCCAGGCGTTGCCGCTCCCCGCCCGACAGGTCGCGCGGGTTGGCCTGCTCGCGGCCTTCGAGGCCGGCGGCCGTCAGCCCCGCCGGTCCGGCCTCGTCCTGCGCGTGTTCGTGGATCAGGTAGTCGCCGGGATTCTGCAGCAGCAGTGCAACCTCACCGTCACGCTCGACACGTCCCCTGGTCGGCGGCGCAAGTCCCTTGGCCAGCCGGAGGAGCGTGCTCTTGCCGGCGCCGTTTCGCCCCATCAGCGCGACTCGCTCGCCGGCCGCCAGCCGCAGGTCGAGCCCGCGCAGCACCGCCGGTCCGTCCTCGATCTCGAGCCAGACGTTCCGGAAGCGCAGCGTGTCGTCGCCCCGCTCGTGCCTCGGCATGGGCTCCGGCTCGGCCGGCCCCGGGGCCAGCCCGGTGCCGCGCAGCGCAGAGCGGGCCTCCTTCACGGACGCCGGCAGCGGCCCGACCCCGGCTAGCGAGAAGAGCCGCGCGACCGGCGTCGCGAGCGCCGGCGAGCGCTCCGCCGCCCAGGCCAGGAAGTCCCGCGGCGGCGCGTCGCATGCCACGGCGCCCTCGTCCAGGGCGATCACCCGGTCCGCGGCGGGCAGACAGCGCTCGAGCCGATGCTCGGTCAGGACGACGGCGGTGTCCCATTCCTCGTTCAGCCGGCGCAGCATCCAGATCAGCTCGTCGCCGGCAACCGGGTCGAGCTGCGAGGTCGGCTCGTCCAGCAGCAACAGCGCCGGGCGATGGACGAGCGCGGCGGCGATGGCCACGCGCTGGAGCTCGCCGCCGGACAGCGTGTCGGTCCGGCGATCGAGCAGGTGGGCCACTCCCAGCGCCAGCGCCGTCTCCTCCACCGCGCGAGCGACCGACGCGGGCGTCTCGCCGCGGTGCTCGAGCGGCAGCGACAGCTCCGCCCGCACGCCGCTCAGCACCACCTGCGTCTCCGGGTCCTGGAAGACCGTGCCGCAGACCGCCGCCAGCTGTCCGGGCCCGTGCTCGCGCACGCTCATGCCGCCCACGTGGAGCTCGCCGGAAGCCGTGCCGCCGTGGAAGTGGGGCACGAGGCCCGCCAGCGCGCGCAACAACGTCGACTTGCCCGAGCCCGAAGCTCCGGCCAGGACGGTGAAGGAGCCCGGCACGAGCTCCAGCGACAGCTCGCGCAGCGCCGGCCCCCGGGCGTCCGGGTACTCGTAGCCGAAGCGCTCGGCGACCACCAGCGGCTCAGGCATGCGCGACCCCCAGGCGAGCCCTGCGGCCTACCAGCGGTATCGCGGCGGCGGCGAAGAGCACCGTCACGAGCAGCGCCTCCCCCGCGCCGAGCGCGAAGTGAAGGCGCGGATACGTCTGGACGTCCCCGGCGCCGGCGACCTTCCCGGCCACCGCGGCCAGGGCGACGACGAGGGCGGCTGCGGCCACGCGCAGGTCGTGGGCGGACCAGCGCCGCCGCGCGGCGCCCGCCGGCCGTCCCGCGCGCGAGTAGCCGCGAACCTCGAGGGCCGCCGCCACGTCGACGGCGCGGTCGAGCGCGCCCGCCAGCGCAGCCCGGGCCACGGCGACCCGGCCCGGAGGTCGCGGGCGGCAGCGCGCGGCGTCGCCCATCCGCAGAGCGTCGCGCGCCAGCACCGGGACGAGCCGCGTGGCGAGCGACGCCGTGAGCGCCGAGCGATAGGAGATGCGCCGGAACAGCCGCAGCAGGTCGTCCGGGTCGACTGCCGCCGACAGCAGCCCGAACGCCACCACGATCACGGCCACCCGCAGCCCGGCGAGTGCCCCCGCGGTGGTGGCCTCGAGGGTCACGTCCACGCGGCGACCGAGCACCACGCCCCCGCGCACCAGCACCGTGTCCCCGCCCTGGTAGACGAGCGGGTTGATGACCGTCACGAGCAGCGCGAACGGGAGCGCGAGCTTCAGCGAGCGCCCGAGCTCGCGCCCCACGCCGGCGGCGATGCCGGCGGCGACGGTCGCCCCGAGCGCCCCGCCCAGGACGAGCGGGTGCGCGTAGAGCATGGCCGTGAGCGCGAAGGCGCAGCAGAAGCAGGCGGCGACGCCCGCGCGGGCGGCGTGCAGCGCGCTAGGCCGGCGGCGGTAGCTGGGCACCAGGGTCATCGCGACGGCCCCGCGAGCGGAAGCTTCTCGCTCCGTGCCGAGGTGGCAGCCACGGCGTACGCGTTCCGCAGATCACGCGCGTCGAGCGCCCGCGCGGCCGCCAGCAGGCCGCGATCGTCTCGGGCCGTGACGAGCCAGACCAGCTCGTCCTGCGACGGCGCCAGCGCCGCCACGAGCCCGGTACCGGGAGCGGCCACGCGTGCGAGCCGCCCGTCCTCGCTCAGCAGTTGCAGGCCGCCGTTCGTGAAGCGCGCGAACACCCCGCTCCGCGACGGCTCCCGCTCGAGCAGGGCGGCGCCGCTCACCGTGCGCGCTCGCGGCCACTTGGCGACCACGACTCGGATCACCTTCCGGGTACCCGAGGTGCCCAGTGACGATCCCGCCGCCTCGATCCCCCGGCCGCGGAGCCTGGCCTTCGCCTCCTTGCAGGGGGCGGCCGACGCGTTCTCGCACTCGACCCGGACGGGCCGCCGCTTGCCGCGCAGCCCGTGCCGGAACGGCTCGGGGAAGGCCCCCACGATCGCCGGCACCCTCATCGCGACGTCCCAGCGGCGGTAGTCCCACTGGACGACGTCGCCGGGCGAGAGCTCGTACTCGGCGGCGCCCACCGGCGCCTCCGAGCCGTTGACGAAGAAGAACCAGTCGCGGCGCCCGCTCTGTCCCTTGCCCGTGACGCCGCGGATGGCCTGTACGAAGCGCCCGCCGTAGCGGGTGTCCACGTCGAAGTGGGAGCGCAGCAGCCGCATGACGGTCTGACCTTCCCGGACCTTGCGCGCGCTGGCACTCCCGAGCTGCCGCTGGCCGAAGTCGCGCGTGACCCGCAGCTCGGCGCCCCCGCTGCGCTCCTTGCCCGGCCCGAGGCCGCAGCCGGCCAGCGCCAGGCACGCGAGCAGCAGGGAAGCGGCGCGCGCCAAGTCACTTCACCACGACGCGCTGGGGGAACGAGCGCACCAGGCCGTGCTTGCGGGCGGCCACGCGATAGGTCCCCGGCGGGAGCCCGAGGTGCGCCGTGCCATCCGAGGAGGTCACCGCCGAGGCGGGGCCCGCGCGCACGGTCGCGCCGCCGACGTACACGCCATGCCCCTCGTCGTCGTAGCCGACCGCCCTGACGGCGATGCCGCCGGCCTCCGCCTGGGCGCGGAGCTCGAGCGACCTCTGGCAGCCCCCCGTACGCAGGAAGCAAAAGAACCAGACCACGCGCCGGCCGGACCGCAGCCTGCCGTGCCCGAATGGGCCGGTGGGATCCGCGGCGCCCGCCGTGCCGGCCTTCCGCCCGACCTTGTAGACCCAGCCGTTGCGGCCCTTGTTGCGGTTGCGCCCGATGGCCCGCACGAACAGGCCCCCGCCGTCGCGGGCGCGCAGCGAGCAGGAGCCGTAGTCCCGCAGCCGGATCCGCCCCGGGCGGCTGCGGACGAGTGCGGCGAGCGGAGTGGCTCGGGCGACCGCGCAGCGGCGATGCCCGACCCGCACCAGGGCGCCGCGAGCGCGGACCCGCCGCAGCTTTGTCCGCCCGCTGCGGAAGACGACCATCTGGCGCACGACCGGCGCCCGCCTGGCGGCGGTGGCTCGCTCGCCCGAGCCGGCCGAGGCGGCGAGCGCACCACCCGCCGCCCCCGCCAGCGCGGCGGAGGCGACGAGCATGGCCGCTACGTGGCTACGGGATCGGCGCGACAGCATCGATCTCCACCGGTCCTCGGCCGACTGCTCGCAGCCGCAGCGTGTGGCGACCACGGCGCATGCCATGGGACAGGAACAGCACGCGACGGAAGCGGGGACGCCCCCGCAGCCGCAGCACGCGCACACGGCCGCCGACCCTCACTTTCAACCTGCCGCCCCGGGACAGCCTGCGGCCGATCAACGCAACCCGCCTGCCGCGGAAGCGGAAGCGGGCGGACGCGCCTCGACGGCGGGAGCGCATCACCTGGCGGCCCCACGCGCCCCGGCGGTGGAGTCGCCGCCAGCCATGGGAGAAGCGGAACAGCCGTCGGTCGCGGTCATCCACCGGAATGATCACCCGCCCTGCGTCGAACGAGCTCTGGTTTCCCGCGCGGTCGAATGCGCGGATCCGGAACTCGTACGCGCGTCCGGAGCCGCCGCGGAAATGCGCGCTCGTCAATGCGGTCCTGCGGACAACGGTCCTCCAGCCATTGGCGGCGTGACGGGCCCCGTTGGCCACTCGCCGGACCTGGAGCGTGTACGACTTGACACCACTGCCGGTCCGATCCAGCCCCTGCCAGGAAACGACGATCGTGCGCGACCGCGAGCCCTGACTCGCGAACCGGCCGGGCAGGTTCAGGAGGATCACCGGCGCGACGTGATCCGAGGAGGTGCAGGGATCCGCGCCCGCCGGATCCACGCACAGAACGAGTGCGTTCGAGCGGATCGAATCGGAGCGCTCGGCTTTCAGCCGGTAGATCCCGGCCTGCGGGAAGGCCAGCGTGGCCCTTCCGTCCGGCCCGGTCAGCGACCCGCGCACGTTCGCGCCGGCGATCGCGGAGCCGTTCTGCCCATCGGTGACATGCACCGACACCGGCTGACCGATGGTCGCGGCGCCCGGCCCTGCCAGCCGCAGGGCATGCTGCTTCGAGAAGCCGTCGAACGCCCAGAGCACCTCGTCCCCCTCGTGCACCCGCTGCTGGCAGCCGCCCACCTGCGAGAACTGCGAGTCCACGAGCAGCGCCCAGAACTGCGACGAGGTCTGCGTGTCCGGCCCGATGCGGCTGACCAGGTAGTCGTCGAAGCCGGAGTCGTAGGTGCCGTCCCAGCCGAAGTGCCCCAGCATGGACCCGTCGTCGAGCGCAGCCGTCGCCGACGGACCCGGCGTGGGATTCACGCCGCCGTTCGTCCCGTCGCACTTGTGAGTCCCACCGGAGGCGGTCGTAACGGTGTGTCCGTCGGTCGTCACCCCCTCCTCGAACGTGGTCTGGTGCGCTCCCTCCACACGGAGCTTCACCGACACGGGGGTTGCGGTCGCGGGCGCCGCCAGCGCCGCGGCGGCCAAGAGCGCGCCGACAAGCGCACGAGGCGCGAGGCGAATGCTGATCATCTGGAGCCTTCCCTTCCTCGAGGGTCGCTGTGTACGGCCGGAGGCAGGTCTCCTGGCTTTGGGCTCCATCGCCGCGCCTTCCCGGGAGGCCGTTGGCTTCCCAGTGGCTGACTAGCGTCGTGCGGCGCTTCGTCGCCCGATCACAGTGGCGGGACCGCGCCGGATTCAAACCGGACTTCCCTCGACCACCGGCCGATATGTCGGCGCGAGCATACACCCGCCGCAAG
>JBHELQ010000015.1:0-10304 GCA_046262995.1 Thermoleophilaceae bacterium
GGCGCGGATCGCGGGCATAAACCTCCCTCTCAACAAGCGGGTCGAGATCGGACTGACCTACATCTTCGGCATCGGCCGCTCGACTTCCCGCGAGGTGCTCGAGAAGGCCGGCGTGAGCCCCGACACGTACGTCAAGGACCTGACCGAGGACGAGGTCCGCAAGCTGCGGGACCGGATCGACAACGAGCTGAGCGTCGAGGGCGACCTGCGCCGCGAGCGCTCGCAGAACGTCAAGCGGCTGATGGAGACCGGGACGTATCGCGGGCTGCGCCACCGCCGCGGGCTGCCCGTGAACGGCCAGCGGACCAAGACGAACGCCCGCGCCAGGAAGGGCCCGCGCGCGGGCCAGGCCGCCGGCTCCGGCAAACGCAAGGTCAGGAAGCATTAGCCATGGCCCAGCAGCGACCGGGACGGACGAGGGGACGCCGCAGGGTGCGGAAGAACGTGCCCGTCGGCCAGGCCCACATCAAGACGAGCTTCAACAACACGATCGTCGCGCTGACCGACCGCGAGGGGAACGTGATCGCCTGGGAGTCCGCCGGCGGCGCCGGCTTCAAGGGCTCGCGCAAGTCCACCCCCTTCGCGGCCCAGGTGACCGCCGATGCCGCGGCCAAGAAGGGCATGGAGCAGGGCCTCGAGAAGGTCGAGGTCTTCGTCAAGGGCCCGGGCTCGGGTCGCGAGACCGCGATCCGCTCCCTGCAGGCCGCCGGCCTCGAGGTCACGGGCATCAGGGACGTGACCCCGCAGGCCCACAACGGCTGCCGTCCCCGCAAGCGGAGGCGCGTCTAGTGGCGCGCGAGACCGGAGCCCAGTGCAAGCAGTGCCGGCGCGAGGGCATGAAGCTGTTCCTGAAGGGCGAGCGCTGCCTGACGGACAAGTGCGGGATCGAGCGCCGCAGCTATCCGCCGGGCGACCACGGCCGCGGCCGCTCCCGACAGTCGGAGTACCGCCTGCAGCTGCGCGAGAAGCAGAAGGCGCGCCGCTACTACGGCGTGCTCGAGCGGCAGTTCCGCAACTACTACGCGAAGGCCAGCGGCCAGGCCGGCGTGACGGGCGAGAACCTGCTGCGCCTGCTCGAGGCGCGCTTCGACAACGTGCTCGTCCGGCTCGGCTTCGCCGCCTCGCGGCGGCAGGCGCGCCAGATGATCCGCCACGGCCACTGGACGATCAACGGACGCCGGGTGAACATCCCCTCCTACCAGCTACGCCCCGACGACGTGATCATGATGAAAGCCGGCTCGCCGGCCGAAACGGTGGTGCGTGACGCCACCGAGCTCACGGCGGCCGTGCCGGCGTGGCTGCAGGCCGATCACGACGGTCTGACGGCGAAGGTGCTCCGCCACCCCGAGCGGGACGAGATCTCCGCACCGGTGCAGGAGCAGCTCATCGTCGAGCTGTACTCGAAGTAGAACGCGAACGTCGCGTCCGCCGCGGCAGTTGCCGGGCGGCGCGCTCACGAGAAGGACATACATGATCGAGTTCCAGACGCCCCAAATCTCCGCCGACACGGTCAATGGCAACCGCGGCACGTTCACGATCGAGCCGCTCGACCGCGGCTTCGGCTACACCTTCGGCAACTCGCTGCGCCGGGTGCTGCTGTCCTCGCTCGGAGGCGCGGCAATCATCAGCGTCCGGATCGAGGGCGTGGCGCACGAGTTCTCGACGATCCCCGGCGTCAAGGAAGACGTGACCGACGTGGTGCTCAACCTCAAGGAGGTCGTGTGCCGGATGCACACCGACGCCGACGAGGTCGAGGCTCCCCTGGTCGTGACCGGCCCGGGCGAGGTCAAGGCCGGCGACATCGATGTCCCCTCCGGGGTCGAGATCCTGAACCCGGACGCGCACATCGCCACGCTGGAGAAGAAGACCAAGCTCGAGATCTATCTGACCGTCGGGCACGGCCGGGGCTACTCGCCCGCAGAGGAGAACAAGTCGACCGACCAGCCGATCGGCGTGATCCCGATCGACTCGATCTTCTCGCCGGTGAAGCGGGTCGCCTACACGGTGGACCAGGCCCGGGTGGGACAGCGCACGGACTACGACCGGCTCGCGCTGGACATCGAGACCGACGGGTCGCTGGATCCCCACGCCGCGCTTCGCGAGGCCGCCGAGATCCTGATCAAGTACCTGGCCATCTTCAGCGAGCCCGAGCGGATCGACGCCCTCCGGGACCAGGGCGCCGCCCTGGTCGGCGACGCCGCCGGGCTCTCCGGCGACGGCGCCGGGGCCGCGGGGTCGGGTGCCGGCGGGATGGACGACATCCTGATCGAGGAGCTCGAGTTGGGCGTGCGCTCCTACAACTGCCTGAAGCGCGCCGGCGTTCAGACGGTGGGCGACCTGATCCAGAAGTCGGAGTCGGAGCTGAACGCGATCCCCAACTTCGGTCGCAAGTCGATCGAGGAGGTCAAGGAGACGCTCGAGGCGCGGGGGCTTGCGCTGCGGCAGAGCTAGCCATGCGGCACGGCAAGCAGCGCAACAAGCTCTCGCGCAGCGCCTCGCACCGGAAGGCGCTGTTCGCCAACCTCTGCCGTGAGGTGCTGGACCACGAGCGGATCCAGACCACCGAGGCGAAGGCCAAGGCGGTCAAGCCCGAGCTCGAGCGGCTGATCACGCTCGCCAAGCGCGGCGACCACCACTCGCGGCGGCAGGCCATGGCTCGGCTCGGGCAGGACAAGTTCGTGGTCTACAAGCTGTTCGAGGAGATCGGGCCGCGATATGCCGATCGGGAGGGTGGCTATACGCGGATCCTGAAGCTGGGGCCGCGCAAGTCGGACTCGACCGAGATGGTCTTCTTGGAGCTGGTCTAGGGCCGAGTCTTGCCCGTGGCCGCCTGGCCGCGGGTCCTGTCGCCACCCGCGGGCGGGGCGCCACCGGCGAACGGATAGCCTCGCTCCATGGATGTCGTGAAGCAGCGCACGGCTGAGAGTTGGGGCCTTGGGGACTACTCGGTGCTGTCCGGGATGCTTCAGCCGGCCGCGGTCGCCCTGGCCGATGCCTGCGCCGTATCTGCGGGACAGGAGGTGCTCGACGTGGCGGCCGGGGACGGCAACTTCGCGTTGGCGTGTGCTCGTGAGGGGGCGAAGGTCGTGGCGTCGGACCTCTCGCCGGGGATGGTGGAGCGCGGGCGCGCTCGCTCCGAGCGGGAGGGCTTCGAGATCGAGTGGCTTCGGGCAGACGCCGAGGAGCTGTCGTTCGACGACGGCCGCTTCGACTGCGTGGGGTCGGTCTTCGGCGCGATGATCGCGCCGCGGCCGGAAGTGGTCGCGCGGGAGCTCTTCCGCGTGGTGCGCCCTGGTGGGACGGTCGGGATGACGGCCTGGGTTCCCGGCAGCTTCACCGCCGAGATGATCGGGATCGGCCGCAAGTACGACCCCGCGCCGCCGGGGGAGCATCTGTCCGAGGAGTGGGGCGTCGAGGAGACCGTTCGCGAGCGCTTCGAGGGGCTCGCCGGCTCGATCCGCTGTGAGCGCAGCCGGCTGGTGCACGAGGGTGAGTCTCCGCAGGCCCTGGTCGAGTCGCTCCTGTCGACCGTCCCGCCGATGGTGGCGGCCCGGCAGCTGCTGCCGGCCGAGCACTTCGACGCCCTGCGGCGAGACCTGATCGAGCTGGCCGCGCGGTTCGACGAGGGCGGCGAAGGCGGGGCGCGGATTCCCGGCGAGTATCTGCTGACCGTCGCTCGCAAGAGCGGGTGACCGCCAGGCTGCTGCTCGAGTACGACGGGGAGGGGTTCGCGGGCTGGGCGGTGCAGCCGGGCCGGCGGACGGTCCAAGGGGTTCTTGAGGAGGCGCTCGGCAGCGCTCTTCCGGGGCCGGTGACCCTCACGGTCGCGGGCCGCACCGACGCCGGGGTGCACGCCCGGGGTCAGGTGGTGAGCCACGCCGGAGATCCCGTCCCGGTGGAGATGCTCAACTCGCTGCTGCCGGACGACGTTCGCGTCCTTGCGAGCGAGCGGGCGCCGGAGGGTTTCGATGCCCGCCTGGACGCGGTCAGCCGCACCTACCGCTACCGCGTGCTCGCGCGTTCGGCCGCCAGTCCCTTTGAGCGAGGACGGGCGCTCCACTGGCCGTACGGACTCGACCGGCAGGCGCTCGATGCCTGCGCGCGCTCGGTGATCGGCAAGCACGACTTCACGGCCTTCACCCCTACCCAGACCGGCCACGTGCGCTTCGAGCGCCAGGTCCTGCGCTCGGAATGGCTGGCCGAGGACGGTGGCGTCCTCGGCTATTGGATCGAGGCGGACAGCTTCATGCGGCACATGGTCAGGACGCTCGTCGGCACGATGCTCGCAGCTGCCAGGGGGCGACTCGCGCCGGATGCCTTCGGCGAGCTCCTCGAGGGGCGCCCACGTGCGGATGCGGGCGACACGGCGCCCGCTCACGGGCTCTATCTGGAGTCCGTCCGCTACTGAGGGCCTGACTATCCTCGTATCCGGCTCGTGAAGGTCCTGCTCACAAACGACGACGGCATCCAGGCGATCGGCCTCCACGCCATGCGCCGAGCGCTGCTCGAGCTGCCCGGCTTGGAGCTCGCCGTGATCGCCCCCGACTCCAACCGGAGCGCCACCGCGCGCAGCATCACGACGCGTCAGCCGCTGTCGGTCGAGGAGGTCGAGTTCGGCGACGGCACGAGCGGCTTCGCCACCGACGGCACGCCGGTCGACTGCGTGCGCTTCGCCGCGCTCGGGCTGGTGGAGTTCGAGCCGGAGCTGATCCTGTCCGGGATCAACCAGGGAGCGAACCTGGGCGACGACATCACCTACTCCGGGACCGTCGCTGCCGCCCTCGAGGGCGTGGTGCTCGGCATCCCGGCGATCGCCGTGTCCCAGCAGGCCGATCGCGGCAAGGTCGACTTCCGTTCCGGCCGCCACTGGCAGCCGGAGGACTTCGAGCAGGCCGCCGCCTTCACCGCCCGCCTGGTCGAGGAGCTCGAGCAGGTCCCCATGCCGGAGGCGACGCTGCTGAACGTGAACTGCCCGGCGGGGGGAGCCGAGGGCGCCCGCGCATGCCGGCTCGGCAAGCGGATCTACCGCGACCAGCTGGAGCTGGCGGAGGAGGACTCGGGCGGACGGCGCCGCTACCGGATCTACGGCGAGGAGCCGGGCTACGAGCGCGAGGACGGCACCGACTTCGCGGCCATCGCCGACTCCTGCATCGCCGTGACGCCGCTCCACTTCGACCTGACCGACCAGGCCGGCATAGAGGCGCTCGGGGGCTTCGACCTGGGCCGCCTGCTGCGCCCGGCCGCGCGCGAGGTGTGAGCGCCGCCTCGGCGACAAAGCGGGCCGCGCAGCTCAGGCGGCAGCTCGAGCACCACAACCACCGCTACTACGTCCTCGACGACCCGGAGGTCTCCGACTCGGACTACGACGCGCTGCTGAACGAGCTGCGCGAACTCGAGGCCGAGCACCCGAAGCTGCGCACCCCCGACTCGCCCACACAGCGGGTGGGCGGCAAGCCGCTGGACAAGTTCGTGCACGTGCGCCACCTGCAGCCGATGCTGTCGCTCGGCAATGCCCGAAACGAGGAGGAGCTGCGGGCCTGGGTCGTGCGCAGCGAGCGCCTGCTCGCGAAGCAGGGGATCGAGGACGCCGCCGTGCGATTTGTCAGCGAGCCGAAGATCGACGGCCTGGCGATCTCGCTGGTCTACGAGGAGGGCCAGCTTGCCCGGGGCGCCACTCGCGGCGATGGGGAGATCGGTGAGGACGTGACCCAGAACCTGCGCACGGTGGGCGCCATCCCGCTGCGCATCGAGGACGCGCCGCGGCTGCTCGAGGTGCGGGGGGAGGTCTACCTGCCGCTGAGCGCCTTCCGGCGCCTGAACGAGGAGCGGGCGGAGGCGGGAGAACCCACCTTCGCGAACCCGCGCAACTCCGCCGCCGGCTCGATCCGGCAGCTCGACCCGGACGTGACTGCGTCGCGCCCGCTGTCGATCTGGTGCTACAGCGTCGGCGCCGCGGAGGGCATCGAGTTCGACTCCCACTTCGAGTCGCTCGAATGGCTGCGGGAGCACGGCTTCAGGGTCAACCCGGACGTGGCCGTGCACGACACGGTCGACGAGGTGGCGGAGGCCTGCCACGCCTGGGAGGAACGGCGCGACCGGCTGGACTTCGAGATCGACGGCGTGGTGGTGAAGGTGGACGACCTGGAGCTGCAGCGCCGGCTCGGCGTCGTCGGCCGCGAGCCGCGCGGCGCGATCGCGTGGAAGTTCGCGCCCTCCACGGCCACGACGACGCTGCGAAAGGTCGCCTGGAACGTGGGACGGACCGGCCATCTGGTGCCCTTCGCCCAGCTCGAGCCCGTTCAGGTCTCGGGGGTGACGGTGAAGCTCGCGACGCTCCACAACGAGGAGGACCTGCGCCGCAAGGACGTGCGCGAGGGGGACGAGGTGATCGTGATGCGGGCCGGCGACGTGATCCCGCAGGTGGTCTCACCGAGCGCCAAGGCCCAGCGGGCGCGCAAGCGAGGCCCGGCGCCCGAGCCGCCCGACTCCTGTCCCTCCTGCGGCACGAAGACGGTCAAGCCGGAGGACGGCGTCTGGACGATCTGCCCGAACCGCGCCTCCTGTCCGGGCCAGCTGTTCCAGGCCGTCAAGCACTTCGTCAGCAAGGGAGCGATGGACATCGAGGGCCTGGGCGAGGAGAACGCGCGCCGCTTCCTCCAGGAGGACCTGATCCGCAACGTGGCGGACATCTATGAGCTCGACGAGCAGCGCGTCGCTCCGCTCGAGGGCTTCGGGGAGATCTCCGCCGGGAACCTGATCGCCTCGGTCGACGCCTCCAGGGGGCGTCCGTTCCACCGCGTCCTGTACGCGCTCGGAATTCCAGGGATCGGCTACGTGAACGCCAGGGCGCTGACGGGCGAGTTCCGCACGATCGACGCCCTCATGGCCGCGTCGCCGGAGGAGATCGAGCAGGCGCCGGGGATCGGGCCGATCCTGGCCCGCACGATCGCCCAGACGCTGGCGGAGGAGCGCACCCGGGACCTGATCGAGCGCCTGCGCTCGCAGGGGCTGAAAATGGAGGAGGAAGGCGCGCCGGAGCGGCAGGAGGGGCCTCTCTCGGGCAAGACGCTGGTGCTGACCGGAGCGCTCCCGGACCTGACGCGCGAGGAGGCGACGGCGAAGATCGAGGCGGCCGGCGGGAAGGTCACCGGATCCGTCTCGCGCAAGACCGACTACGTCGTGGCGGGCGAGGACCCGGGCACCAAGTACACGAAGGCGCAGGAGTTGGGCGTCGAGATCATCGACGAGCCGGGGCTTCGCGAGCTCACCGGTTCGAGCTGACTCCCGCCGGCGCCCGCACGGCCGCAATCGCCTGCGCCATGCGGTCCTGAAGGCGGCGGGCGGAGTCGACGGTGACGTTGTTCATCAGGATCGAGAAGACGTAGACGTCCCCCGAGCGCGCCTTGCAGTAACCGGACAGGGCGCTGACGTTTGAGAGGGTGCCGGTCTTGCCGCGGCAGTGACGGTGGGCGGGTCCGCGTCGCATGCGGGGCGCGAGGGTCCCGTCTCGCCCCGCGATCGAGAGCGAGCCGTAGAAGGCGGGGAACTCAGGCCGCGCGCGCATGCCCAGCAGCAGCCGGGCGATCCGGTAAGGCGAGGCGCGGTCGCGGCGCGAGAGCCCGGCGCCGTCGGCCAGGCGCGCGAAGGACCCGAACTGCCGCGCCGAGCGCCGGGCGAGCCGTGCCCCGCGTGCGGTCGTGCCCTTGCCCGTCGCGAACGCCGCGACGTCCTTCAGCAGCATCTCCGCGAAGAAGTTGTCGGAGGGCTTGTTCGTGAGCTGGATCAGGCGGGCCATGGACGGCGAGTCGACCGTGGCCAGCGGTTGCGCGCTGCTGGGGGTCCGCGCGACGCCGGCCGTGCCCGTATGGATGCCCCTGCGTGCGAGCACGGCCCTCAAGCGCAGCGCGGCGAACTTCGCCGGCCTGCGCTGGAAGGCGGTGCCCCGCTCGTCGGCGAGTCCCCGGTTGTAGTCCAGGGCGCTCAGCGGGCCGATCCAGACTGAGGTTCGAAAGCGCGACGCCGGACCGCCGCGTCGCCTGTCGAAGAGCGACTCGTCTCCGTACACGTGACCGTCCACGGCGTTGATGCCGGCAGCCTGGACCCGGCCGGCCAGCGTCTGGATCGTGGCGCCCCGGCGGTAGTTTCGGCCCACGAACCGGCGGCTGCCGAAGGTCGGGTCACCGCCGCCGCGCAGATACAGGTCCCCGTGGAAGGTCCCTTCCGGGTCGAGCACGCCACGGCCCAGGACCCGCGTGTGCAGTCGAGCCAGCGGCCCGAACCGCAGCAGCGCGGACGTGGTGGTGAAGAGCTTGGTGTTCGAGGCCAGGATCCGGGTCCGGCGCGATCGCAGCGCGAAGACCGGATGCCGGTCGGTGGCGTTGTAGACGAAGGCCCCCGAGTAGAAGCCGGCGCCGCGCATGGCGCGAGCGAGCTTGGACGCCAGCGCGTGCTCCTGGGTCGCTCCGGAGGCCTGGGCGGGCAGCAGCAGTGCGCAGGCCAGCACGGCGAGCGCCGGAAGGATCGTCCCGGGGCGAGGCATCGAGACTGCAACACGGTAGAGCTCCACGTGGAGCGGTGGGGCCGCCGCGGGCGTTCCAGGCGCTGATGCTCGATAATCGAGCTTCATGGGCGACGTAGTCCGGCTCGAGAAGCCTTCCAAGAAGGACCGCAAGACGGTCGGCAAGCCGCCGCGTCGGCGCCGGCGGCGGTCCCGCACCGCGCTGGTCCTCGGCGGGGGCGGGTTCACGGGCGGGGTCTACGAGATCGGAGCGCTGAGGGCGCTCGACCTGCTGGCGGTGAACCGCACGGTCAACGAGTTCGACGTCTACGTCGGCACGAGCGCCGGCTCCTTCGTCGCCTCCCTGGTCTCCAACGGGGTGACCCCCGAGGAGATGATGCGCGTGGTCAACCAGCAGGTGCCGACGCCCTTCCGGGACATCGACCGCGGCACGCTGATGCGCCCGAACTACACGGAGTTCCTGCAGTCGGCGGCGCTGTTCCCGCTGCGCATGCTCGGCCTGGCCCGCAGCGTGATCGGGCAGCTCGGCAGCGCGTCGATCATCGACATCGGCGTGGGCGTTGCGGAGGCGCTTCCGTCGGGCGCATACGACGGGCGTGCCGTCGAGGAGTACCTCCAGAACGTGCTCGGCGACCCCGACCGCACCAACGACTTCCGCCTGCTCGAGAACGAGCTGTTCCTGACCGCCACGGACCTCGACACCTGCGAGCGGATAGTGCTCGGCGGCCCCGACTGGGATGACGTGCCGATCTCACGCGCGGTCGCGGCGTCGACGGCCCTGCCGATGGTCTACAAGCCCCAGGAGGTCAAGGGGCGCCACCTCGTCGACGGCGGCATCCGCTCCACGACCAACGTGGACCTCGCCGTCGAGCGGGGCGCGAAGTTCGTGATCGTCGTGAACCCGCTCGTCCCCTACGTGAACGACTTCCAGAAGGTGATCCCGACGATGCTGGGGAGCCGCGTCCGGCGGGTGCGCGACATGGGCTTCCCACAGATCGGCTACCAGACCTTCAAGCTGCTGGCCCATCAGCGCCTGCACGAGGCGGTGGGCCGTTGGCAGGAGAAGTACCCGGGCGTCGACATCATCCTGATCGAGCCCGACCCGAACGACGAGCTGATGTTCGAGACCAACGCGCTCAACTTCACCCGCCGCGTCGAGATCGCCCGCCACGGATTCGAGTCGGTCACCCTGAAGCTCGCAGAGGACTACGACGAGCTGAAGTCCGTCTGCGCCAAGCACGGCATCGACATCTCGGCCACCCGCGTCCGCAGGGTCGTGAAGAAGTTCGCCGAGGAGCGCGAGAAGACGGCCGGCTGGCGGCGGATCCTCGAGCAGACGACGGGCGCTCTGCTGCGGCAGTCCGAAGAGGCCTGAGCCTCTAGCCGCCTGGCCGCGGACCCGCGGCCGGCAGGCTACGAGTCTGGCTGCTCGAGAGACCGCTCCAGCGCCTGCAGCAGCCGGTCCGTAGTCGCCTCGTTGAGCAGCTGGGCACGGATGTGGTCGTCGGCCCCCAGCGGACCGCCGGGGGCGACGATCACGCCCTGCTCGCCCAGGCGGTTCGCCAGCTGCAGCCCGCTCAGCTCGTGCGCTCGCAGCCAGACGAAGTTCGCCTGGCTGTCTGTGGCGTCCACCGGCAGTCGTTTAAGGGAATGGAGAATTCGTCGGCGCTCCCTCATCACGGCCTGCTTGCGCCGCTCGACCTCCGGGCGGCCGATCTTCAGCGCCTGGTCGATGGCCGCCTGCGTGAGAGCGTTCACGCCCAGGACCGGGGCGACGGCGTCCATC
>JBHELQ010000016.1:0-1266 GCA_046262995.1 Thermoleophilaceae bacterium
CTAGCCTGGATTATTCACGGGTAGCGGCACGGGAGCCGCTTGTGGGGTATGGTCCGGTTGCTCGAATACCGACCACGACGACCACCAAGGAGGCTCCCATGTCCCCCGCCGATTCTGCCACATCACCCGTCGCATTCGCCACCTCTCCCCTACCCTTGAGCGCCACCTTCGATGGCGGCCGCTTGACCTCCGACGGTGGTCTGCCCTGGCTGGGCGAGGCCGACGCGGCGCTCGGAGGTCTGTGCGAGGCGCTGGCGGCCCGCATCCCCGAGTGGCGACGGGGGCCGGTGCGCCACTCGCTCTCGACGCTGGTGCGTCAAAGGGTCTTCCAGATCGCCTGCGGTTACGAAGACCAAGACGCGACGCCGACACGCTGCGCCGCGACCCTCTGCTCAAGCTGCTTTGCGGGCGACTGCCGGAAGCCGAGGCCGACGACCTCGCCAGCCAACCGACCTTCTCGCGTCTGGAGAACGCACCCGACCGGCACGCCTGCTATCGGCTTGCCGAAGCCCTCGTGGAGGTCTATCTGCGCGAGCGCGAGCGGGACGGCGCTCCCGCTCGGTTGGTGCTTGACCTCGACGGCACCGACGATCCGACGCACGGTGAGCAGGAAGGGACGGCTTACCACGGCTACTATCGCCAGCACATGTACCATCCGCTCCTCGTCTTCGATGGGAGCACCGGGCAGCTCATCGCCGCGATCCTGCGCCCCGGCACCGCCCACGACAGCCGTGGGGTGCTCACCTTCCTCAAGCGGCTGGTGCCCAAGGTGCGGGGGCGCTGGCCTGGGGTGAAGATAGATCTGCGGGCCGATAGCGGCTTCGCCTCGCCTAAGCTCTACGACTACTGCGAGGCCGAGGGCATCGAGTACACCATCGGCTTACCGACTAACGCGCGCCTGCAGGATCTCGCCGCCCCGCAGCTGGCCGAAGCGCAAAGTCAACACGCCGCCGCCCAGCGGGAGAAGGGGGAAGGAGACGGTGCCCAAAAGGTGCGGCTGGTGGGCGAGGGGCGCTACCGGGCCGACAGCTGGGAGCGCGAGCGGCGCGTGGTGTTCAAAACGGAGGTCATGGCCAAGGGGCCGAACGTGCGCTTTGTCGTCACCAGCCGCACCGCAGATGCGCCGCTGGCACTCTACGACTGGTACGTCGATCGCGGCGAGGCGGAGGGCTGGGTTAAAGACCTGAAGAACGCCTGCTTTGCCGACCGCCTCAGCTGCATGCGCTTCTGGGCCAACCAGTTTCGCTTGCTCCTGCACGCGGCGGC
>JBHELQ010000017.1:0-5341 GCA_046262995.1 Thermoleophilaceae bacterium
CGCCCTGTCCGTCGCGGCCGTCTACGGCGGCGCCGGCATCGACCGCCAGTCGAAGCAGGCCCGGCGCGCCCACATCCTGGTCGCCACCCCCGGCCGCCTCGAGGATCTGATCGAGCGCGGGGCGGTCAAGCTCGACCGCGCGCGCATCCTCGTGCTGGACGAGGCCGACCGCATGCTCGACATGGGCTTCCGCCCGCCGGTCGACCGCATCGTCAGCCTGATGCCGCGCAAGCGCCAGACCCTCTTCTTCTCGGCCACGCTGCACGGCGAGGTCGACCAGATCGCCCGCGCCTACACCGTCGACGCCCGCCGCCACGAGCACGCCCACTCCGAGGAGCGCCGCGGCGAGGTCCACCACCGCTTCGTCTCGGTCACCGCGGCCGGCAAGCTCGACGCCCTGGTACGCGAGCTGCGCGATTCCGAACGCGGCCTGACGCTCGTCTTCGTCCGCACCAAGCACGGCGCGGACCGGCTGGTGAAGCGCCTGCGCGCGCGCGACATCCAGGCGCTGGCGATGCACGGCAACAAGAGCCAGTCGCAGCGGGAGAAGGCGCTGGCGCGCTTCGGCCACGGCCACGTGGACACGCTCGTGGCCACCGACGTGGCCGCGCGCGGCCTGGACGTGGACGACATCACCCACGTGATCAACTTCGACGCCCCAGCCGACCGCGACGGCTACGTTCACCGAGTCGGCCGCACCGGCCGGGCGGGCCGCGCCGGCGTGGGCGTGACCTTCGTCGGGCCCGAGCAGGCCGACGACGTCCATAAGATCGCCCGCGGCCTGTCGCTGCAGGGCGAGTTCGCAAAGACGGGCCTGTCGCCGAGCGGAGGGAACGGGACGCGCCCGCGTTCCGGCCGCCGCCGCGGGAACGGCCGAGGACCCCGCCGCCGGCGGGATCGCTGAGAGGTGGTGATCGCATGAAGAGCACAAGAGAACGCGCCGACGAGCGCCGCCAGGAGAAGCTGGACCACGTGCAGGAGCAGATAGCCGAAGGCTCGCTGACCGTCAGGAAGATGACGGCGAAGGAGCGCGCCGCGCATCCGCCCCGCCCGCGCCCCGAGCGCGGACGAGGCAGCCGCCGCCGCGGCTGATGGGCAAGCGCCAGCGCAAGCGCAGTCGCGGCGAGACGCCGGCCACCAGCGACTACCGGGACGCTGAAGGCAACGTCCTGACGCTGCGCGACTCCGTGTCGGCCGGCACCGCGAAGAAGCTGCGCGAGCCCACCGGCGGCGCGGCCGCGTCGGGGGACGACCTCTGGCGCCGCCACACGGAGATGCTGTTCGAGCGCTTCGCGGTCAGCTGGACGATCGCCGGCCTGCCGCTGACCGGGCAGAAGGAGCTGCTCGGCCGCTGGCGCATGGCGGACCAGGAGACCCAGCGCTGGGTCCGCAAGACGATCGACCAGCACCTGCGCGAGCACCAGCCGGAGCTGGCCGGCTAGCGCCCGGCTCGCCGCCCTACGCGGGCGACCCGCTCGGCGGGATGTTCTGGTTCAGCGCGAACACGTTCTCCGGGTCGTACTTGTCCTTCAGCGCCACGAGGCGCTCGTACTTCTCCTCCCCGTAGGAGGCGCGCAGCCGGTCGGCGCGATCGTCGACGTTGATGAAGTTGGGCGGGGCCTTGCCGGCCGCCCACGGCCGCATCGTCTCCATGAAGGACCGCCCCCAGGCGATTTCCTGCTCCTCGAACGATGGGTCCATCCACAGCGGCAGGCAGAAGTAGAGCCACTTTGCGTCCGGAAGCTCCAGCGCCATCGAGCTGCGATCAACGCGACCGACCGCACCGCCCAGCGGGGCGAAGATCAGCGCCGTGAACGGCGAGCGCATCTCCTCGGCCTTGTCCACGGCCACGTCGATCGCCTCGTCGGGCAGCTCGGCCAGGTAGTCGGCCTTGAAGTACTCGTTGATCCCCCACGGGTTCCCCGCGTCGATCAACTGCTGGACGGCCACGTAGGGCATCGGCTGGACCATCTTCACCCAGGGATCGCCCCACTCGGTCAGCGGTCGCAGGGCCTCCTCGCCGGCTTCAACGTCGCCGACATAGACCAGTATCAGCGCCACCGCGGGCTTCCCCCGCGCCTCCTCGGGAACGAACTCCTCAGGCGGCGCGGTAACGAGCGCCAAGCCGCCACCGATCTCCTCGGGCGCCTCCTCCATGAAGTCGCGATAGAAGCGCGCGAGCTCCCTGGCCTCCGAGCGGGGGTGCAGGATCATGCCCGCGTAGACGATCGGCCCGACCTCATGGAGGCGGAACTCGAACTCGGTCACGACGCCGAAGTTGCCGCCACCGCCCCTGAGGCCCCAGAACAGGTCGTCGTTCTCGTCCGCGCTGGCACGCAGCACACGCCCGTCCGCGGTTACCACCTCGGCGGAGATGAGGTTGTCGCAGGTGGGGCCGCACTTGCGGTCGATCCACCCGGAGCCGCTCCCGAGCGTGAGCCCGGCGATCCCGGTGTGGGTCACGCGACCCCCTGCGAGTCCCAGTCCATGCTCCTGTGTGGCGGCGTCGAACTCGCCCCAGTTGAGCCCCGCGCCGAAGCGCCCCGTCCGTCCCTCCACGTCGATGTCGACGCTCTTCATCGGGCCGGTGTCGATCACGATGCCGTCGTCACAGCACGAATGGCCGGCGGCCGAGTGCCCGCCGCCGCGCACCGCCACCTCCAGGTCGTTCTCGCGCGCGTATGCGAGCGCGGACTGAACGTCGGCAGGTCCCGTGCAGCGTGCGATCAGCGCGGGGCGCTTGTCGATCCTCCCGTTGAAGAGCGCGCGCGCCCCGTCATAGCCGGGGTCCTCGGGACGGATCAGCTCGCCGGTGAACGTCGAGTCGAGCAGGGCCAGGTTGCTCATGCTGCCTCCTGTACATGTCGGGCTGCGGTCGACCCGTCGTCCAAAGCAGGGCCATTCCGATCGTAACGCCACCTGTCAACCCAGTAGGGCCTCCGAGCGGTCACCGCGGCAACATCTCGCGCTGAGCTGGCCGGGGGTGTGAGGATGCCCACACGGAGAGCAGTCGGCGCCCAGCTGCTCGACCAAGAGCGCCACTCACTCGAAGACGGGCGCATGCCCGGCCGGGACGGGAGCTATGCGCGCGTCGGGCGGGCCGGGCCGCTCAGCCCGGATCGACCACGGCGACGAGCGGCTTCTCGAAGCCGCGGCCGTAGCGCTCGCCGACGTTGCCGGGATCGCCCGGCAGCATCACCAGGCGCTGCTCGCCGGTGATCTCGTCGAGCGGCACCGTCTGCCGCGCGTTGTCCGAGTCGACGAGGAACAGGATGTGCAGGCCGTGCGTGGCGATCGAGCCCTGGTAGAAGTGGTCGCTGCCCTGGGGTAGCCCGTCCTCGGGCTTCCAGCACCGCCGCTGGGTGCCGTCGGAGGCCGTCCCGGGTTCGTCGCCCGAGCGCAGATGGAGCTTCGGGCCGGGGTCGGTCCCGGTGCCGTCGTCGAAGCAGGAGTCGTCGCGGTAGTAGGGCACGGCCATCATCGACTGCGCCGCGCCGCCTGGCGTCAGGTCCTTCACCTGTGAGCTGTAGCGGTCCACGATCGTGCCGTAGGGACCAGCCGTCTCACTCCAGCCCAGCGCGGAGTTCGCATCGGAGAAGCTCTCGTCGCTTACGTCCACGCTCTGGTGGTAGGGCAGGTTGCAGAGCTGGAAGGCGCGGTAGGCGGAGCGATAGCCCTGGTCGACCTGGCCCGTGTCGTTGCCGTCGTACCGGGGGTTGCATGGGTCGTCGAGGTTGCCGTAGACCTCGTCGTTGCTGCCGTCCACCGGCACGCCGCCGGGCTTCTTCGCGTTGTAGAAGCGCGTCATGCGGCCGGCGTTGAAGTCCCATTGCGCGTAGATGCCATCGAGCGGCGGGATCACGTGCACCCGCAGCCAGGAGTTCTGGCGCATCTCGCCGCGGTAGAAGGTCTCGCGGCGAATGACGTTGGTCCCCGAGTCGGCGCCCCAGGTCTCGCGGATCGCTCGCACCGGGCCGACCTTCTCGCCCAGCAGCGTGCTCGAGCCGCCCCAGTTCGTGTCCTCCTCCTCGTAGCCGCAGCAGGGTGTCTTCGAGCTCGGGTCCTGCTGGAAGGCCCGGGCCTTCCAGCGGTCGATCAGGTCGGGGCCGTAGCTCTTGCCGCCGTTCGGTGAGATCTGGAGCTGGGTCATCAGCCAGCGGCCGTCGTAGCGGAAGCGGTAGCGGTCGGTGGTGATCCAGGCGTAGTCCCGCGGGCGCCGTCGCTCGATCTTTGGCGAGCCGTCTGGGTTGCGGATCACGTTGCCGTCGGCGTCGCAGACGGGTCCGCGCGCGGCGTTGCCGTAGCCCGCGTAGCTCGACTCGGACTTCTCGAAGAGATCGGCGTTCGCGTCGCGCTGGTACTGCACGTAACCGTTGCGCGCGGTGAAGTCGGCCTTGGGTCCGTCGGCGGAGCGCTTCATCACGTACACGTAGCTCGGCTCGCCCTGCGGATTCGAGGGGTCGAGCAGCGTTACGCGGCGCGCCTCCTCGATCCCGTGCGGGAGCTTCTCGTCGCTCGGCGCGGCCGGGCCGGCGTCGCCGGCCATGAAAGCCAGCTCGTCGTTGTCGTCCAGGCCCCGGACCGGGTCCGTGGCCGCCTGGGAGTCGGGCTGCGCCAGGCAGGGGTTGTCCGGGCTGTTGCGCGTGTAGCGGAAGCCCTCGCGGTCGTAGGCGTAGGTCGTGTGCTGGTCCTCGCCGGAGTAATGGGAGAAGCCGGAGGCGGGGTTCGACAGGTAGCGGGTGAACTGCTCGTCCACCTGGAAGGGAATTTGCCTGAAGTGCCGCGTGCGCGCGTCCCAGCGGTACCCGAGCAGGCGGTCGACCGGGGTGCCCTCCTGCGGCGCCACGTCCTGGCTGTCGACGGTCGGCTCCGCGTAGTGGTTGTGCTGGCACTTCTCGTCGAAGGTCTGGCATTCCGTCAGGTCGAGCAGCGGCAGCCGCGCCGTGAAGTTGGAGCGCGCCGACCAGCTGCCGAAGTCCCGACCGGTGAGCACTACCGGCTCGGTGTCGCGGGCCGCGGGCGTCGTCGGGTCGACGGTGGGCGTGGGCAGGGCCGCGCCGGCGCTCGCCACGGTGCCCAGCCCGCCGAGCGTCACGAGCAGCGCGAACAGCACCAAGCGCCGCGAGCCCGGCCTCCCTGCACGAATTCGAGACCTCGCCGTCAACATCCCTCTGCCGACCGGGCATGTACCCACTTGCGTCTGGATCTACGCTGGTACCCGCCGGGGTCAGGGCAGGGAGTCGCAGGCCTCGCCATCGTGGTCGGCGTCCAGCCGGTCCGGATCGCGCCCAGGGCCGCCTTTCGACCGGAAGTAGCGCTGCGCCCTGGCCTGCGTCGCGAA
>JBHELQ010000018.1:0-17516 GCA_046262995.1 Thermoleophilaceae bacterium
CCTTCGACTACGGGATCGGGCCCAAGCTCGCGATCGTCGCCTTGATCTGCTTCTTCCCGCTCACCGTCAACGTGCTCGACGGCCTGCGGGCGGTCGAGCCCGACCTGCTCAAGCTGATGCGGAGCCTGGGCGCCTCGCGGCTCCAGTCCCTGCGCAAGGTCGAGCTGCCCGCGGCCCTGCCCTACTTCTTCAGCGGGCTGCGAGTCGCGTCGACCGTCTCGGTGATCGGGGCCGTCTTCGGCGAGTGGGCGGGCGCCGACGAAGGGCTCGGCCGGCTCGTCCTGCTAGGAAACAACCAGCTCCAGACCCCGCGCGTCTACGCGGGAATCGTGATCCTGACCCTGATGGCCGTGGCGCTGTTCGCGCTGGCAACGCTTGCGGAGCGCCTCGCCTGCCCCTGGAACCGGAAGGAGCCCACCCCGTGATCCGACCCCTCGCCCTCGTCGTCTGCGCCCTGGCCCTGGTCCTGTCTGGTTGCGGCGAGAAGAAGGAGAGCCTCGGCCCGAAGGGATCCAAGCCGTTCGAGCTGCTGCTCGACTACTTCCCGAACGCGGACCATGCAGGGATCTACGCGGCTCAGGCAGCGGGCGACTTCCGCCAGGCGGGGCTCGACCTGAAGATCCGCAAGCCCTCCGACCCCGCGGCGCCGATCAAGCAGGTGGCGGCCGGCCGGGTCGACCTGGCGATCTCCTACGAGCCGGAGGTGCTGCGCGCCCGCGACAGGGGCCTTCGCGTCGTCTCGGTCGGTGCGCTCGTGCAGAGGCCGCTGACCTCGATCATCTCGCTGCCGCGGGCGAGGATCCGCCGGCCGGCGGACCTGGGCGGCAAGACCGTGGGCACCGCGGGAATCGACTACCAGACGGCCTACCTGCAGTCGATCCTGCTGGACGCCGGGCTCCGGCCGAAGCGCACCAGGGTGCGCAACGTGGGCTTCAACCTGGTGCCGGCGCTGATCGCGAAGAGGGTGGACGCGATTCTCGGCGGCTACTGGAACTACGAGGGCGTGGACCTGCAGTTGAGGCGGCGCCGGCCACGGATCATCCGGATCGAGAGGGCGGGAGTCCCGACCTACAACGAGCTCGTGCTGGTCGCGAACGAGGACGCGCTGGAGCGTGACGGCGGCCGTATCCGGGCCTTCGTCGCCGCCCTGTCTCGCGGGGCGCGGGCGCTGCGAAGGGACCCCAAGCGGGCGATCCAGGGGCTCCTGAAGGCCAACCCGGACCTGGACCCCCGGCTCCAGCGAGCGTCGGTCAAGGTCACCCTGCCGGTCTTTCAGCCGGCGGCTGGGAAGCCGTTCGGCTGGCAGGACCCGGGCCAGTGGAACAGGTTCACCGCCTGGATGAACGACAACCACCTGCTGAACCGGACGCCCGACTCGAAGGGCGCGTTCACGAACGAGTTCCTGCCGGGAGCGGGCCTCTGAGCGGAGCCCCGGCCGCCTGGTCCGAGAGCAACACTCGAGTCAGGCCCGAATCGTGAAGGCAAGCCCTTGGCGCGGCGTGAGCCGGCCGTCTCGCTTTGCGCCATAAGCGATGGGCCGCGCCTCAGCGTCCGCGCTATTGCTTTCACGCGGAAGCGGAACTCCCGGGCGCACACGCCGGAAAGAAGGTTGAGGTGCTCTTGCGGGCCGCGGGCGCGCAGGCTTTCCGCCGCCGCTATCCCTCTCGCGGCTCGATCAGGAGTGCACGCGCGACGGCGAGCGGCTCGCCATCGCGCGATAGCACAGCCGACCCGGCGTGGCGTTTCCGATCGACGGTTTCCATCGGCCAGCCGATTACGACGTGCTCCTCGCCGGCGACCACGGGCGCGTCGATCCGAGCGGTAAGCCGCGCGAGCACGCCGGCTGGCGCGTCCGCGTCGATATACGCTGCCCAGGAGGCCGGGCAATCGAGCACGGCCCATACGAACTCCGGCAGCACACCTCCGGCCGCGTTGGCCGTCCACGCAGGCGGAGTCCACGGCGAGGCGACGAGCTGGCGCCCCGCGACCGCGCCCGCGAACACCTCCAACGCGTCCTCGCGCGTTCGTCCGCAGACGAAGCAGCGACAGAAGGGGCCCTCCAATACGCCCCTGTAGCGCGCCGTCGCCAGGCGTGCTTCCTGCGGGCTCACAGGTGCCGGCACGTCGACCTTGAGCTCAGATGCCAATCGAGCCTCTGCGACAAGCGCCTCGCCGTCGAGCACACGAACGGAACCGTCGCTCTGGCGCACCACATCGAGCCTCGTGTCGAGGGGTATCGGACGCCTCAGGCTGACCTCCGCTGGTCCGTCGAGGAAGCCGGCAAAGACGCCCGAGCAATACCCGCCGTTACCGCTGTCGAGAGGCCCGTTGAAACGTCTTGGTATGGAAACGGGCTCGGACACGGGCTGACTATCTCACCCCAGGCGCGGAGGAGCCGTCGTCATCGAGCCGAGCTTCTCCTTCGCGCGATTAGCGAGCGTCGTTTGTTGCGCTAAACCGCCAGCTAGCGCTCAGGCGGCCCAGGCGAACTCAGACGCCGAGATCCCCGTCTTCCCCTCGTACTCGATGCCGAAGGCGCTGATCTTCGAGCGCTTGGCCTCGGCGGCGTTGAACTCCGACGAGGCCGGATGGAAAACGCCGACGAGTCGCACCGGCTCGCCCGTCTCCACGCCGAAGGGAACGATGTCCTCGATCTCGAAGTCGATCGCGTCCCCGATCTTGACGCTGTGGCTCAGCCCGTCCTCCTCGACCTCGAACGGCGCCCGCTCGACGCCGAGCATCTCGCCGATCAAGGGCGCCGCGGCCTCCATCGGGCCGCCCTTCTGTCCGCCGAAGACGGCTGCGAGCTTGTCCAGTTGCTCGTCGGTGGCGTCCTCGTCGACGAAGAGGCCGAGGCGCCAGTTGCCCTCGGTCATGACCTTGGGGGTGTCCGCGATCGCGGCGACCTTGAGGCCGCTGACGTCGGTGCCCTCGATCTCGCCTTCCTTGATGTTGAAGACAAGGGTGACCCGGCAAAAGTCGTTGGTCGCGCCGTGATCCATCGACATGTTGCACGGGCACATGAGGTCGCACGAGCACGTCTCGAAGTAACTCCCCTTCAGGCTCCAGGACACATCTGTCTCCTTCCGCGTTGGTTGGCGAGCGCGATTCTCCCAACATTCGAAGCTGCCGGGCTTCCGGAACGGCAGACTCCCCCTTTGCGCGATGAGCAGCGGCGCCGCCGGCGATCCGGCAGCGCCCGCCGGCGCGGTCTGTCAGTCGCCGTCCGAGTCCAGGTCAAGCGCCAGGGAGTTGATGCAGAAGCGCTGCCCGTCGGGGCCGGGGCCGTCGTCGAAGACGTGGCCGAGATGCGAGCCGCAGCGCGCGCAGTTGACCTCCGTGCGCGTCATCCCGAGGCTCCGGTCCTGCTTCAGCTCGACCGCCTCGGCCACCGCCGGCTCGGTGAAGCTCGGCCAGCCCGTGCCGGAGTCGAACTTGGAGTCGGAGCTGAAGAGCTCGTTGCCGCAGGCCCCGCAACGGTAGATGCCGTCCTGCTTGGAGTAGGTGTAGGCACCGGTGAACGGTGGCTCCGTGCCCGCCTCGCGTAGGACCTGGTAGCGCTCGGGCGGGAGCTCCTCGCGCCACTCCTGCTCGCTCTTCTGAACCTTCTCCGCCATCAGCTCTTCAGTCGATCCTAGCCGCCGGGCGTTACACGTATCGGGCGCCCAGCGCGTAGGTGCCCGCCAGGCCCGCGAACGGCTCGTAGGGCGCGAAGTACGCGCGCACCTCGTCCTCTGCCGCTCGACGGCCCAGGCCGGCCAGCCGGCCCACCAGCTTCACGTACTTGAGGTCGCCGGCCGGCAGCTGATCGTCGCGCCCCTGGCCCTCGAAGGCGAGCTTCTCGAGTGTCCAGGCGCCGATGTTGGAGATCGTTCGGAGCCGCTGCCAGGCCGGCTCGTGCTGGACCGCTAGATCCGCCCTGCCGGAGGCCACCTCGCGGGCGGCGCGCACCATTGCGATCGCCCGCTTTCCCGCGAGCCCGCAGGCCTCGAGCTCGGCGGGCGAGCGCTCGGCCAGGCTCCCTGCGGTTGGCACGTCACGGAGCGTGCCGCAGGCGCTTCGCGGGCCATAGCGCCGCACGATCTGCCGCTGTATCGCCACGGCGCGCTGGGAGTCGATCAACTGCTCGCAGACCGCCCACGCGAGCGCCTCGAACGGCTCCGGGCGGCGGACCGGTCGCAGCCATGGCCGTAGGGCCACCACCCTGCCGATCAGGGGATCGCGGCGGAAGCGCCTATGGAACTCGGACAGGTCGTGGTCGACTCCCACCGCGAAGCGCATGCGCTCGAGCGCCAGCAGAGCCGCTCCGCGGCTCGGCGCCTCGGCCCGGAAGCGGACCGCCCCGGGCGAGGCCCAGGCCGCCACCACCGCCGGCTTCCCCTCCGCGTGCAGGAGGCGCACGAGCGCCTCCCCCCGCCGGCGCAGCACGCCGTCCCGGCCCGCCGGAGGCATGCGGAAGGGTCCCTCGGGCACTACGTCGCGCTCGACGACGGCGGGCGCCGCCGCCACTAGCGCTTCAGCAGGTGAACGTCGACCAGGAAGGAGCGCGTCCCGGCGACCTCCACCCCGCGCGCCCGGCGACGCCGCAGCGAGCGCACGACGGACGACCCACGCGGGCGCCTGAGCACCCGCACGAGCGTCCAGGCCATGACCCCCGCGAGGAAGCCGACGGTGCCCACAGCCGCCACGACCGGCAGCGCCACCGGCGCCGGCCGCTCGATCGGCCGTGCCTCGGCCAGGACCGGCAGCGGCCGCTCCCGGTCGCTCTCGGGCAGGGCAGGCGTGTCGGATGGCTCGGGCACGACTGCCGAGTCTACCCCGGTCGGCGACGCTCAGTGGAGCGAGCGCTCGTACAGGCGGTAGCGCTTCACGACACGCCCGTTCAGCGCCTCCATGCCCCGGTTCAGCGACTTGTTCGTCTCGAGCACCCACCCCGCCTCCCCCCACTTCACGCGCGTGGCCGCGGCCATGTTGAAGTGCTCGATGTATAGCCCCGCGGCCACACCGGCGTGCTGGTACTCGGGCTTCACGCCGAGGAAGCCGATCCGGCAGCGGTCGATGATTCGCCGGCGCCGGAGGAAGTGCCACCAGCCGACGGGCAGGATGCGGCCCTTCATCCGCTTCAGCACCTGGTTGATGTCCGGAACCGTGATCGCCACGCCGACCACCTGGCCGTCGTCGCGCTCGGCGACCATGAACCAGTCGGGGTCGAACACCAGCTGGAGCTCGGCGGCGTACGCGTCCATGTCCTCCTTGGAATACGGGACGAAGCCCCAGTTGCGCCGCCACGCCGTGTTGTAGAGCTCCCGGAAGACCTCCAGCTCGCGGCGCAGGGACCGCCGCCTCATGTGCCGGATGCGAATGCCGTGCTTCGGCTCGAGCTGCTCGGCCAGCTCGAACATGATCGGCAGGATGTTGGAGCGCTTCTCGACCACGTGCTCCCACATCAGGAGGTCAATGGCCTTCTCCAGGCCCGCCTCCTCCAGCAGGCGCTGGTAGTACGGCGGATGCCAGGGCTGCTTGATCATCGGCTCCCGCTCGAAACCCTCGATCAGCACCCCCGCCTCGTCGTTCATCGAGAAGTCCATCGGCCCCACCATGCGGTCGCGGCTCCGCTCGCGAAGCCACGCGCTCGCGGCGTCCAGCAGGGCGGCGAGCGTCTCCGGTTCCTCGTCCACCTCGAGGAAGCCGAACATGCCCCAGCGGTTGTCGTGGAAGTCGTTGAAGGCGTGGTCGATCTGGGCGCTGATCCTCCCCGTGACCCGGCCGTCGCGGCGGGCCAGGAAGAGCTGCGCCTCGGCGTGCTTGAAGTAGGCGTTGAAGCGCCGGCTGAGGAACATCCGCCGCTCCAGCCGCAGCGGGGGAATCCACTGCTCCGCGTTAGCATGCAGGCGGTACGGCAGCTCGATGAACTCCCGCAGATCGCCGCGGGACGCGACCGGGCTAACGATCGCCGACACGGCGCGGGACCCTATATGCCCACTGCCATCGATCTCTTCGCGAAGGCCCGCACGCACGAGCGGCTGGAGCAGCTACAGGCCGCCCGCGAGCACGACCTGCTGCCGTACTTCCGCCTGCTCGAGGGACAGGCCGGCCCGGTGGTCGCGATGGAGGGCCGCGAGCGGCTCATGCTCGGCGGCAACAACTACCTGGGCCTGACCGGGGACCCGCGCGTGAAGGCGGCCGCCCGGGAGGCGCTCGAGCGCTACGGAACCGGCGTGACGGGCTCTCGCTTCATGAACGGCACCCTGCCCATCCATCTCGAGCTCGAAGGGGAGCTCGCCGACTGGACGGGCGACGAGGACGCGCTCGTGTACAGCGCGGGCTATCTCGCCAACGTCGGCTGCATCGCGACCTTGCTGGGCCCGGAGGACACGGTCATCTGCGATTCGGGCGACCACGCCTCGATCCTCGATGCGGTGTCGATGTCCCGCGCGCGCGTCCGGCCCTTCCGGCACGGGCGGCTCGAGAAGCTCGAGACGATGCTCGAGCGCTCCGAGAGCGACGGCGGCGGCGTGCTGGTCGTCGTCGACGGCATCTTCTCGATGGAGGGCGATCTGGCGGACGTGCCGGGCATCGCCGAGTTGTGTAGGCGGCACGGCGCCCGGCTGATGGTCGACGAGGCCCACGGCGTCGGGGTGCTGGGCCCCCGCGGCACGGGCGCCTCCGAGCTCTACGGGGTTGAGGACCTGGTCGATCTGCGCATGGGCACCTTCTCCAAGTCGCTGGCCTCCTGCGGCGGTTTCATCAGCGGGCCCGCCGAGGTGATCGACTTCCTCAGGGTGCAGTCGCGGGCGTTCATGTTCACGGCCTCGGCCGTGCCCGCCGCGGTAGGGGCAACCCTGGGGGCGCTCCGGATCATCCGCTCCGACGAGGGTCCCGAGCTGATGGCCCGAGTGCTCGACAACGCGCGCTACCTGCACCGTGGGCTTTCCAAGCTCGGCTACCAGGTGATGGAGCCGACTCGGCTGCGCGACGGCTCCGAGCTCGTCACCCCGATCGTGCCGGTGCTGGTCGGCGACGACTGGCGGGCCGTGCTGCTCTGGAAGGCGCTTTACGACGCCGGCGTATACGTGAACGTGGCGCTCTATCCCGCGGTCCAGCGCGGCGGCGCGCTGCTGCGCACTAGCGTGATGGCGACCCACGAGCGCGAGCACCTCGACCGGGCGCTGGACGCCTTCGAGCGCGTCGCGCAGAGCGTCCCGGAAGAGCCGCCGGCCGAGCCCGTCGCCTAGGCGCGCGCTCGACCGTTCCACCGCCGGGCGGGACGGCGCCTGGCGAAACGGCCCCGCAGCTCGCGCGAGCCGCCGGCGATGCCGACCTGCCGCAGCTCCTCCGCGCGGGCCGCCGCCAGCTGCCAGTGGATCAGGGAGCTCATGCGCGGGCCTCCCCGGTCCGCAGGCCGAGCCGCCAGCGGGCGCCCCGGCCCCGCGACCGCTGCACGGCCCCGGGCCGCTCGCCCGCGACGCGCAGCCGAAGCAGCCGCGCCAGCCACGCCGTCGGCTTGAACGGGTCGGCGACGACCTCCCCGTCCCCGAGGACTAGGGCGGCGCGCAGCTCGCCGTCGACGAGCGCGAGCAGCGCCGGGCCGGACGGGGCGGGGCGCGAGTCCAGGGCCGCCAGCCGGGCGATTGCCGGGCCGTCCTGATCGGTCGAGTGCCGGATGATGATCGTGTCCTCCATCGGGACCTCCTTCGGGGCTCTCGTGCTCAACGGAGTCCGAGCAGCGGATGTGAGATCCGTTGTGTTCGTAACCGCCAAAGCCATGTTGCCGGGAACATATCACCCGGCTAAGCCTGTTTGCAAGTGATGTTCCCGCCTGTGTGAGCAAGGTCACGGACTGGACGTTAACCTGCTTGGGCTTTACACTGGCGACGTGATCCAGGAGAGCCATCCCGAGCAAAAGCGGGCGCCGGAGCCACTCGAGCTGGTCAGGAACTTCGTCAACACCGCCGACGTCGAGGACGCCGAGGAGGACGTGGGCAGCGGGGACTCGCTGCGCGCCTGGCTCGTCGGGCGTGGCCTGATGGATCCCACGGAGCCGGTGAGCGACGGTGACGTGCGGCGCGCTCACGAGGTACGCGAGGGGCTGCGGGCAATGCTCTTGGCCAACAACGGCGTGGAGCTCGACCGTGCCGCCGTGGAGGCCCTGGACCGCGCCGCCAGCCGGGCCGGGCTGCGCCCTCGCTTCGAGCCGGGCGCCGAGCCGACGCTAGAGCCGGACGCGCGTGGCGTGGACGGCGCCTTGGCCCACCTCCTCGCGATCGTCGCTCAGGCGGCGGCGGACGGCAGCTGGTACCGGCTCAAGGCCTGCCCCAGCGAGAGCTGCCGCTGGGCCTTCTACGACCGCTCGAAGAATCGCTCCAAGCGCTGGTGCCGGATGGACGTGTGCGGAAACGCCGCGAAGGCGCGCGCCTACCGCCGCCGGCACGCGAAGCACGCCTGACGCGTGCGCTATTCGACGGTGTGGACCTTGAACAGGTTCGTGCCGCCCGCCCTCCCCGCCGGGAGCCCGGCGGTGATGCCGATCTGATCTCCGCGCTCGGCGAGGCCGGCGTCCATGGCGGCCTGGGCGCACGAGTCGATCAGGTCGAGTGTCTCCTGTGACTCCTGGTGCAGGCGCGCGCGGATGCCCCACAGGAGCTGGCAGCGACGCACCACGTCGCGCCGCGGCGCCAGCGCCAGCACCGGCGCGCGGGGCCGGTACGAGGAGATCAGCCGGGCGGTGGTGCCGGTGTTGGTCGGAGAGACGATCGCCTTCAGGCCGAGCTGGTAAACGGCGCCCACCGCCCCGAAGGCGATGGCGTGGTAGTGGTTGTTCGCCTGCGGCCCGCGCTCGGCAAGCCAGCGCCCGTACGGCAGCTCGCGCTCCGTGGCCTCCGCGATCGCGGCCATCATCTCGACGGCCTCGACCGGATGGCGGCCGACGGCGGTCTCCTGGGAGAGCATCACGGCGTCGGTGCCGTCGAAGATGGCGTTGGCCACGTCCGCCACCTCCGCGCGGGTGGGGCGTGAGGAGTGCACCATCGACTCGAGCATCTGCGTGGCCGTGATGGTCGGCTTCGCCTGCCGCCCCGCCAGCGCCAGCAGGCGCTTCTGCACCAGCGGGACCTCCTCGATCGGCAGCTCGATGCCGAGGTCTCCACGGGCGATCATGATCCCGTCCGCGGCCTCCACGATCTCCTCCCCGTTCGCGGCGGCCTGCGGCTTCTCGATCTTCGCGATCAGGGGCAGGTCGCTGTCGCGCTCGCGCAGGTGCTCGCGCACGGGCTCCAGGTCCTCCCGGCGCCGGACGAACGAGAGCGCCACGAAGTCGAGCCCCATGTCCAAGCCCGCGTCGATCAGCGCCAGGTCGTCCTGGCTCACGGCCGGCAGCGAGACGGTGACGTTCGGCAGGTTGATGCCCTGACGCGAAGCGACGCTGCCGCCGACCTCGACGCGTGCCACGATCTCCGCGTCCCTGACGTCCTCCACCCGCAGGCGGATCGCGCCATCGGCGAGGTAGCAGATGTCCCCCTCGCTGACGAGCTCGGCCAGACCCTGCCAGGCGACGGGCAGCCGCTCAGCGGTGCCCTCCACCTCCTCCGGGGTCAGGATCACCTGTGAGCCGCGCCCCAGCTCCGCCACGCCCCCCGTAACGGGGCCGAGTCGCAGCTTCGGGCCGGGGACGTCACCGAGGATCGCCACTTCCCGGCCCACCCGCTCGGCAGCCTCGCGCACCCAGCCCGCCGTCTCGGCGTGCTGGTCCGGGCTCCCGTGGGCGAAGTTCAGCCGCGCCACGTCCACGCCGGCCCGGATCATGCGCTCCAGCACCTCGGGCTCTCGCGAGGCAGGCCCAATCGTCGCGACGATCTTGGTGGAGCGCATGGGGCATCCTGAATCTACAGCCGGCCGCGGCGGGGCGGGCGGCCTCCTTGTGCGATCCGGCCCCAAACCTGAACGCTTCTTGTGCGGCTGGGAAAAAGGCCGCTCTTAGCGAGCGAGCTGCCGGAGCGGGCGTTGACGGAGCGAGCATCGTTGGCTTTCATGGACCGCGGTCGTCAGCGGCTCGCGGCGACGCAGAAGAGGGTTCACCGGGAGGGCGGATTCGAGGATTCCGCCCCCCGCGCCATCGGGTTTTCTGCGGAGCGTGCGGGCTTGCTGTCATGCGGCGGCCGGGGAAACTGCATCCGTTTGGAGCACGAATATGTGGGGAGGTCAGATGGCTACGCCGGCCACGACGAACGCAGCGCAGGAGCAGCAGCTGCGAGCACTCGAGTTCGCCAACAGGGTGCGGCTCGCGCGGGCGCGGATGAAGCGCAAGGTAGCGGCCGGCGAGCTGACGGCCGCCGAGGTGATCCTCAGCTCTCCCTGGCAGGCCCACACGATGGAGGTCAGCGACCTCCTGATGAGCCAGCGGCGCTGGGGTCGCACACGCTGCCGGCGACTGCTCGTCTCGCTGAGCGTTCCGGAGAACAAGCACATCGGCACGCTGACGGAGCGGCAGCGTCTGGCGCTGGCCGCGATGCTGACGGCCAAGGTCGCCGCGCCGGCGGCCAACCAGGGTCTGATCACCCACGCTCAGGCCCTCTCAGCAGCCTGAGGAGGGATTCGCGGGAGTGAGCGCGGCGGCGGGAGCCGCCGCGCTTCAGTTCCGCGGCGCGAGCATCGGCCCCGGCCCCGCGAAGACGAGGAACCAGATCGAGAAGCCGACGACGGCGATGATCGCGCTGATCGTCATCACGGCCTCGAGGGCCGTGCCGCCCGGCTCGAGGCCGCGGGCCTCACGCAGCTCGACATGCTTGCGGTTGAGCCAGCTCAGGGCCGGCACGATCGCCATGATGCTCGCCACGGCGCCCACCATCATCACCGCGATCGCGGCGCCCAGGTGGTTGGTGGCCCCCTGGATTCGCGAGCCGACGTACAGCCATCCGATCGGCACGCCGACCCACAGCAGCAGGCTTGCGCCCAACATGATCACGACCAGGATCAGGCCGCTCACGCCGGCGCGGAGCGCGTTCCGCATGGCGTGAAGCTAGCGGAACGAGACCCCGCCGGAGCGGCGCTTGAAGAGCTCGCGCAGGCCGGCGAAGCCCGCCCCGAAGACGACGAGCGCCAGCACCAGGAGCAGCCAGAGCTGCACCGGGCCCAGCAGCAGAGCCACCGCCGTCACCACCGCAAAGGCGGCGGCGCTGGCGAGGAGAGTGGTGTGCGAGCGAAAACCGGTCACGTGCTCACGCACGGCCAGCTCGCCGCCCCCCAGCGACGCGACGATCAGCCCCGCCGCCAGGCGCTTCTCGCCCGACTGGCCGCTGAACAGCCCCCAGGCGATGAGCAGGATCCCGGCAAGGATGAGGAGCTCGCTGAGCGGGAAGCTGCCCCAGGGGGGCGGCGGGCGCTCGTCGATCCCGGGTCGGCGCGCTCGCTGCCGGCGCTCGGAGCTCCCGGCCGCACCGGATCGCGCCGCATCGCGCTCGGCCCGCGTGCTGGGAGTCTGGATTGCGCGCTTGCGGCTACGCCGGCCCATCGACGCTCGCTCGGGAGCGGGGTGTCAGGTGGCTAACGGGCAGCCCGAGGAGATCCGGACCCGCCACCAGTTGAGGAACATGCCCAGGATGCCCCAGCGCGGTTGCACGTGCCAGTGCTTGCAGCCCGGCTCGCCGATGTCCTCGTTCCCGACCCGCACCCACCTGTGCCGCTCGGGGTCGAGCAGCATCTCCTCGATCAGGCAACGGTTCTGCTCTTCGACGTAGGTCCGGTCGCTGAGCATGCGGCGCGCCTTCTGGACCCGGGCGGCCAGGTCGTCGCGCAGCTCCTCGAGCTCTGCGAGCGGGAGCACGCGCGGCCCGCCCCGCGATGGCACGTCCCATTCGAAGCCCTTGCGCGGCCAAGTCGAGCAGAACAGCTGCGCCAGCTCCTCCTCCAGCCGGGCGACCTGTTCGAGCAGGACGCGCCGAGCCGGGCGCTCGTCGGGAGCGGTCCGGGGCAGGACCGGCGGACGGATGTGCGGCGGATGCGCCGCTTGGGTGTGCGCGAGGACGTCTGGCACGTGCCCTCCGGAGCTCGACTCCGCCGCAGACTGTATCAGCGCCGGGGCCGGGTTTCAGGCCATCAGTCGTGCTCGAGCAGGATCTCGGCGGAGGTCCAGAGAGCCTCCTCCAGGCTGATCTCGGGCACGCCCTTGACCCGGAGCGCGGCGAGCACCATCCGCCCCGTGTCGGGCGTCACCCCGGCGTCCTCGGAGATCTCTCCGAACAGCACCGCGAGCGAGCGTTCCTCGTCAGCCACGACGATCTGCCTGGCGGAAAGCTCGTGACCCGTCGATCCAAGCCGCTCGTCAGCCTCGGCCAGGCGCAGGCCGAGCGTGGTGCCCACCCGATCCGCGTCGAATGCGATCACCGGCACGCCGGTTTCCGCGATGGCGATCGTGAGCGCGTCGTCGACCAGGTTGCGACTCTCGAAGCCGCCGTGCTGAAGCCGTTCGAGCGCCACCCGCTCGGCCGGCGTGCGGTCGCTGTCGGGATCGATGCCCACCTGGCGATAGAAGACGCGATAGGCCCAGGGCACCGGGTCCTGGCGCATGTGGATGACCTTGCCGCCCGTGTAGCGGTTCGAGAGCTCGCGCAGCCTGTCCTTCACGGATTTTGGACTGCGAGCCGGCTGCGCCTCGACGAGGGAGTGCACGAGCCCCAGCTCGGGGAACTCCTCCGAGAGCTCCGGGGCCACCCATCCCTCGCGCAGGTCGAGCTCCTGCATCTCAACCCTCCCGTCGCATGACTCGGCTGACTCCCGCTCGGAGCTGGCGCTCGGTCAGGTCCCCGAGCTTCGTCTCGACCACCCTCCCGCCCGCGCGGCTGAACACGGTCGTCGGGCACACGCCCACGCCGTAGAGGTTCGCCACCGCACCGTCCCGGTCGACCCCGACGGGCATGCGCCAGCCGCGCCTCTCGACGATCGCCCGCAGCTCGTCGCGGTGCTTGTGGCTGAAGTAGACGACCGCGAAGGACACGCCGCGGAAGCTCCGGCTGACCGCCTGCACGCGGTCCACCTGCGGGTTGCAGTCGGCGCCCTTGTCGAAGATGAAGGTCAGCACCATCGGGCGACGGCGAAGCTCGCACACGTTCATCACGCCGCTGCTGCGGATCCCGCACGCCGGCGCCGGACCTGAGTCGCGCGGGCAGCGTGCCCTCTGGCAGACGTTCGCGTCGCCCTCCAGGTTGCTCGTGGCGAGCGGCGCCGCGAACGCGGGGGCGATGCGCCCCCGCTTGGGACCGAAGTTGCCCTTGCCCCTGTTCGGGATCGTGTTGGCGAAGTAGACGACACCCAGCAGCATCAGCATCAGGATGCCCGCCACCCAGGCATAGCGGTTTCCCGGCCGCGGCGTCTGGGGCGGCTTGACCGGCTCCGGGTGGGTGCGGTCGCGCTCGGCCAGCCGCTCCCCCACGCTGCGGCCGTCCCCGCCACCCAGGTCGCCGAAGGGGTCCTTGGTCACCGAGCGGCGCTGCGACGCCGGCGAAGCGGCCACTGCGGCGGGCTCGGACGGGCGTCCCAGAGCTCCTGCAGGAGCGGTCTTGGATCGAGGTCGCGCAGGGTGAACGGCCCGTGTTGCTCGGCCCACATGAGCGCGGCAGGCAGGACGAGCATCACGCCGACCAGTGCCGCCGTCAGGTCCACGACAGTGACGATCCCGAAATCGCGGAGCATCCGGATGTTGGACACGACCAGCACCGCGAAGCCGGCGATCGCGGTGCTGCCGGAGGCGAGCACGGCTGCCCCCGTCGAGGCATAGGCGAGCTCGACCGCCCGGGCCGGGCCCGCCCCCGCCTCGCGTTCCTGGCGGTAGCGGGACGAGAGCAGCACGCTGAACTCCGTGGAGATGGCGATCACCAGCGCGCCGAGCGTCACGGACATCGGGTTGAGGTCGACCTCGAGCGGCCCGGGCAGGAGCCCGAGGAAGAAGAGCACGGCGCCCGACCACCCCGATGCGAGCGCGATGGGAATCAGGGGCACGGCCGCCGCGCGACGGGAGCGGCGCACGGCGAGGAGGACCAGGAACACTCCGGCCAGGGCGGCCAGCAGGGTCAGCGCGCGCCGCCAGGGCGACGACAGGTCGGCGTTCGCCTCCGCGGCCAGGACCGGGAGGCCGACGACCGAGGCTTGCACTCCCTTGGGCGGCCTGAGCCGCGCCTTGATGTCGTCGACCACCCTCTTCTGGCGGTCGAGCGGCATCAGGCGGATGCCGAAGGCCAGGTTCGCGCTGCGGCGATCCTGCGACACGACGCCCTGCGAGAAGTAGGGCGGTATGGCGTCGAGCAGGGCTCGCACCTGCTGGCTGCCACGGGGCCCGCTCACGGTCCCGAAGATGCCGGGCAGCGACAGCGCCGGACAGAGCTCGGGCGGGTTCTTCGCCTGCGCACAGGTCTTCCCGGGGCCGTATCCGTGAGCGCCGAGCACTCCGTCCTGGAAGCGGGTCATCCAGCGCACCACCGCGGGCTGGGTGATGTCGTCGGCTCGCACGGTCACGTCGATCTCACCCGAGACTCCCGTCCGGTCCTGGAGCTGATTGACGTCGCGCAGCGCCTGAAGGTTCTGCGGCACGAGCTGGCGCACGTCCGACACCACAGCGGTCTGGGTGTCGAGCGCCCAGCCGCATAGGGCAATGACAAGGCCGATCGCCAGAACCCTGCGGGGCCGGGTCAGGGCGTAACCGAGGGCCCGCCAGGAGTGGTCGGCCAACCACTCGCGGGCTGCCACGACCGGGGGGGCGGCCGCGACGCGCGCCATCCAGTACGCGACCTCGCCCCCGAGCCGGCGCACCACCCAGGGGACCCTGACGGGGCGCCGCTGGGAAGGGTCGAAGCGGGTGAGCGCCGCGAACCCGGCGCTGACCGTCACGAGCAGCGCCAGCCCGATGCCGAGCACGAGCAGCAGCCCGAAGCTCCGCACCATCGGGACCGGCGACAGGAGCAGCACCAGGAACCCCACGGCGGTGGCCAGGCCCGCTGTGAAGATCGTCGGCCCGCCCGTCAGCGCCGCCGACCTGGCTGCGGCGGACAGGCCGCCACCGGGGTCGCGCGACCTGGCCTCGTCGAAGCGGGCGTGGAACTGGATCGCGTAGTCCACGGCCAATCCGATCAGCACGGGCAGTACCGCGATCGAAGCCATCGTCAGGCTGCCCCCGGCGAGTGAGAGCGCACCGAAGGTCATGCCCGCCGCTCCCAGGGCCAGCAGCAGCGGAAGCAGGCGCAGGCGCGTGCGGAAGACGAGCGCGAGCGTGGCCGCCATCACCAGCAGCACCGCGCCCAGGAGGACGAGAATCGAGTGCTGGACGGCCGAGGCCAGGCCCTCCGCCACGACCGGCACCCCCGTGAGGACGTAGCTGGCGCCGCGCTGCGGCTTGAACAACGGCTCCCGCAGGGCCTGCCGGTACAACTGGATGGCCTGCCGGCGCTCGGAGCCGGTCAGGTCCGGCCGAAGCCTGGCCTGGATCAAGGCGGAGCTTCGACTCGGGAACAGGTACCCGAACTTGGATTTCGGGGTCGAGGGCTGATGCTGCGTCCTGTCGAAGACGAGCGTCGACACGAACTGGGGGTTGTCGATCGACGGAATGCTGGTCAAGCCGTAGCGCACCGCGACCCCCATCACGTCCTGGGTGAAGCGGTCGAGCACCGCCTGCCGCGCGGTCTTCGCGGCACCTTCCTGCACGCGCTTCGAAGCACCCCGCCGGGCAGCGGCCCGGCGGGCGAGCTCGGCCGCCTGGCGGGCGCTGAGCTCGTTGAGGCTGCGCTCCTTGGAGAACTCGCCGTTGATCTGGCCGACGGCCGTGTTGATGAAGGTCGCCGGCCCGTACACCACCCTCGCCGGCTTGAGCTTGGCGATCTTCGAGCAGACACTCGGGAGCTGAGCCAGGCCCTTCGCCCCGACCCTGCCCGACAGGCAGCCCTCGAGCCTGAGCAGGCGCCCCAGGTCCGAGGTCAGGATCGTTCGCGGCAAGTCCCCCTTCACCAGCACTACGACGGGGTCGTCCCCGAAGCTCCGCTTGAAGCGCTCGGTCGCCTTGAAGCTGCTCGAGGAACGGTTGACGAGCGTGTCGGTGGCCGCGCTCGGCTCGAGCCGCAGGGCGAGGCCTGCCCCCACGAGCGCAAGCAGCCCTACGACGCCCAGCACCGCGAGCGGCCTGCGCGTCGCGAGCCGGACGACGCGCTCGAACGGGTCGCTCCTCCACATCTGAGGGGTCAGCTTAGGCCAGCGGGAAGCGGCTTACGCCAGCAAGGAGAGCACGCGAGCGACCGAGGACGCCGCCAGGCGCCGGCTATTCCATCCCGAGAGGGCCTTGGGCTTCGCCGGAGAGGAATTGGCGGACGAACTGGTTGTCCGAGTTGAACAGCTCGCTGGCCGGACCGGACTCGACGATCCGGCCCTTCCACAGGATGGCGATGTAGTCAGCCACCCGGCGGGCGGACATGATGTCGTGCGTGATCACGCAGTAGGCGCCGCCGTTCTCCTCGTGCACCTCCATGATCAGCTCGCACAGGAGGGCCGTCCTGACCGGGTCGAGGCCCGAGTCCGGCTCGTCGAACAGCACGATGTCCGGGTCGAGCACGAGCGCCCGCGCGAAGCCGGCTCGCTTCCGCATGCCGCCGGACAGCTCGTTCGGCATCTTGTCCTGCGCGCCTGCGAGCCCGACCTCCGAGAGGCGCCGCATGACGATCTCGTTGATCTCGTCCTCGCTCTTGTCCGTGTGCTGGCGGAGCGGGAATGCGACGTTGTCGTACAGGGCCATCGAGCCGAACAGCGCGCCGTCCTGGAACAGCACGCCGAACTTCTTGCGCATGTCGAAGAGCTCGTCGTCGGCCATGTTCGGCACCGACTCGCCGTGCACGAGCACGTCGCCCTCGTCGGGGTAGAGCAGGCCGACCATGTGCTTGATGCAGACCGACTTGCCGGTGCCGGAGGGACCGAGGATCATCGAGATCTGGTTGTCGGGCAGGCCCAGGTTGAGCCCGTTCAGCACCGTGTTGCGACCGAATGACTTCTTGACGTCGATGAACTCGACGGCGTCCTCCGAGCCGTGCTCTCGCTTGACGCCGGTGTGCCACTGGTACTCCTCGGCCTCGTCGGCGCCGTGGCCGAGCTCGCCGTGCACGCGCGGGTCGTCCTCTTGCTCCGGCTCCGAGACCACGCGGGTGTCGGCGGTCTCCATCTCCTCGGGATCGCCTTCGCCTCCGGGCTCGTCGTGGTACGCCTGCTCGGCCTCCGCAGCGTCCGGCTCCTCCGCGGTCGTGCCGGCCTCGTCGCGCTCGTCCTGTGACTCCTCCATGTCGGAGGGCTCCAGGGGCTTCCCCCAGGGCGGGTCGTCTCGCTGTTGCTCGTCTGCCATCCAGCTCTCCTTGCCTAGCCTCCGATCGGAGCCCTCGGATTGGAGCCCCAGAAGATCTGCGTGCCGACCATGCCGACGATGTGCACCATGACCGTGTTCAGCACCATCGACTTGGCGGTGGCGGTGCCGACCCCGACGGGGCCGCCGGAGGCCGTGT
>JBHELQ010000019.1:0-1499 GCA_046262995.1 Thermoleophilaceae bacterium
GAGCGTTGCCGCGCGAGCCGGCAGGAGCTGGAGCGAGCCGAGGTCGAGTCCGGCCGGGTCAAGGCCGAGCTCGCCCAGGCGGATTCGGAGCGCCGTGGTCTGGCCGACCAGGTGAGCGCGGCGCGGCGGAAGGCCGCGCCCAGACTCGCCGAGCAAGTGCGCGGCGAGCTCTCCTCGCTCGCGATGGAGGACGCCGCGTTCAGCGTCGTGCTCGAAGGGCGCCCGGAGCTCGGGCCGAGCGGGGCCGAGCGGGCCGAGTTCCTGCTCGCCGTCAATCCCGGCGTCCCCCCGGCCCCCGTGCGGGAAGCCGCCTCCGGGGGCGAGCTCTCGCGCGTGATGCTGGCGCTGATGACCGTCGCGGGCGCCGCCGGCGCGCCGACGCTGGCGTTCGACGAGGTCGACGCGGGCGTTGGCGGCCAGACCGCACGCGCTGTGGGCGAGCGCCTGCGCGCCCTCGCCTCCGGGCGCCAGGTGCTGTGCATCACCCACCTTCCGCAGATCGCCGCCCTCGGCGAGAGCCATTTCCGAGTGGAGAAGTCGACCGCGGGAGAGCTCGCCCTGGCTCGGGTGCAGGCCCTCGACGGCCCAGACGTGGTGGAGGAGCTCTGCCGCATGCTCGGCGCGGAGGCCTCCGACGCCGGCGCGCGCCGCCACGCCCAGGAGCTGCTGGCCGCCGCGTGACCTTCCGCCGGGCCCGCGGCTAGACTCGGGGCCCCAGATACTCGATGCCCCAGAGCCGCCCGCAGACTCGCTTCATCTTCGTCACCGGCGGCGTCGTCTCGGCACTAGGGAAGGGCATCGCGGCGGCGTCGATCGGCCAGCTGGTGCGGGCGCGGGGCCTGTCGGTCACGCTCCAGAAGTTCGACCCGTACATCAACGTCGACCCGGGCACCATGAGCCCGTTCCAGCACGGGGAGGTGTTCGTAACCGAGGACGGGTCCGAGACCGACCTCGACCTGGGCCACTACGAGCGCTTCACCGACGTCAACACGACGCGGGCCTCCAACGCCACGTCGGGCGCCGTCTACGACTCGGTCATCCGGCGCGAGCGCCGCGGCGACTACCTGGGGGGCACCGTCCAGGTCATTCCCCACATCACCGACGAGATCAAGCAGCGCATCCGGCTCGTGGCCGAGGCGCAGGACGTCGACGTGGTGATCACCGAGATCGGCGGCACGGTCGGCGACATCGAGTCGCTGCCGTTCCTCGAGGCCCTGCGGCAGTTCCAGGTGGACGAGGGCCGCGACAACTGCATGTTCATCCACCTCACGCTGGTGCCCTTCCTCGGTCACGCGGGCGAGCTCAAGACCAAGCCGACCCAGCACTCCGTCCAGGAGCTGCGCCGGATCGGCATCCAGCCGGACATGGTCGTCTGCCGCTGCGAGGAGCCGCTCGGCCAGGACATCCGCCAGAAGATCGCGCTGTTCGCGAACCTGCCCGTCGAGTCGGTCGTCTCCGCGCGCGACGTCGACTCGATCTACAAGGTCCCGCTCGAGTTC
>JBHELQ010000020.1:0-19468 GCA_046262995.1 Thermoleophilaceae bacterium
TCCGGGGCGCTCGAAGTTCCGGTTTGCGAGGATTCGCCCGCCGATGGCCACTCCGGACCTAGTCGACACGCAGGCGCAGGCCGCCGATCTGGAGCTCCCGCCCCTGATCGTGCGCGAGCCGCTGGAGGACTTCCTGGACGACCACGGGCTCGGCACCGGGCGCATCGAGGCCGAGCGGATCGGCGAGGGGCACTCGAATGTGACGTTCTTGGTCCGCCGTGACGATGAGCGCGTGGTGCTGCGGCGCCCGCCGCGGCCACCGCTCCCGCCCTCGGCGCACGACATGCTCCGCGAGGCCCGGATCCTCAAGGCGGTGCAGGACACACCGGTGCGGGTACCGCGCGTGCTGGCCGTTTGCGAGGACGAGTCGCTCCTGGGGGTTCCGTTCTACGTGATGGAGGAGATCCACGGCACGGTGATCACGAGCGAGCTGCCGGGCGCGCTCGACGACCCCGGGCAGCGCGAGCGGATCGGCCGGGAGCTGATAGAGGCTCTGGCCGAGATCCACGAGGTCGACTGGCAGGAGGTGGGGCTCGAGGGCTTCGGGAAGCCGAGCGGCTACCTCGAGCGCCAGCTGCGCCGCTTCAACGGCCTCTGGGAGCACAACCGCACGCGCGACGTGCCGCGCGTCCAGGAGGTCGAGGAGTGGCTCAAGACCAACCTGCCGGAGTCGCCCCCGGCGACGATCGTCCACGGCGACTACCGGCTCGGCAACACGATGTTCGCCGACGAGGCGCCGGCCCGGCTGCGGGCGATCTTCGACTGGGAGATGGGGACGATCGGCGACCCGCTGGCCGACCTGGGCTACCTGACGGTGAACTGGATCGAGCGCGACGACCCCGAGGACATGATGTTCCGCACGCGCGAGGTCACCCGCCAGGAGGGGTTCCAGACGCGCGATGAGCTGCTGGCGCTCTACGAGGAGCGCACCGGCCGCTCGATGTCGGACCTGCGCTGGTACCAGGCGCTGGCGCTCTGGAAGACGGCGGTGTTCATGGAGGGCAACTACAAGCGCTCGCTCGCCGGTACCACGGACGATCCGTACCTGAAGCTGTTCGACGAGGGCGTGCCCCAGCTCGCAGAGGCGGCATGGCGGGCGGCCAACGCGCCCGCGCCCAAGACGTGAAGCGCGGCCTCCTGGTCGACTTCGGCGGAGTCCTGACCAGCAACGTGTTCGAGTCCTTCCGGGCGTTCTGCCGCGAGGAGGGCCTCGACCCCGAGGCCTTCCTGGAGATCCTGCGCGGCGACCCGGAGGCACGCAAGGAGCTGCGACAGGTGGAGACGGGGGCGCTGGACGAGGAGGAGTTCGCTCGCCGGCTGGGCGCCAGGCTGGGCGTGACCGAGACCGACGGGCTCGTGAACCGGCTGTTCGCGCACATCGAGCCGGATGAGGAGATGCTGGCCGCCGTGAAGCGGGCGCGCGGCGCCGGCGTCCGGACCGGCCTCCTGTCGAACTCGATGGGCTCCGGCCGCTACGACCGCGCGACGTTCCCCGAGCTGTTCGACGGCGTCGTGATCTCAGGCGAGGTCGGCCTGCACAAGCCGCAGCCCGAGATCTTCCGCCTGGGAGCGGAGCGGATCGAGCTCCCGCCCGAGGAGTGCGTGTTCGTCGACGACCTGCGCGAGAACTGCGAGGGCGCCGAGGCGGTCGGGATGACCGCCGTCCTCCACCGCGGCGCCGACACCACGCTGCCCGAGCTCGAGAGCCTGCTGGGCGTCGAGCTGCGGGACTAGCCCGCGCTGATCAGGACGACCCCGCCGAGCGCCAGCGCGACGCCGGCGGCCTGGGAGGCCCGCAGGCGCTCGCCGAGCACCATGTGCGCGAGCGCGATCACCACCACCGGATAGAGGGACGCCAGCACCGCCACGATGCTTACCAGGCCCTCGCGGGTGGCAAGGACGTAGAGGGTATTCGCGGCCATGTCGAGCAGGCCCGCCGCAACGAGCTGCCGGCCGTCCGCGGCGCTCGTCGCCAGTTGCGGCCGGGCGGCGGCCACCCCCGCGACGAGCAGCGTGACGCCCGCCACCCGGTTGGCCAGGATCGCCCAGAGCGGGTCGGGATCGCCGGCCTGGTCCATCAGCACGAAGAAGGTCCCGAAGCCAAGAGCCGCGATCAGCGCGAGGCCGACGCCGGAGGCGACCCGTGGCGCGCCGTCCTCGTCCGCGGCCCGCTCGCGCGCCGCAAGCGCCACGCCCGCCAGAGCCAGTGCGATCCCCGCCCCCTGCGCCACGCCGGGCCGTTCGCCGGTCACGAGGCCGAACACCACGGGCACGCCGGCCGCGAGGCCCGAGACCGGCGCCACGACAGCCATCGCTCCCACGGAGAGGCCGCGGTAGAAGGCGGCCAGGCCGGCCAGGCCGGCGACCGCGGACAGCGCCGCCCAGACGGCGAAGTCGCCGCCCGGAGCACCGCGGCCGCGGGCCGCCACGATCACGGCGATCAGGATCAGGCCGGTCAGCTGCGAGAGCAGCATCACCGTCAGGAGCGGCAGCGTCCGGCTCTTCAGGCCGGACAGGAAGTCGGCACAGCCCCAGGACAGGCTGGCGGTCAGGCCAAGCGCGATCGCAAGCACCGGCCGGCGCTCAGCCGCCCGGCTTCCACTTCACGCTGCAGCCCACCGGCTCCGTCTCGGCCGGCTCGGGATCGCGGTCCTCGAGCAGCGCGTCCAGCGCCCCCCGCAGCCAGGCCGCGCCCTGGCTCGGGTCCTGGTGATCCGCGTCCGGCGCTCCGCGATAGCGCACCCGCCCGTCGCGATCGAGCACGAACACGTCGGGCGTGGTCCTTGCCCCATAGCCGCGCGCGACCTCCTGGCTCTCGTCGCGCAGATAGGGCGCCGGCCAGCCGCCGTCCGCCCGCACGCGCTCCTTCATGGCCTCGAGGGAGTCCCGCGGATACCGCTCGGCGTCGTTCGGGTTTACCAGGAGGAAGCCGACCTGCCGGTCCGCGTAGTCGCGAGCCGCGTCCAGGATGCGCTCGTGCCAGGCGAGGGCGTAGGGGCAGTGGTTGCAGGTGAAGACGACCACGGTCGCCGGGGCATCGCCGGGTCCGTGCTCGCTGCCCTCGGTGTCCGGCAGCCTGAAGTCCGGCGCGGCCTGGCCGACCTGCATCAGCCCTCCTTGCCCAGCGCCTTGCGGACCTTGGCGCGTACGTCCGCCGGGTCGGGCAGCGGCGACGGTCGGCCGTCGCGAAGCCGGTACACGCGGCAGGTGAGCGTGAGCGGCTCGCCGTCCACCGGCGCCACGTCCTCGCCGTCGATGCGGATCGTCGGCGAACCGGGGAAGCGCTCGCGCTCCGCCTGTCCGTCGCTCTCGACCTCGCGCAGCTCGACCTGCGCGTCCGCGCCCTCCTCGGCCAGGATCGAGCGCAGCTGGCTGAGTGCCTCCGGGTAGGAGGGGCAGCCCTCCCACCACAAGAGCTCAGCCCGCATCGACCTCGACCCGCTCGATCACCACCGGCTCTGTCGGCCGGTCGCTCGCGTCCGTCTCGACGCCCTCGATCGCGTCGACAGCCTCCATCCCCTCCGCGACCTGTCCGAACACCGTGTGCTTGCCGTCGAGCCAGGAGGCCTCGTCGCGGGTGACGATGAAGAACTGGCTGCCGTTCGTGTCCGGCCCGCTGTTGGCCATCGCCAACGCCCCGCGGACGATCTTGTGCTCGTTGATCTCGTCCTCGAACTGGTAGCCCGGCCCGCCCGTCCCGGTGCCCTGCGGGCAGCCGCCCTGGACCATGAAGTCCTTGATCACCCTGTGGAAGGCGATGCCGTCGTAGAAGCCCTTGCGCGAGAGCGTCAGGAAGTTCTCGACGGTCTTGGGGGCGTCCGCCTCGAACAGCTCGAAGACGATCTGCCCCTGGCTCGTGTGCATCGTCGCCCGGCTCATTTTCGCTTTGCCACCTCCAGGCGGAGCTCCGTGCCCCGCACCCGCTTGCCACTTACCTTGTCCGCCACCTCGCGGGCGCGCGGCGCGGGCACCTCGACGAAGCCGAAGCGCTCGAGCAGCCGCACGTTGCGGACGTCGTCGTTCTCGAGGTGGGTGTTGTCCACGATGGCCCCGACCACGTCGGCGGGCTCCAGTCCCTGGCCGCGACCCGCGCCCACCACCAGCTTCGTGTACGGGACTCCGTCGCGAGCGTGGGGCTTGGTGTGGCGGGGGCGGCGCGTCTCGCGCTCCCGCTTCGGCCGCTCGCGCCGGCGGCCGCCGTCGGGCGACCACTCGGGGATCTCGGTGTTCGCATGCCGCTCGATCGCCTCGAGGTCGCGCCGCTGCTTCGGGGTGATGATCGTGATCGCGCGGCCCGCCTCACCGGCCCTCCCGGTCCGCCCGATCCGGTGCACGTAGATGTCGGGCGAGTTCGGGATGTCGTAGTTCACGACGTGGCTGACGCCGGTGATGTCGAGGCCCCGCGCCGCGACGTCGGTCGCGATCAGCAGCCGCTCCCGGCCTCCCTTGAACGCCAGCATCACCCCGTCGCGCTGGCCCTGGCTCATGTCCCCGTGGAGCGCCTTGACCCGCACGCCGGCGTCGTTCAGCCGCCTGGCCAGGCGATCGACGCCGATCTTGGTGCGGGCGAAGACGATGGCCTGCTCTGGCCGCTCCTCACGCAGCACCCGCACGAGCGCTTCCTGCTTCTCGCGCTCGCCGGCCTGGACGTGGAACTGCTCGACCGTGTCGATCGTGAGCGTGGCCGCCTTCACCTTGATCTCCACCGGGTCGAACATGAAGTTCTCTGCCAGCCGCCGGACCTCGGGCGGGATGGTCGCCGAGAAGAGCGCCGTCTGCCTGCCGGTCGGACAGCGCCGCAGGATCGTCTCGACGTCCTCGAGGAAGCCCAGGTCGAGCATCTCGTCGGCCTCGTCGAGCACGACGTAGCGCGTGGCGTCCAGGTACAGGTGGTGGCGGCTGATCATGTCCATGACACGTCCGACGGTGCCCACGACCACCTGGGCGCCGCGCCCCAGCCGGGACGCCTGCTCGCGGATCGGCGCGCCGCCGAAGATCGCCACGACGTCCACCCCCCGGGGCTCCCCGTAGGCGCGCAGGGCCTGCGTTACCTGGATGCAGAGCTCGCGCGTCGGAGTCATCACGAGCGCCTGCACTTCGGGGCGCTCCGGATCCACGTACATGAGCATCGGCAGGCCGAAGGCGGCGGTCTTCCCCGTGCCGGTCTGGGCCTGGCCGGTCACGTCGCGGCCCTCGAGCAGGGCGGGGATCGCCTGCTCCTGGATGGGCGTCGGGCGCTCGTAGCCCAGGTGGCTGAGCGCCGCGAGCATCTCCTCCGAGAGGCCGAGATCGGCGAAGGTCGCCATGCCCTGAGGCTACGCGGTGGGGTCGAGCAAGAGCTTTCCGGTGGTGCGCCGGGCCTGCAGGTCCTCGTGCGCGCGGCGAACCTCGGACAGCGGGTAGGTCTCGCCCATCTGGGGGCGCAGCTCGCCGCGGGCGGCGCGGTCGAACAGGTCGGCCAGCGGCTCCTCCATGAGATCCCGCCGGCCGAGGCAGTGCCCGAGGTAGAAGCCGACCACCGCCTTCGACTTGCGCATCAGGTGCCCGCTGCGGACCTCGTTCTGATCGCGGCTGGCGATGCCGTAGACGACTAGCCGCCCGAACGGAGCCAGCGCCTTCAGGCTCTCCTCGAACACCCGCCCGCCCGCCAGCTCCAGGACGACGTCGACCTCGCGACCGCCGTTGGCCTCGAGCAGGCCGGCGGCGAGGTCTTCGATGCCCACGTCCACGGCCGCGTCCGCGCCCAGCTCGAGCGCCAGCTCGCGCTTGTCCTCGGAGCTGGCAGTGGCGATTACCCGCCCCGCGCCGAACGGCTGCGCGAGCTGCACGGCCAGGCTGCCGACCCCTCCCGCCGCCGAGTGGACGACCACGCTCTCCCCTTCGCGGAGACGGGCCGACGTGCGGTAGACGTGCCAGGCGGTCAGGCCCTGCACCAGCAGTGCGAGTGCCGCGCCTTCGGCCAGCCCGTCGGGGATCGGAAAGGTGGTCTCCTGCGGCGCCACAGCCCACTCGGCGTAGCCGCCGCTGCCGCCGAGCATGGCGACCACGCGCCGGCCTTCCTCGGTGGTCCCCGCCACCTCGTTGCCGGGCACGAGCGGCAGCTCGAAGCGCTGCACGTACGAGTTCTCGCGCGAGTGGGTGTCGGCGAAGTTGACGCCCGCGCGCGAGACGTGGATCAGGACCTCGCCCTCGCCCGGGTCCGGCCGAGGCAGGTCCGCCGGCTTCAGCACGTCCGCCCCGCCGAACTCGTCGATCTGTACAGCGCGCACGGACGCGCCAGCTTAGAGGTGCGCCGAGGTGTCTCGCCGGGCGAGCCGCGGGTACGATGTTGGCCGTGAGCGGGTTCTGGGCGGTGTTCTGGTTGGCCGTGGTCCTCAAGATCCCCATCGTCGGGCTCCTGGGGATCGTCTGGTGGGCAGTCAAGGCCCAGCCCGAGCCCGAGCACGAACCGAGCGACGGGGACGGCGGCTCGCGGCAGGAGCGGCACCCCCGCGGGCGTCCGCCGCGCCTCCCGCGGCGCGGCGGTCCCCACGCAGCGCCGCTGCCTTCCCCACCCGCGCGCGTGCGCGCGAACGGCAGACCGCTCGAGCGGACCCACCGCTAAGGCCCGTGAACGCCTTCCACGTCTGCGGCGCGCTGTTCGCGATCTGGGCCGTCACGGTGGCCGTGCTCGGGATCACGCGCGAGAACTTCCCCGGCTCCAAGGGCACCTTGCGGCTGGTGGCCGCGATCTCGCTCGTGCTGGCCGCGCTCGCGATCGGGAGCGCGATCTATGTGGGGGCCACCAAGGAGAGCGGCGGCAAGCAGGCGGGCGAGCGCAGCTCCTTCCTGGCACCGCTCTAGCCGTGCCGATCGACGACGGCCAAGCGGTTCACTACACCGCGCTCGAGCGCGGAATCCCCGTCTACAGCGCCGACGAGATCGAGGTCGGGAAGCTCGTCGAGGTGCTCGACAACTACCGCGAGCACATCATGGACGGGCTCGTGATCGAACGCGCGGCAGGAGATCGCCGCTTCGTTGACGCGCCCGAGGTCGGGCGCACCGCCGAGCGCGGAGTGACCCTGACGATCGCGGCGGCGGAGGTCGCGGAACTGCCCCCTCCGCCGGCGCCTGGGTCGGTCGCCGAGCGCCTTCGCAAGCTCGTCCGGCGTCGCTGACCGGTTGCCGAGCTGCCGCTTCGGGCAAAATCCGGCATGAGAGCCGATCGAGAGGAGCGGGAATGGCCGAAGAGCGAGCACAGCAGGACGAGGGTGGTGGTGGGGTAGCCACGGCCAAGGACTCCCTGAGCGTCACCGACAACCGCACCGGCGAGAGCTACGAGCTCGAGGTCACGGACGGCACGGTGCGCGGCATGGACCTGCGCGACATCAAGGTGTCCGAGGACGACTTCGGGCTGATGTCCTACGACCCGGCCTTCACCAACACGGCCTCCTGCCGCAGCTCCGTGTGCTTCATCGACGGCGAGAACGGCGTGCTCGAGTACCGCGGCTACCCGATCGAGCAGCTGTGCGAGCAGTCGAGCTACCTGGAGGTCGCCTACCTCCTGATCTACGGCGAGCTGCCCACGCGCGAGCAGCTTGACCATTGGGTCTACGAGATAACCCACCACACCTTCGTCCACGAGAACATCAAGCAGTTCGTCGGGGGCTTCCGCCACGACGCCCACCCGATGGGGATGCTGCTCGGCACTATGGGGGCCCTGTCGACCTTCTACCCGGACGCGAAGAAGATCGACGACCCCGAGGAGCGCCATATGGCGGCCGTCCGGCTGATCGCCAAGATCCCGACGCTCGCCGCCTTCGCCTACCGCCACAACCTCGGGCTGCCCTACGTCTATCCCGACAACGACCTTTCGTACCCCGGCAACTTCCTCTCGATGATGTTCAAGATGACCGAGCTCAAGTACGAGCCGGACCCGCGGCTCGAGCGGGCGCTGGACGTGCTCTGGATCCTGCACGCCGACCACGAGCAGAACTGCTCGACGAACGCGGTGCGGGGCGTCGGGTCGTCGCAGGTCGACCCGTACTCGGCCGCGGCGGCGGGGGTCGCCGCCCTTTACGGGCCGCTGCACGGCGGCGCCAACGAGCAGGCGGTGCGGATGCTGGAGCGGATCGGCTCGACGGACAACATCCCCGACTTCCTCGAGGGGGTGAAGGACGGCAAGGAGCGCCTGATGGGCTTCGGCCATCGCGTCTACAAGAACTACGACCCGCGCGCGCGGGTGATCAAGCAGCACGTCGAGGAGGTCTTCGAGGTGACCGGGCGCAACCCGAAGCTCGAGATCGCGGTCGAGCTCGAGAAGCGCGCGCTCGACGACGACTACTTCACCGAGCGCAAGCTCTACCCGAACGTCGACTTCTATTCCGGCCTGATCTACGAGGCCCTGAACCTGCCGAAGGACATGTTCACGGTCATGTTCGCGATCCCGCGCACCTCCGGCTGGATCGCCCAGTGGCTCGAGATGCTGGAGGACGACGAGACGAAGATCGCGCGGCCGCGCCAGGTCTACACGGGCGAGCGCGAGCGCGACTACGAGTCGATCGACGGCCGCACGCAGAAGGTCGAGACGCCGAGGGCCGGCAACTTCACCTCGACGATCGACCCTGCCAAGGCCTGACGCCCGCCGGCGCCGCTGTGGCGGGCCCCTCGCGCCCGGCGGTCACCGCCGCTGCGGTGGCCACCACCCACGCGACACCCAGTTCGAGCAGAGCCCAGCCGGCTCCGATCCAGTCGTAGGCGATCACGTCGTCGAGCGACCACGAGCCCGGGCCGACCGCTGCCAGCGCGAACGGAACTGCCAGGAGCAGCAGGGTCAGCTCGTCGGCCCGGGGCTCGGGGCGGGCCGAGGCGAGGAGCACGCCGATCAGCACCGCCGCCGAGACGAGCAGCGCCGCGACCGACGTAACCAGCCCGAGGAGCAGCAGCAGCCCGCCGCCCAGCTCGAGGACCGCGACCAGGGTCGTCGGCCAGCCGGCCCTCACCGGTGCGGCGTGGGACGCATTCACCAGAGACGACTGACGCGGAGCCCGCCCGCGCAGCCGCTCGACGCCGTACCACACGAACAGCCCGCCGCAGACGAGCCGCAGGAGCAGGAGACCGAGGTCCACGCCTCTGGTGTACCCCCTGGGCCCGGCGGGGAACCGCGTACGCTTCGGCGCCGATGCCGGCCACTCAGCGGTGAGCTACACCGTCGTCGTTCGGAACGGCCCGAAGGTCGCACGCGAGCGCCATGACAGCCTGCCCGATGCCCTGACCGCCATCGAGGGACGCGGTCGCGAGCTCGAGCGCACGGCCGACGCCCGCCCGGTCGGGGGTGGGCTGATGCGCCGCCTGGACCCGGCGCAGCAGGTCGTGGCCCGCCTGGAGCTGCGCGGCCCGAAGCGCCTGCGGGCGGGCGTGGACGTGCGCGGCGAAGGCTCGACCGAGGCCTTCACCGGCCGCCTCCGCCGGACGCTCGTGGAGCAGCAGGCGGGTGAGTCCGCCTACGACGCGCTGCGGCGCGCCCTGGCCGGATGAGCGAGCAGCGCTGGCGTGTCGTGCTCCCTCGCGGCGCGGAGCCTCCCTTCCGCGTCTTCGTCAACGGGGTGCAGCAGCGGGAGGGGAACGACTACCGGCTCGTCGGTCGCGAGCTCCACTTCTTCCGCTCGCTCGAGAAGGAGAGGCTCGGCCTCGGCCGCTGGGCGGCGATCTTCCTCGGGCTCTTCGGCAGCTACGGGAGGAACGACTCCGTGGACGTCCAATACAGGATCGGAGGCAGGAGCACGGTGGCGCCCGGCCTGGACATCTTGCCGCCGGAGGACTAGCCCCTACCCTTCCGCCCGATGCGCATCGACAGGATCCTCGAAGAGCGGCGTCCGGTCTTCTCGTTCGAGTTCTTCCCGCCGAAGACCGACGAGGGACAGCGCACGCTCGAGCAGACGCTGGCCGAGCTGAAGGAGGACCAGCCGGACTACGTCTCGGTCACCTACGGGGCCGGCGGCTCGACGCGCGAGCGCACGGTCGAGATCACCAAGTGGATCAAGCAGGACCTGGGCATCGAGGCGATGGCCCACCTCTCGTGCGTGGGTGAGTCGAAGGAGCGCCTCGTCGAGATCCTCCAGGAGCTCGACGACGTGGGGATCGAGAACGTGCTGGCCCTGCGTGGCGACCCGCCCCGCGGCCAGGAGGAGTGGAAGCCCCATCCCGGCGGCCTGCACTACTCGGTCGAGCTGATCGGCCTGATGGCCGAGCGCTTCGAATTCTCGATCGGGGCGGCCTGCTTCCCGGAGGTCCACCCGGAGGCGCCGGACCTGCAGCACGACCTGCGCTACGCGCTCCAGAAGGTCGAGGTCGGCGCGGGCTTCCTGATCACGCAGCTGTTCTTCGACAACGAGCTCTACTTCGACTTCGTCGAGGAGGCGCGCGCCGCCGGGATCGCCGTCCCGATCGTCCCGGGGATCATGCCGATCACGAACTACAAGCAGATCAAGACCATCACCGGCATGTGCGGGGCCTCCATCCCCGCCGAGCTCGAGCGCGAGCTTGGAGAGCGCGCCGACGACCCGGAAGCGGTTGCCGAGCTGGGGGTCGCCTACGCGACCCTCCAATGCTCCGATCTCCTGGCGCGCGGCGCGCCCGGGATCCACTTCTACACGCTCAACCGCTCGCCCGCAACGCGCGCCATCCTGGCGGCGCTGCGGGCCGCTCACCCCTGGACGCGGGCGCCGGCCACCGTCTAGCGGTCGGCCTCAGGCGGCGGCCCAGCGCTCCCCCTCCCCGTCCTCCGACCTGCGCACCTCGCCCCCGAGCTCGAGGTGGCGCAGGTAGGAGAGGGTCTCGGTCAGCCCCCAGCTGAGCCCGTGCTCCTCCCCCGCGAGGACGGCGGGCACGAGCTCGAACGCGGTGCGGGGGCCGTCCCCGAGCGCCTCGCGGACACGCGAGAGGCGCGTTTCGACCTCCCGCCGGTTCGCCGCCACGAGCGCCCGCGCGTCACGCACCGGGCGGCCGTGACCGGCCAGCACGAGGCTGACCTCGAGCGAGCCGACCACATCGAGGCTGTGGAGGAACTCGCCGACCGGGTCCGGCGTGTGCCCGTAGTCGTAGAAGAGCGAGACCCGCCCCAGCAGGTGGTCGCCCGACAGGAGCAGCCCCCGCTCGGGCTGGTGCAGCACGACGTGGGAGGGGGCGTGGCCCGGGGTCTCGTAGGCCCTCCACACGCCGAGATCCGTCTCGATCTCCACGCCGTCCACCAGCTCGCGGTCGGGCAGCACGACCTTCGCCACCCCCACCCCCTGGCCGCGGCGCTCCGACTCGTAGCGGCTGAGCACGTCGGCCGGCACTCCGCTCTGGCGCGCCACCTCGATCCGCCGCTCGAGCATCCGCTCGGGGTCCGAGGCGGCGCCGGTCATGTGAGCGTGGTTCGGGTGCATCCAGAGCTCGCAGCCGGCCGCCTCGAGCACGGGCGCGGCCTGGCCGTAGTGGTCCGAGTGGGCGTGCGTGCAGGCCACGAGCCGCACGTGCTCCAGCCCCACCCCGGCCTGGTCGAGCGCCCGCTCGAGCTGCCGCAACGCCCCGGCCTCGTGCAGGCCAGTGTCCACCAGCACCACTCCGCTCCCGGCGGCGATCGCAAAGGCGTTCACGTGCGGCACTCCGGGCCAGGGAAGCGGCAGCCTCAGGCGCCAGAGGCCCGGCTGCACCCGGTCCGCGCGGGCGAGCTCGTGGCGTCGTCGGGACCCCTCGCTCACCGGTCACACCCTCGAGCTTGCACGGGTGCGCCATCATTTCAGGAGCCGATGGACCTCCTGACCCAGCTCGTGCGCGCAGCGGCGGGCGGCCGCGCCCGCGGCGCGGAGCCGCCGGACCCCGAGCGGCTTCGCCGCCTGGCGCGGGCGGTAGAGCGCGGCGAGTACCAGGTGCCCGAAGACCGGGTTGCCGACGCTCTGCTTCGCGCTGTCAGGGATCGTCCCGCGGGCGGCGGCTGAGCGGGTCTGTCGGACCGGGAGCCCGGCTCTGCAAGCCGGCCTCCGCGCCTGCGTGGGGCACACGCGGGCGGGGTACAGTTGGCGGTCGGCATGGCCACCCGGACGACGACGGCGCAGGTCACGATGCCCCAGATGGGCGAGTCCGTCACCGAGGGCACGGTGCTCGAGTGGCGCAAGCGGCCGGGCGACCCGGTTCAGGAGGGCGAGACGCTGCTCGAGGTCTCGAGCGACAAGGTGGACGCCGAGGTCCCCGCTCCTGCCTCCGGAACGGTCGCGAAGATACTTGTCGAGGCCGACAAGGTCGCCCCGGTCGGGGCCGTCCTGGCGGAGATCGAGGTCGGCGACGCCGACCCGGCCGCGACCGCGGCGCCCCCGGAGCCGGCGGAGTCGCCGGCGCAACCGTCACCCGAGCCGACGGAAGCGCCCACCGAAGCCGCCGCGGCACCTGGGAACGGCGACGGGATCGCAACGCCCGTGGCGGCGCGCATCGCGAGCGCGCACGGGATCGACCTCTCCGCCGTCAGCGGCAGCGGACCGCGGGGCCGCGTGACCAAGGAGGACGTGCTGGCGGTCGTCGAGGGCGACGGCCTGTTGGCCGCGTCGGCCACGCCGGAGCCCGGCGGCAAGCCGCTGCGCGGGCCTGCGGCCGTGCTCGCCCGCTTCATGAACGAGAGCCGGACCATTCCCACGGCCACGAGCTTCCGCACGCTCCCCGTCGACGAGCTCGACTCCCGGCGCCGGCGGCTCAAGGCCGGCGGCCGCAAGCTGTCCTTCACCCACCTCGTGGCCTGGGCGATCGTCCAGGCCGCCCGCGACTGGCCCGTCATGACCCACTCCTACACGGAGGCGGAGGGAGCGCCGCGGCGCGTGGAGCCGGGCAGCGTGAGCCTGGGCCTGGCGGTGGACGTCGAGCGTCGCGACGGAACCAGGACGCTCCTCGTGCCTGTGCTGAAGGACGCCGACCGGCTTGAGTTCGAGCAGTTCGTGGAGCGCTACGACGAGCTGGTGGCGGGCGCGCGCGACAACAGCCTTCCGCCAGAGGCGTACCAGGGCGCCGGCATGACGCTGACCAACCCGGGTGGCCTGGGCACGGTCGCCTCGGTGCCGAGGCTGATGCCCGGGCAGGGCACGATCGTCGCCACGGGTGCCATCGGCTATCCGCCCGGACTGTCGCAGGCCGACCCGGCCGGCATGAAGGAACTCGGGGTCTCGAAGGTGATGACGATGACGAGCACCTACGACCACCGTGTGATCCAGGGCGCGGAGTCGGGCTCGTTCCTGCGCCGGATCGACGAGCTGCTCCAGGGCGGCGACGGTTTCTATGACCGGGTCTTCGAGTCGCTGGGCGTGCCGGAGCGCGCCGAAGCCGACGGAGCGCCCGCGCCCGTCACGGCCGCCGAGCCCGCTCCGGCTGCCGCCCAGCCGGCCGCGTCGGTCAGCGCTGACGAGTCGCTGCTGCAGGCCGTGCAGGCGGCCACCTCGCTCGTCAAGGCGCACCGCATGCACGGCCACCTGGCCGCCCGGCTCGACCCACTCGGATCGGAGCCCGTCGGTGACCCCGCCCTGGACCCGGCGACCGTGAGCCTGACGCCCGAGCTGATGGAGCGGATCCCGGCCTCGGTCCTGCGCGTGGCGGTCCCCGGCGACAGCTTCGCGGACGCGCTGCCCCAGCTGCGCGAGACCTACTGCGGCACCGTCGCCTACGAGATCGAGCACATCTCCGACCACGAGCAGCGCGTCTGGCTGCGGCAGGCGATCGAGACCGGCGACTACCGCCGGCCGCTGGCGACCGACGAGCGGCGTCGGCTGCTCGAGCGGCTGTCCGAGGTCGAGGCGCTCGAGACCTACCTGCACAAGGCCTTCCTGGGCAAGAAGCAGTTCTCGATCGAGGGCCTGGACATGATCGTGCCGATGCTCGACGAGACGATCGAGCTGGCCGCGCGCGCGGGCGCACGGGAGGTCGTGATGGGCATGGCCCACCGCGGCCGGCTGAACGTGCTGGCTCACACGGTCGGGCGCCCCTACGCGGCGATCCTGGCCGAGTTCGAGGGCGAGCAGACGCTGGCGGTCGACACCGCGGCGCCCGAGGGGGGCACCGGCGACGTGAAGTACCACTACGGCGCGTCCGGCACCTACAGGACACGGGCCGACAGGAGCCTCACCGTCACGCTGTCGCCCAACCCGAGCCACCTGGAGTACGTGAACCCGGTGATCGAGGGCCGCGCCCGGGCCGACCAGACGAGCCGCAAGGGCACCGAGATCAGCCACGACCCCGCCGCGGTCATGCCCGTGCTGATCCACGGCGACGCCGCCTTCCCCGCACAGGGGATCGTGTCCGAGACGCTCAACCTTCAGGCCCTGGACGGCTACTCGACCGGCGGCACGATCCACCTGATCGCGAACAACCAGCTCGGGTTCACGACCGCTCCCGAGGACGCCCGCTCGACCCGCTACGCATCCGACCTGGCGAAGGGCTTCGACATCCCGATCATCCACGTGAACGCCGACGACGTCGAGGGGTGCGTGGCGGCGACCCGCCTGGCCTGTGCCTTCCGCGCGCGCTTCGGCCGCGACTCGCTGATCGACGTGATCGGCTACCGCCGCTTCGGCCACAACGAGACCGACGAGCCCGCCTACACCCAGCCGCGCATGTACGAGCTGATCAAGGGCCATCCACCGGTGCGCAGGGTCTACGCCGAGCACCTGGTCGCCGAGGGCGTGGTCTCCGAGGACGAGGCCAAGCGGCTCGCGGCGGAGGCCTACCAGCGGGTGGCCGACGCCCACGCCGAGCTCAAGGAGTCGATGGGCGTCCCGCCGGAGACCGGAGAGCACGAGCTCGACCGCACCATGAGCCCGGAGCCGCGAACGACGGTGCCCGCCGACCTCTTGCGATCCTTGAACGAGCAGCTCCTGCGCGTGCCCGACGGCTTCAACGTCCATCGCAAGCTGAAGCCCCTGCTCGAGCGTCGGCGCGAGCCTTTCGAGGACTCCGCCGGGCGGCTCGACTGGGCGCATGCCGAGGCGCTGTCGTTCGCGTCGCTGCTGGCGCTCGGCGTGCCAGTGCGGCTCACCGGCCAGGACACGGAGCGCGGCACCTTCAGCCAGCGCCACCTGACGCTCCACGACGCGAAGACCGGCGAGCAATGGTGCGGGATGAAGAACCTGCGCGACGCCCACGCCCCGTTCGAGCTCCACAACAGCCCGCTGTCCGAGCAGGGCTGCCTGGGCTTCGAGTACGGCTACAGCGTGCAGGCGCCCGACACGCTCGTGCTCTGGGAAGCGCAGTTCGGAGACTTCGTGAACTCGGCGCAGGTGATCGTGGACCAGTTCATGGCGTCGGGTCTCGCCAAGTGGGGCCAGACCTCGCGCCTGACGCTGCTGCTGCCCCACGGCTACGAGGGCTCCGGCCCGGAGCACTCGAGCGCCCGGCTCGAGCGCTTCCTGCAATCGGCGGCCGAGGGCAACATCCGGGTGGCCAACGTCACCACGCCCGCCCAGTACTTCCACCTGCTGCGGCGCCAGGCACTCGTCTCGAAGCCGCGGCCGCTCGTGGTCATGACGCCGAAGAGCCTGCTGCGTCTGCCCGCGGCCGGCTCGACCGTGGAGGAGCTGGCGGAGGGCGGCTTCCAGCGGGTGATCGACGACCCGACGCTCCCCGGCGGTCGCGAGCAGGTCACCAAACTCGTGCTCTGCTCGGGCAAGGTCTACTACGACATCGCGGGCCACGAGCAGCGGTCCGAGATCGGCCACATCGCCGTGGCGCGCGTCGAGCTGCTCTACCCCTTCCCCGAGACGGAGCTGCGGGAGCTGATGGAGAGCTACCCCAACCTCGAGCACGTCGCCTGGGTGCAGGAGGAGCCGCGCAACATGGGGGCGCGGGCATTCATGCGGCGGCGGATGGCCCAGATCCTGCCCGAGCAGCTCTCCTACGACTACGTCGGGCGCCAGCTGCGAGCGGCCTCCGGGGAGGGCTACTCGGCAGCCCACAAGCGCGAGCAGGCGCGGATCGTGCGCGTCGCGCTCGACCTGGAGCAGGACGCGCTGGACCCGGACGTGAGCGCCCAGCGCCCCAGCCTGTAGTCCCTCGCGCCCTAGCGCTTCGAAGCCTGCCCCTTCGCGATCGACTCGGCCAGCTCGGCGCCGCCGAAGCGATGCTGCACCCGCGCGGACAGGGCCGGCAGGAGGTTCCCCACGATCGCCCCCACGCGGGCGGGCAGCGAGGCCACATCCAGCTCCAGGCGGCCCTCCTCGATGCCCCGCACCACCGCGCCCGCAACCCGCTCGGGCGAGACCGGCCGCAGCGGGCCGGGCGCCGTGACGCCCGTCTCGGCGAACATCCCGGCGTCCGCCACGAACCCCGGGTAGACGGCGCTGACGCCCACCCCGGTGCCGTGCAGGTCGTGACGCAGGCCGTGCGCCAGCCCCCGCAGGCCGAACTTGGTCGCCGAGTAGAGCGGACTGCGCGGGGAGGCCACCTTGCCCGACAGCGAGGAGATGAACACCAGGTGTCCCGTCCCCCGCTCGACCATCCCCGGCAGGAGCGCGCGCGCCAGCTGGACCGGAGCGCGCAGGTTCACGTCGATGGCCCGGTCGATCTCCTTCGGGCTGAAGCTCTCCAGGCGACCGCTACCGGGCAGCGCGGCGTTCGAGACCAGGACGTCCACGTTCCCCGCCCGCTCGGCCAGCCCCTGAACCTCTTCGCCGTGGGAGAGGTTGGCCGGGAGCAGCTCGGCGTCGCTCCCGAGCGCGTCCCGCAGCTGCTCCAGCGCATCCAGGCGGCGGCCGCTCAGCTTCAGCGTGGCGCCGCTGTCGTGGAGCGCACGGGCGATCGCCTGCCCGATTCCCCCTGAGGCCCCGGTCAGGAGCACGCTGCTGCCCTGCACGCGCATGGGGCGGAAGCTATCGCGGAGCAGCGTTCAGGCGGTTGCTAGTGTAATTAGCGGTGCTAACTACATCGGCCCCAAGCACGCCCGAGCTCGCGTCCCGCCTGCGCCTGGCCATCACCAGGACGGCCCGGCGCCTGCGCCAGCGATCGGATCCCGCCCTGTCTCCGACGCAGGCGGCCGCCCTGGCGACGATCGAGCGCGCCGGCGCCATCACCCCCTCCGAGCTCGCCAGGATCGAGCGGGTTCAGCGGCCCACGATCACTCGCGTGGCGACACGCCTGTGCCAGGCCGGGCTCGTCGAACGGCTCCCGGACGAGCGCGACGGGCGGGGCGCTCGCCTGAGACTGACAACCGAGGGCCGGCGCACCCTGCGCGCCCTGCGCGGTCGCAAGACGGCCTACCTCGCCGAGCGCCTGGAGCGCCTCGATCCGTCGGAGCGCGCCGTGCTCGCGCAGGCGAGCGAGCTGCTCGAGCGCCTGCTCGAGGAGGACTCGGAATGAGCAGCCGGATCCGCCGTCCCTTCGCCCCGCTCGCGATCCCCAACTACCGGCGCTTCTTCATCGGGCAGGTCTTTGCCCGCTGCGGGGTCTGGGTCCAGACCGTCGCGGAGATCTGGCTCGTGCTGCGCCTGACCGGAAGCGGCGTGTCGCTCGGCCTGACCACCGCGCTCCAGTTCGCCCCGATGCTGCTGTTGGGCGCCTGGGCCGGCGTGTGGGCCGACCGCATGCCGAAGCGCCGAATCCTGCTGGCGGCGCAGGCCTGGATGGTCGTCCCCGCGCTCACGCTGCTGGTGCTGACGGCGACCGGTGCCGTGGAGCTCTGGATGGTCTACGCGCTGGTCCTGGCCCGCGGCCTCGGCCACGCCGTCGACAACCCGGTCCGCCAATCGTTCGTGATGGAGGTTGTCGGCCGCGACCAGGTGGCCGCGGCCGTATCGCTGAACGCCGCCGTGGTCTCGACCGCCCGCCTGGTCGGCCCGGCCGTGGCGGGTGGGCTGATCGCCGCGTTCGGCGTCACGCCCTGCTTCGTCGTGAGCAGCGCGGCCTTCCTGGTGGCGGTCGGCGCCCTGCTCGCGATCGACCCCGCCGCCCTGCGGCGCGCCGCCCTCTCGGGCCGGCACGCCGGACAGCTCCGCGAGGGTCTGCGCCACGTGCGCTCGAATCCCGGCCTGCGGGTGCCGCTGACGGCGATGGCCGTCGTCGGCACGCTCGCCTTCAACTTCCAGGTCGTGCTCCCGCTGTTCGCTCGCTACACCTTCCACGCCGGCGCCGGCACCTACGGCGCGCTGGCCGGGGCGATGGGCGCCGGCGCGATCGTCGGCGCGGTGGTCACGGCCGGCCGTCGGCCGACGCTCGCCGGGCTCGGTGCCCTCGCGCTCGCCTTCGGGGCGCTCATGGGCGCGATCGCCGCGGCTCCCACCCTCGGCCTGGCCCTCGCCGGGCTCGTCCTGATGGGCGCCGCCTCGGCCTCCTTCACCGCCACGACCAACGCGCTGCTTCAGCTCGCCGCCCCCACCGCGCTCCGTGGCCGCGTGATGGCGCTCTGGAGCGTCGTCTACCTCGGCTCCACGCCGATCGGCGGGCCGATCGTGGGCCTGGTGTCCGAGCACGCGGGCCCCCGCGCCGGGCTGGCCCTGGGAGCGCTCGCCACGCTCGCGACCGGCGCGGCCCTGATCCGGGCCGCGGGCAGGCAAAGGCCGCTTGCGGAAATCCCCAACCTCGGGGAACCCGCGCCCCTGCAGGAGCGCCGCGCTGCATGAGCGCTCAGGGCGGCGAGCTGAACCGCCTCGCGGCGAGCGCCACGACCCATTGCCTGACGGGCTGCGCCCTGGGCGAGGTCCTGGGCATGGTGATCGCCACGGCGGCGGACTTCGGGGACGCGACTTCGATCGTCCTCTCGGTGCTGCTCGCCTTCCTGTTCGGCTACGGGCTCACCTCTCTGCCCCTCGTCCGGGCCGGGCTGGGGCCGCGCGGGATCGTCGCCACCGCCCTTGCCGCGGACACCATCTCGATCGCGATCATGGAGGCGATCGACAACGGCACCGTGCTCCTGGTCCCCGGCGCCCTCGACGCCGGGCTCGGGGACGGCTTGTTCTGGGCCCCGCTCCTCGGAGGCTTCGCCCTCGCCTGGCCCGTGACCTTCACGGCCAACCGGGCGTTGATCCGTCGCGGGAAGGGCCACGCGGTGGTGCACGAGCACCACTAGCGACTGGGCGGATGACTTCCGCGACACTCAGAGGCTCACTCGAAAGGAGGCGGCGATGGCGGCGAAGGTCATAGGACCGCAGGACGGCAAGACCGGGTTCCTGGGAAGCATCGGGGTCCGGTTCATGATTGACGGCGAGGAAGCGGGCGGCGGTTTCTCACTCGTCGAGCACCCGATGCCGCCGCGCGCGCTGGCGGCGCCGCTCCACCGCCACAGCCGCGAGGACGAGTACAGCTACGTCCTCAAGGGCAAGTGCGGCGCACTCCTCGGCGACGAGGTTCTGGTGGGTGAGGCCGGAGACCTGATCTTCAAGCCCCGCAACCAGTGGCACACCTTCTGGAACGCCGGCGACGAGCCGGCCTCGATCCTCGAGATCATCTCCCCGGCCGGCTTCGAGCGCTTCTTCGACGAGCTCGT
>JBHELQ010000021.1:0-3435 GCA_046262995.1 Thermoleophilaceae bacterium
GTCGGACGCTACTACCACCCGAAGCCAGTGCGAGGGGCCGAAGCCACGCCGAACGGAGCGCTCGCGGCCCGGGCGGCGTGGATCGGGCCCGATTAGGTCCGGCCGCTCGATCGCGGCGAGGACTGCGCCGAGTGCGCGGCCATCTCCTCGTGCTCGTCGGGGACGTGCCGCCAGGAGCCCGCGGTGATCACGACCTCCCGCCCGTCGGGGCGGCGCGCGCGACCGATGATGCGGGAGCGCTCGATCCTGTCGTGCCCGGGTCGGGTGTCAACTTGGAGGCGGTGGCCTCGCGGCGCCGCCCGCCGAACGGCCACCCGCGCCTATCCGCCGGCCTGGCTGCCGGTTCGAGGACGGCAATGCGGGCGCGCGTCGCGCAGCTCCGCCTCAAATGATCCCGCCTGAACTCGGACGGCGTGGTACTCCGCCTGATCGCTTCACGGGCTCGCCGTTCTGTCTCGAGCGCCGCGGCCGGCCACGTCCGTCAAGGTGGTGTCCGAGGAGATGTAGGTGGTCGTCATCATCCTCAGGCGTGATTGCTACGCGGCCTTCTCCAGCATGAGCTCCTCCTCGATGGGAATGGTGGCGGGGTCGGGGCGAAGCAGCGCGTCGACGCTCATGTAGCGGCGGGTGTCGAGCCACTCCTCGTTCTGCTCGGCAAGCACCGCCCCGACCAAGCGCAGAACGCTCTGGCGGCTGGGGAAGGTGCCCACCACGTCGGTGCGCCGGCGGATCTCCTTGTTGAGGCGCTCCTGCGGGTTGGTGGACCAGATCTGGCGCCAGTGCTGCTCAGGAAATAGAACTGGGCGCGACCGCGGTTGGGTCGGCCGCGGGCTCGAGCGTCACCCGGTGTCCGAGCCGCTCGAGCTGGCGTACGGCCCGTCGGACGAGGTTCTCGGCCTCGCGGCGCTCGAAGTACTGGTCGCCCAGGTCCGAGTAGAGCTCGCCCGTCGAGAGCAGGCGATGGATGATCTCGAGGAGCGCGTGCGCCACCGCGACGACCGCCCGCTCGTGGCCGCGGCGGGCCTTCACCCGCCGGTACTTCATCTGGAGGTAACCCCTAGCGTGGGTAGCGGCGAGCGCCGCCTCGATGAGGGCGGCCCGAAGCCACTGGCTGCCCTTCGTGATGCGGCCGTGCTTGCGCTTGCCGGCGCTCACGTTGTTGCCGGGGCATATCCCGGCCCAGGAGGCGAGGTGCCGGCTGGTTGGGAAGCGCGTCATGTCGGTGCCGATCTCGGCGATGACGACCTCGGCGGTGCGCAGCTGGACGCCCGGAATCGAGATGAGCAACCGCAGCGCGCCGGCCTCGGGAGCGAGCCGCTCGGCGATGCGCTCGCTCAGCTGGGCGATCGCCTCCTCGAGCCCGTCCAGGTGGGCGAGCATCTGGGCCACCAGGAAGCCGTGATGATCACGAAAGCGCGCGGCCAGCGCCTTACGCAGTGCTGGCAGCTTCGCGCGCAGCTTGCCCTTGGCCAGCTGGGCGAGTGCCTCCGGATCGCTCGTACCGGCCACCAGCGCCTCCAGCATCAGGCGGCCGGAAACGCCGAGCACGTCCGAGGCGACGCTGGCGAGCTTCACGCCGGCGTCCTCGAGCACCTTGTGCAGCCGGTTGACCTCGCTGGCCCGCTCCCGGATCAGGGCCTTGCGGTAGCGGGTGAGGTCGCGCAGCTCGCGGATCGGCGGCGGCGGCACGAAGCTCTTGCGCAGCAGCCCGCACTCGAGCAGCCGGCAGAGCCAGGCGGCGTCCTTGGTATCGGTCTTGCGGCCGGGGACGTTCTTGACGTGCTGGGCGTTCACGAGCCAGAGGTCGAAGCCCTCCTCGAGCACGGCGTACACCGGCTTCCAGTAGACGCCGGTGCCCTCCATGGCGACCTGGGTCACGCCACGCCCGGCGAGCCAGTCGCTCAGCGCCAGCAGGTCGGGCGTCGTGGTCCCGAAGGCCTCGATCTCCTCGACCCGTTGCCCGTCCCGGCCAGGCGTGCGCACGCAGACGGTGAGCTCCGCCTGGTGGACGTCGATCCCTGCGCAGTGCTCGACCACCATCTCCATGCCCATGGCGACCTCCCCTCGACGCGGCATGCCGGGCGCCGCGGAGGGGAGCCGGTGGCTCGAGAGTCTGCTCGGCGTGCTCGTGGCACAGGTCGGGGTACCGGGGCTCCCGCGTCATGCTCCTTGCGGCCGCGTTTTGGGCCAGAGCACTGGCGACGGCTGTCACCGTGGCGCCCTGAGGCCTTCGACGGCCACGCCCATTTCCATCCCGTCGCGGGTGGGCGCCAGCCCATGGGTTGCTCCTTCGGGAAGCCGGTGAAGGCGAGGATTTCGACCCCTGCCTCGTCCAGGTGCTCTGCGGCGGCCGGGAAGCGCTCGGCGAGCTGGGCAACCACCCGCCCGTGCTGGAGGACCACCTGCTGGGCGTCGGGCTGGGCGAAGATCGAGCGCACGAGCGTCGCCACGAAGGGTTGGGCCGACTTCGGGACGCGGGTGAGCAGGTTCCTCAGGTAGTGGGTTCGACATCTCTGCCAGGCGGCGCCGGTCAGCACCGAAGCCGCCGCCTCCACCAGGCCCGGGTGGCCGTCCGAGATGACCAACTGCACCCCTGCGAGGCCACGGGCCACCAGGCTGCGCAGGAAGCTGAGCCAGCTCGCGCCGTCCTCGGTGGTGGCGAGCTCGAGCCCGAGCACCTCGCGCGTCCCTTGCGCGTTGACGGCGACCGCGACCAGGCAAGCGACGCCTGTGACCTGCTCGGCATCGTCGCGGCAGCGCACCACCAGTGCATCGAGCCACATGTAGGGGTAGGGGCTGGCGAGCTTGCGGCTCCTGAAGGCGGCCACCTGCTCATCAAGGCGCGCCGCGATCTGTGAGACCTGGCTCCGGCCGATGCCCTCGATCCCCAGCTGGCGCACGAGCTTGTCCACGCGCCGGGTGGAGACGCCGGCCAGGTAGGCGTCGGCGATGGCGGTCATGAGCGCCTGCTCGGCGCGTCGGCGCGGCACCAGCAGCCAGTCCGGGAAGTAGGAGCCCGCCCGCAGCTTGGGGATCTCCAGGTCGATCGAGCCGGTGCGCGTGTCCCAGCGGCGGTGGCGGTAGCCGTTTCGTTTGTTGACCCGTTCGGGTGAACGCTCGCCGTAGCCGGCGCCGCAGAGCGCATCGGCCTCGGCCGACATCAGCTCGCCGGCGAAGCGCTCAAGCAGCGCGCGCACGAGGTCGGGGCAGTCGTCTTCGAGCTGCTTGCGCAGCCAGTCGAGGGCATCCATCGTGGGGTCGACCACCGTCGGCTCCTCCTTCATGGCGTCTTGGCGGACTCCATGAGGATGACGACGGTGGTCACCTGCATCGGCGCTTACCCCTCGGGGCCTTCGGCCCCGCCGGCGGGTCTCGCTCGCTTGATGAGAGAGCAGCGAGCCCCGCCGGGAAAAGCGTGCGCGTCGTCGGACACCA
>JBHELQ010000022.1:0-17320 GCA_046262995.1 Thermoleophilaceae bacterium
AGGTAGAGGAGCTCCCCACCGTTGAATCCGATGCCCCGCCCGCCCCCTTCCTCGGGACGGTCGACGACGAGCGTGTGCGGCCCTGCGTTCCCGACCGCGGCGGGCTCCCCCGCGACGTTTCGTACCTCGACCTCGAACATGTTCTAGATGTAATACATCGCCGCGCCCGCCGCGCGGGCCTCGCGCTGCGCCACCTCGGCGATCGTCACCGCGGCGAACTGGGCGCGGAGCGCGGCCACGGCGTCCTCGAATACGCCGGTCGCCTCGGCGCCCAGCGTGCCCTCGAGCGCCTCGACGACCTCGAGCACGGTCAGGTCCTCCGGCGGCCGGGCAAACGAGTACCCGCCCTTGACGCCACGCTGCGACTGGAGTATTCCGGCGCGTCGCAGCGTGGCGAACAGGCCCTCGAGGAACTGCACCGGGATGTCGCGGGTCCTGGCGATCTCGGCGATCGGCACTGGGGTCGTGCCCCCACGGCGGGCCAGCTCCGCGAGCGCGCGCACCGCGTACGGCGACTTGCTCGTGATGACCAGCACGCGAATTGACTCTACGGTATGGAAATGACTCTGGCCGATCGGGGCGCACTCTGGCTCCCCCCGCTCGCGCTGATGGCCGTGATCTTCGTGCTGTCGGCGCAGCCCGATCTGAACTCGGGGCTCGGGCTTGCGGATCTCGTGGGACGGAAGCTCGTCCACTGCTTGGAGTACGCGCTGCTCGCCTTCCTCTGGTGGCGCCCGCTGCGCACGCGGATACCCGCTCGCCGGGCGGCACTCGCGGCGCTGGCGCTCGCCTCCGTCTATGCGGCGACGGACGAGTGGCACCAGTCCTATGTCGAGGGCCGTCATGGCACTCCGATCGACTGGGCCCTTGACAGCGCGGGCGCGGCCCTGGCCGCGTGGCGGCTCTCCTCGAGCAGCCGCAGGCTGGAGGGTGTCGCTTGATGGGCACGCGCACCGGCTCGAACGGGTCGCTCCTGCGACGGCTGCCGCTCGAGTCCGCGCAGCCGCTGCTGGTGCTGGCGCTGGCGCGCGTCGTTCTCGCGCTGCTGTCGCTCCTGACGCTGCTCGTCCTGTCCGTGGACTTCCGCGGGGAGGCCGCGGGCGTCATCGCCGGCCTGGTCCTGCCGTGGACGGTGGCGGTCCTGGCGTTGGCCCGGCGGCGACCGGGGCTGGTGCTGAACCCCGCGGTCGTGGCGGGGGACTTCGGGGTGCTCGCGGTGCTCGAGCTCGTCGCTCCGGAGACATACCCCGCCGTCCAGTTCGCGGCGCTCTTCCTGATCGCCGTTCACGCCCACCTGCAGGGCGAGCGCCGCGGCCTGGCGGTGGCGGGGCTTGGTGCCATCGCCCTCGTGCTGGCGGCGGCCCTGTCGGAGGGCGGCCCCGCCGGGGGCGCGGTGCTCGCGTTCTACGAGACCGTGTTCACCCTGTCGGCGCTCGCCACCGGGGTGCTCGTGGGCAGGCTTCGCACCACCGAGTCCGCCTCGCGCCTGCGAGCTCGGAGCCTTTCGCGCCGGACGATCCAGTCCGAGAGCGAGGTCCGGCGGCGGGTGGCCGTGTCGATTCACGACGGGCCGGTCCAGGACCTGATCGGCCTGGACATGGTGCTGTCGGCCGCCCGCGGCGCCAGCGAGGGCGGCGATCCGCAGCGCGCGCGCTACCTGATCGACGAGGCCCGCGAGCTGACAGAGCGCAACGTGCAGGTCCTGCGGGACGAGATCGTCCAGCTCGGGCCCTACGCGTTCGAGCAGATGGGCTTCGCGGCGGCGATCGAGAACTGCCTGCCGGTGTGGAAGCGCCGCTACGGGTTCGAGGTCATGGCCGCCATCGAGCCGATCGACCTGCCGGCGGCACTCGCCGGAGATCTCTTCTACATCGCCCAGGAGGCGGTGGCGAACGCGGGCCGGCATGCCCGGGCCGAGGCGGTGTCGCTGTCCCTGCGCCGGCTCGACGGCGAGGTGGAGCTGCGGCTGACCGATAACGGCGGCGGCTTCGGCGACGTCGACCCGCTGGGGCCGGCCGAGCCGGGGCACCTGGGGCTCGCGAGCATGCGCGAGCGCGCCGAGCTGCTGGAGGGAGAGCTCGAGATCGAGACCTCCCCGAAGGGAACGAGGGTGCTGGTGCGCGCCCCCCTGCCGGAGGGCGGGGAGAGCGCCTAGATCCAGCCGCGCTCGGTGGCCATCAGGACCGCCTGGGCGCGATCTACGGCACCGAGCTTCGCGTAGGTGTTGTGCAGGTGCGTCCGCACCGTGCTGGTCGACAGCTCGAGCTCGTGGGCGATCTGCTTGTAGACCTTGCCCTCCGCCAGGCGCTTGAGGACGTCGACCTCACGCGTCGAGAGCGGGCAGCGATCGACATTGCGCTTGGCGTTGCCCGTGCCCTGCGGCAGCTCGTACATGACGCTTCTGAGCGCGTCCGGTCCGAGTCCGCAGGCCTGGGCGGCCTTGAGCAGCTCGCCCGGGTTGACGGGATGGGCGTGGCTGTAGTGGGCGAGCATGTCGGCCAGCCGCACGAGCGCGGCCTCACCCGCGGCGGGGTCGCCGTGGTGGCGCTCGATCGCCGAGGCAAGACGGTTGGGCAGTCCCCAGCGGCGAGCCAGGACGCCGCCCACCAGGGCGTGGTCGACCCCCAGCTCCAGGCGCTCGCGGTGGACGCGCTCCTCGGGGGTGCGCGCCCCGCCGTGCACCTGTGACGGGTAGCCCGGGTAGGCGTGGGCGAGAACCAGCTTGCCGGTGTCGTGGAGCAGCGCCGAGCAGAGCAGAGCGTCGCGATCCTCGTAGCCGAGCTCGCGTGCGACGCGGCTGGCGGCAGCCTGGGTCGCAACCGCGTGCAGCCGGAAGCGCTCGGGCATCAGGTCCCAGCCCGGAGTGCGCTCGAAGAAGTCGAAGGTGGCGGCGCGGGAGGCGAGCTGCTCGACGCCCTCGGGGCTCAGGATCTCGACAGCCTCGGGGATCGTGGCGATCTTGCCCTTCTTGCGCGGAGCGGAGCGGTTGGCGATGCGAAGGACGGTGATGACCAGGGCGACGTCCGACTCGATCGCCGCGACGACCTCGCCGAGCGAGCTGCGGTCCTCGCGCACGACCCGGAGCACACGATTGCGCGACTCCGCCAGTGCCGGGAACAGCTCGAGCGCTTCGAAGGCGGCCGTCAGCCGGCGTCCGTGGCCCTCGTTGTGGCTACGGATAGCGGGCTCAGTGCCTGCGGAGCTCTTTCGAATGGGGGTAGCGGCTGCCATGTCAGATTCGGCCGTGCTGGCGTCCCCCGAGTATCGGCACCTGGCGAATCGAGCTTGAGAAGGGTTGAGCGGTCAGCCGCGGGCGGCCCGCTCCAGAGCGGCGTCGACCCGGGAAATGGCCTCCTCCCGACCGAGCGTCGCGACCGACTCGAAGATGCCCGGTGAGACGGTGCCCCCGCTGATCGCCAGCCGCAGCGGCTGGAAGACGTCCTTGGGCCGCACGCCGAGGCGCTCCACCACGCCGCGCAGGGCCGCCTCAACCTGCTCGACGTCGAACGGCTCCACGGCCGCCAGCGCCTCGCGGGCCTCCCGCAGCCGCTCATGCGCGCCGTCGCCCATGACCTTCTCCCATGCGCGCTCGTCGAGGGGCTGCTGTTCCACCAGGAAACCCGCGAGCGGCCAGAAGTCGGCCAGGGTCTGCATCTTCTCCTGGGCCACGGCGACCGCCTCCAGGGGGAGCTCGCGGCCGAGCAGCTCCTCGAGCCGCCGCTTCAGGTCGGCCGGGTCGAGCTCCCGCAGGTAGCGGCCGTTCATCCAGCGCAGCTTCTGCTCGTCGAAGACGGCCGGATTGCGGGAGACGCGTTCGAGCGAGAAGTTGCTGATGAGCTCGTCGGTCGCGAGGAAGGTGGTGGTCTCGTCGAGCCCCCAGCCGAGCAGCGCGATGTAGTTGCGGACGGCCTCCGGCAGGTAACCGGCGGCGCGCAGCTCCTGCACCGAGGCGGCGCCGTGGCGCTTCGACAGCTTCTTGCCGTCGGGTCCGAACAGCAGCGGCAGGTGGGCGTAGCGCGGCGGCTCGCCTCCGAGCGCCCTGACGATCATCACCTGCCGCGGCGTGTTCGACAGGTGGTCGTCCCCGCGCACGACGTGCGTGATGCCCATGTCGCGATCGTCGACCGCCACGGCCAGGTTGTAGAGCGGGCTGCCGTCCGAGCGCCGGACGACGAAGTCGCTGATCGCCGCGAGCGGAAAGCGGACCGGGCCCCGGATCGCGTCCTCCACCACGAGCTCGCCGTCGTCCGGGACCCGGAAGCGGACCGCGCCCTCGTCCTCGTAGGCGTGGCCGTCCGCGAGCAGGCGCTCGACCTCCTCGGCGTGACGGTCCGAGCGCTCGGCCTGCGAGTGCGGACCTTCGTCCCAGTCGAGCTCGAGCCAGCGCAGCGCATCCAGGATCTGCTCCACGTTCTCCGGGGTGGAGCGCTCGCGGTCGGTGTCTTCGATCCGCAGCAGGAGCCGGCCGCCCGCGCCCCGCGCCAGCAGCCAGTTGTACAGTGCCGTGCGCGCGCCGCCGATATGCAGCGCCCCTGTGGGGGACGGCGCGAACCTGACCCTCATCTCCGCTTCGGAGCTCACGACGTTTCGATGCTAATCGGCGCCCACGTCTCCACCGCCGGCGGCCTCGTGGAGGCCCACGCGCGCGGAGTCGAACGAGGCTGCGAGGCGATCCAGATCTGGGGCCAGTCCCCGCGCCAATGGCGACCTACCCGCTGGAAGCAGGCGGACATCGACCGCTTCCGCGAGCTGATGGCGGACGGGCCGGTCAAGGCCGTAGTGATCCACGCCGTCTACCTCATCAACTGCGCCTCCAACGACCGCGAGATCGGGCGCAAGTCCCTGGCGTCGTTGATCCACCACCTGGAGCTCGGCGACGCGATCGGCGCCACGGGCGTGGTGCTTCATCCGGGCTCGGCGAAGGGAGAGCCGCACGAGGAGGCTCTCCTGCGGGTGGCCGAGACGCTGAAGGCGGCGCTCGGCGAGTCGGAGGGCTGCCGGCTGCTGCTCGAGAACACAGCCGGCGCGGGAGACACGCTCGGTCGCTCGTTCGAGGAGCTCGCCGGCCTGATCCGCGCGGCGGGCGGGAGTGAGCGCCTGGGGCTGTGCCTCGACTCGTGCCATCTGTTCGCGTCTGGATTCGACATCTCGACCGCCGATGGGCTGGCCGAGGTGATCGACCGCTGCGTGGAGATCGTGGGCGTGGACCGCCTGGCGTGCCTGCACGCCAACGACTCGCTGACCCCTATCGGGTCGAACCGCGACCGCCACGCGCCGCCCGGTGACGGCGAGCTCGGTGCCCCTGGCTGCGGGGCCTTTCTCTCCGAGCCCCGCTTCGAGGGCATGCCGGCCATATTCGAGGGCCCCGGCGTGGAGGGCAAGGCGCCCGCGAAGGTCGACATCGACCAGGCCAAACGGCTGCGCCGGAGCGGCCTGCGATCGCGCGCCCGGGGTCCTAAGCGGCAGTAGCGTCCCAACCAGCTGTTGCCCTGCGACAGCAGGGTGGGACACTCGGCCGGATCTCGCTGCCGAGTTACAGGCCGTCGCGCAGGTCGAACGCGCCCTCGGCCGGCTCGGCTGCCGAAGCGTCGAAGAAGCCGGGGTTCACGCAGTCGAAGGGGTCGCCGTAGCCGTCATAGGCGCGCTCCACCGCGGTTGGGCAGCGCGGCAGCGGCGAGCCCGACACCTTGACCCCGCCGTAGCCCTGGCGCGTTCGCTGCGCCTGCTCGAACACCTCCACGTCGATCTCGCCCCTGAAGACCTTGTGCATGCAGCCCATAAAGCGGCGACCCGTGTCCTCCTCGTCGTACAGATAGAGGTAGGGACAGCCCGAGGCTATGCACCCGGAGGGGTGCACCACGCGATCGCAGAAGGCGCAGCACTGCCTGCACTCGCTGCTTTCGGTGGTACGCGCCGGAACGGGCACTCGGTCAGTGTAGAGCGCGTCAGGCGACCCTGGCAGCGCCGTGAAGCGCTCCCAGCTCGGCCAGGCAGGCGCTGTCGGCGGACACCCTGTAACCATCGCCCAGGAGCAGCTTGCGCTCGCCGACGGCGAGCAGCAGCTCGTGCCCTCCGGGGTGGTGCCCGACGATCTCCTTGAGCTCCTCGAGGAAGGAGTCCGGCACGCCGCGACTGACGTGGAGGACGAGCCGCCGGGAGACGTTCGCGGGCGCCGACTCCGCGCTCGCCCGGGCCTGGGCGACCTCCTCGGGGCTGGGCTCGAACGGCTCCACCTCCTGGGCGACCAGCTTCGTCTCTCCCTGCTCCTTGTGGTCGACCCGGCCGCGCACGACGACGATCCGGTCGGCGTCGACCTGGTCGGCGTTCTGCGCGTAGGCCGAGTTGAAGACGAGCATCTCGACCTGGCCCTCGAGGTCGTCGAGCGTGGCGAACATCATCGGGTCGCCCTTCTTGGTGCGGATGCGCTTGCACTCGGCGATCATCCCCCCGACCGTGACCCAATCGCCGTCGCGCTTGTCGCGTAGCTCGGACAGCGTGCAGTCGACACGCGCCCGCAGCGCCGGGCGCACCTCCTTCAGCGGGTGGCTCGAGAGGAACAGGCCGAGCGTCTCCTTCTCCCACCCGTTCAGCTGGGCCCGCTCGTCGGGGAGCGCCGGCACGGGAAGCTCCGGATGCGCCTGCGAAGCCGCTCCGGCGCTCGCCTGGTCGAAAAAGGACCCCTGCCCCATCTGCGCGTCCTGCTGCGCCTTGTGGCCCGCCCCCTGCGCCTGCGCCAGCACCTGCAGCATGCCGCTGCGGCTGGCGCCGGTCGAGTCGAGCGCGCCGCACTTGACGAGCGACTCGATCGCCTTGCGGTTGACCGCCCGGCAGTCGACCCGGCGGCAGAAGTCCCACAGCGAGCGGAACGGGCCGTCTTCCTCGCGCGCCCGCACGATGGCCTCCACCGCCTGCGCGCCCACGTTCTTGACGGCGTCGAGCCCGAAGCGGATGTTGCCCGCCACCACCTTGAAGTCGTGCCCGGACTCGTTGACGTCCGGCGGCAGCACCTCGATCCCCATCTCCTCGCAGCGCGAGACGAAGAAGGGCACCTTGTCCTTGGTCGACATGACCGACGAGATCAGCGCGGCCATGTACTCGGCGGGGTAGTTGGCCTTGAGCCAGGCCGTGCGGTAGGTGATCAGCGCGTAGCAGGCCGCGTGCGAGCGGTTGAAGGAGTAGTCCGCGGCGGCCTCGTTGACCGCCCACAGCTCCTTGGTCACGCGCTCGTCAGTGCCCGTTCCGCGCGCGCCCTCGAAGAAGCGGTCGCGCAGCGCGGCCATCTTGTCGCGCAGCTTCTTGCCGATCGCCTTGCGCAGGTCGTCCGCCTCGGGCCCGGAGAAGCCGGCGATCGACTTCGCGATCTCCATCGACTGCTCCTGGAACAGGATCACCCCGTAGCTCGACTCCGTGATCGAGCGCAGCCGCTCGTCGATGTACTGGATCGCCTCCGGGTTGCGCTTGTTGCGCGCGTACGTGTCGATGTAGCGCATGGCGCCCGGGCGGTAGAGGGCGACGAGCGCGACCAGGTCGTTGAACTCTGTCGGGCGGACCTTGCGCAGCGCCTCGCGCATGCCGTCGGACTCGAACTGGAACACGCCGACGGAATCGCCGCGCGCGAGCATCTCGTAGGTCCGCTCGTCGTCGAGGGGCAGTCCCGCCATGTCCGGGCGATCGCCGCTCGACTGCTCGATGATGTCGAGCGCGGCCTCGATCACGTCGAGGTTGCGCAACCCCAGGAAGTCCATCTTCAGCAGGCCGATCTCCTCGATCGGGCCCATCGAGTACTGGGTGACGACACGGTCCTCCGCCAGCTGCACCGGCACCAGCTCGGTCAGCGGGCGGTCGGCGATCACGACCGCCGCGGCGTGGATCGAGTTGTTGCGCACGATCCCCTCCAGCCCCTTCGCCGTGTCGATCACCCGTCGGGCGTCGCCGTCCTCGTCGTAGACGCGGCGCAGCTCGGGCTCCTCCTTCAGATACTCGTCGAAGGTCTTCGAACGGCCCATCACGGGCTCGGGGATCAGCTTGGCGATGCGGTCGCCTGTGCCGTAGTCGAGGCCCAGGACGCGGGCGGCATCGCGCGTGGCCGCGCGCGGCAGCATGCGGCCGAACGTGATGATCTGGGCGACTGAGTCGCGTCCGTACTTGTCGGCCACGTACTGGATCACCCGGTCGCGCCCCTTCACCGAGAAGTCGATGTCGATGTCCGGCATCGACACGCGCGCCGCGTTCAGGAAGCGCTCGAACAGCAGGCCATAGGCGAGCGGGTCGACGTCGGTGATGGCGAGCGCGAAGGAGACGATCGACCCGGCCGCCGAGCCGCGTCCGGGCCCGACGGCGATGCCGCTGTCCTTGGCGAACTTGACGAAGTCCCAGACGATCAGGAAGTAGGAGCTGAAGCCCATGCGCTCGATCACGGCCAGCTCCTGCTCGAGCCGCTCCCTGGCCTCGGCCGGCGGCGGATCGCCGTAGCGGCGCCGGAGCCCCTCTTCGGCCAGGCGGCGCAGGTAGACGGCCTCCTCCTGGCCCTCTGGCGTCGGGAAGCTCGGCAGGAGCAGCTTGCCGAGCTCGAGCTCGACATGGCAGCGCTCGGCGACCTCGAGCGTCGAGGCGACGGCCTCCGGCCACGGCGAGAACGCCTCCGCCATCTCGGCGGAGTCCTTCAGGAAGAACTCGTTGGTGTCGAAGCTCAGCTTGGGCTGGGCGACGGTGCTCTTGGTCTGCACGCACAGGAGCGCCCTGTGGTGGTCGTAGTCCTCACGGCGCAGATAGTGGACGTCGGCAGTCGCCACGAGCGGCCGGCCCAGCTCCCCGGCGATACGCACGATGCCCTCGTTCGCCCTGTCCTGTTCGGCGATCCCGTTGCGCTGGAGCTCGAAGTAGACGTCCTCCTGACCGAAGACCTGGACCAGGTCGTCCGCGTGGGCGCGAGCCTCGGCCGGGTTGCCGTCCACGAGCCGCCGGCAGAAGCGCGACTGGAGGCAGCCGCTGAGCGCGATCACCCCGTCGGAGTGCCGGGAGAGCAGCTCCAGGTCCACGTTCGCCTTGCCGCGCCGAAAGCCCTCGAGGTAGCCGGCGGAGCTGAGCTTGACCAGGTTGCGGAAGCCCTGGTCACTGGACGCGAGCAGCGTCAGGTGGTTGCGCTCGTAGCGGACGGCGTCGGTCTTGCGGTCGTCCACGAGGTAGGCCTCGAGGCCGATGATCGGCTTGACGCCGTGCTTACGGCAGGCCTTGTAGTGCTCGACGGCGCCGTTCATGACGCCGTGGTCCGTCAGGCCGAGGGCCGGCTGGTCGAAGGCGGCGGCACGCTCGGCCAGCGCATCCAGGCGGCAGGCGCCGTCCAGCAGCGAGTACTCCGAGTGCACGTGGAGGTGGACGCAGCTCATGCCCCGGGGCGAGTGTACGGTCGGGTGACGACGGCTCGGGACGCGTTCCGCGCTCGTTGCGGGTATAAGGCAGCCCATGCTCAGAGACGGACCGATCCCCCGCTTCGCCCACGGTCTGATCGAGTACGTCGCCGGGGCGCTCTTGGTCGTGGCCCCCTTCCTGCTCGGGTTCGACTCCGGGGCGGCGATCGCGGCGTCGATCGTGATCGGAGTGCTCGTGATCCTGGTCGCGGCGGCCACGGAGGGCCCGACGAGCCTCGTGGACTCGCTCCAGATCCAGCTGCACATCGCGCTGGACTACGTCCTGGGAGCCTTCCTGGTGGCCTCCCCGTTCCTGTTCGGCTTCTCCGACGAGAGCACGCCGACCGCGTTCTTCATCGCGATCGGGGTGGTGCACCTGCTGGTCACGCTCGGCACCCGCTTCCTGCCGCGCAGGGAGCGGGAGTCCTCACGCTCCGAAGCCGGCTAGTCGCTGCTGCTCGTGGCCCGGGCGGCGAGCACGCCGCCCACCAGCACCAGCGCCACCACGCCGGCTGCGCCGAGCTTGGCGCGGTTCTGCGCGATCTTGCGCTTGGCCACGCGGCTGGCGACCTGCCAGACCGCCCAGCCGAGGACCGTGTATCCGCGAGTGGTCATGTCCCTCCCTTTCCCGGGTTCCGGATTCGGTACGCCATCCGCGACTGGAGCGACCAGAGCTCGATGAATCCAGGGCTGGCCTGCTGCGAGAACAGGCCCCCCGAGCCGCCGAACCCGGCCAGCTCCGCGTCGTACAGGGCGTTGGGCGACTGCCGCGCGACCGGCCGCGCGCTGCCCTTGTAGAGCCGCAGGGTCACGCTGCCCGTGACCTGCTCGTTCACCGAGTCCATCAGTGCGTTCAAATCGCCGAGCAGCGGCTCGACCCAGAGCCCCGCGTATACGAGGAAGGCCCAGTGGTCGTCCAGCTGCGGCTTGAAGGTGTTCTGGTGGATCGTCCCGACCAGCTTCTCGAGCTCCTTGTGCGCCGTCAGGATCAGCTCTGCGGCCGGCACCTCGTAGAGGTCGCGCACCTTCAGGCCGACGATGCGGTCCTCGACGTGGTCGACGATCCCCACGCCGTGCCGGGCGCCCAGCTCCGCCGCCCCCGCCAGCAGCTCGACCAGGCCCAGTCGCTCGCCGTTCAGCGCCACCGGACAGCCGCGCTCGAACTCGACCGCCACGTCCTCCGGCTCGTCGGGCGCCTCGCGCGGGTCCGTGACCAGGTCGAAGACGTCGTCGCGGGGCGGCTCCGAGAGGTCCTCTATCGGGCCGCCCTCGCTGGAACGCCCCCAGAGATTGTCGTCGATCGAGTACGGCGGGGACTCCGTTCCGCCCTTCACGGGGATGCCGTGCTCGCGCGCGTAGGCGATCTCCTCCTCGCGCCCCATCTGCCAGCTCCGGACTGGAGCGATGACCTTCATCTCGGGGTCGAGCGCCGCGACCGTCGCCTCGATCCGCACCTGGTCGTTGCCCTTGCCGGTGCAGCCGTGGGCGATCGTGTCGCAGCCCGACTCACGCGCCTTCGCGACCGCGATCTTCGCCAGGAGCGGCCGCCCGAGCGCCGTGAACAGCGGGTAGCCGCCGCCATAGAGGGCGTTGGCCTTGATCGCCGGCAGGACGTAGTCGTGGGCGAACTCCTCACGGGCGTCGACCACGTGGCAGTCGAGCGCGCCGAGCTGGAGCGCCTTGCCCTTCACGACCTCGAAGTCCTCGCCGGGCTGGCCCAGGTCGACGGTCAGGGCCACCACCTCGGCCTCGTACTCGTCCTGGATCCACTTGAGCATCACGCTCGTGTCGAGGCCGCCCGAGTAGAGCAGCAGCACCCGTCCGACCTCGCCGGCCTCGGCTTCGTAGGAGGCGGTCTTGGGCGCGCGGCGCTGGTCCGTCATCGCGGCGGCACCCTAGCTGCCCCGCGCCCAGGCGCCATGGGTCGTTCTGTGGACGGTTGTGGGGTCTATGGACCCCGAATGCGTCCACAGAACTGTTCGGAGCACCGCTCTCACAGCGCAGCGCCGATCCGGCGGAGCGCCTCGTCGATCTCGTCGCTCGAGACGGTCAGTGGCGGAAGCAGCCGCAACGTGTCCGGCCCGGTGGCGTGGGTCACCAGCCGCTGCTCGAGCAGCAAGCGGCGCATTAGCTCCGGGCCGTCCTCAGCCGGGAAGGCGAGCATCAGCCCGCGACCGCGCACGTCCAGCCCCAGCTCGCGCAGCCCGGTGCCCAGCCGCTCGCCCTTCTCGCGCACCTGGGCCAGGAACGCCGGATCGTCCACCACGTCGAGCACCGCGTTGGCCGCCGCGCAGGCAACGGGGCCGCCGGCGAAGGTCGAGCCGTGATCCCCTGGCTGAAGCAGGTCCGCGAACGCAGGAGCTGCCACGCACGCGCCGATCGGAACACCACCACCCAGGCCCTTCGCGGAGGTCATCACGTCCGGCCGCACCCCCGCGCCCTGCCACGCCCACAGCGAGCCCGTGCGGCCCATCCCGCACTGCACCTCGTCGAAGATCAGCAGGGCTCCGTGCTCGTCGCAGCTCTCGCGGGCGGCCCGCAGGAGCTCGTCGGAGAGGGGGTGGATGCCCGACTCCCCCTGGATCGGCTCCAGCATCACGGCGGCGGTCGAATCGTCGATGGCAGCCCGCAGGGCGTCCGAGTCGTCCCGCGGGACGACGGTGAAGCCGGGCACGAGCGGGGCGAACGGGGCCTGCTTGGCCTCCTGCGGGGTGGCCGAGAGCGCGCCCATCGTGCGGCCGTGGAAGCCGCCCTCCGAGACGACGAAGCCGCCGCCCTGGCGCCGCCGGCGCGCGAGCTTGAGCGCGCACTCGCTCGCCTCCGCTCCCGAGTTGCAGAAGAAGACCTTGCCGCCCAGCGAGCTGTCGGCCAAGCGCTTGGCCAGCCGCATCGCCGGCTCCGTGTAGAAGAGGTTGCCGGTGTGCATGAGCCGGCCGGATTGCTCGCGCACCGCTTCGACGACGGTCGGAGGGCAGTGCCCCAGCTGAGTCACCGAGATTCCACAGAGGAAGTCCAGGTATTCGTTCCCCTCGTCGTCCCATAGCCGCGTGCCCTCGCCCCGCACGAACTCGACCGGATTGCGGGCGTAGGTGCCCATCACGGCTTCCTGCTCCAGCGCCTGGAGCTCCGCTACGGACACAGCTTCGTCCCGATGCCCTGGTCGGTGAACAGCTCGAGCAACAGCGAGTGCGGCACCCGCCCGTCGACGATGTGGGCCGCCTCCACCCCGCCCTCGAGCGCCGCGACGCAGGCCTCGAGCTTCGGCCGCATCCCGCCGGTGACCTCGGGCAGGCGCTGCCGGACCTCCTCCACCGTGGCCTGCGAGATGCGGCTGTCGGGATCCTCCGGGTCCGCCCGCCAACCCTCCACGTCCGTCAGGAACAGCGCCTTGAAGGCCCCCAGCGCCTGCGCCACCGCGCTGGCCGCGGCATCGGCGTTGACGTTGTAGGACTGGCCCTCCGCGTCGGCGCCCACGGACGCCACGACGGGCACGTAGTCCTCGGCGATGTGGTTCAGCACGTCCACGTCGACGTGCTCGATGTCGCCGACGAAGCCCACGTCGGTGGTGCCCGCCAGCCGCTTGCGCACGGTGAAGAGCAGCCCGTCGTCCCCGCAGAGGCCAACCGCCGGCTGTCCGTGGCGGTTGATCCGCAGCACGATGTCCTTGTTCTGCTTTCCGACCAGCACCATCTTCGCCACCTCGACGGTGGCCTCGTCGGAGACGCGCAGGCCCTCGACGAAGCGCACCTCCATCCCCAGGCGCTCCATGTAGCGCGTGATGTCGGGGCCGCCGCCGTGGACCACCACCGGGTTCATGCCGACGTACTTGAGCAGCACCACGTCACGGGCGAACTCCTCCCGCAGCCGGGCGTCTGTCATGGCGGCGCCGCCGTACTTGATGACCACGGTGCGGCCGCGGAACTCCCGCATGTACGGGAGGGCCTCGAGCAGGGTGGCGACGTCTCGCATCGGCTCGCTCATGATGTGTACTCCGCGTTGAAGCGCACGTAGGCCTCGGACAGGTCGGAGAAGAAGACCTCGGTCTCGCCGCCCTCGCCCGGCAGCGTCAGCTCGTACTCGACCTCCGAAGCCCGCACCGCCCCCTCGAGCTCCTGCTGCTCGTCCGCGGCCAGCTCGACGACCTCGCCCGCCGAGACGACCTGCCGCCCCTCGATCTGGAGGTCCACGACGAAGTGGTCGCCCGCCGGCCAGGCCTGCCCGGCGGCCTGGAGCACGCGTCCGAAGTTCGGGTCGCCACCGTGCAGGGCGGTCTTCACGAGCGGCGAGTTGGCCACCGAGCGCGCCACGGGCTCGACCACGTCGGGGCGTCCGCGGGCGATCACCCGACCGATTCGGCCCGCGCCCTCGCCGTCGGCAACGATCGCCAGGGCGAGCTGGCGCATGAGCGCATCGATCGCCTCGCCAAGCGCCAGCTCGTCGGGAGACTCGGGCTCCACGCGCACGCCGGAGGCGCCGCTGGCCAGCGCCACCACGGTGTCGCTCGTCGAGAGCTGCCCGTCCACGGAGATGCGGTCGAACGAGCGCTTCACGCAGACGCCCGTGAGCAGGTCGATCGTCTCGGGGGACAACGCGGCGTCGGTCTGCACGAAGCAGAACATCGTGGCGAAGCGCGGCGAAATCATTCCCGCCCCCTTCGCCTGGCCCGCCACGCGCACCGTTCCGGACGGCAGCGTCACATCCAGGCAGGCGCGCTTGGGGGCGCGGTCGCTAGTCAGGATCGCCTCCGAGAAGGACGAGGAGTCCCCGCCCAGCCCGCCGCAGGCCGCGCGCACTCCGGCCAGCAGCGGATCCCGCGGCAGCTCGTGGCCGATCACGCCGGTCGACGCGAGCGCCACCTGATCCGGGGCGATCCCGAGCAGCTCGGCCGCCGTGGCCTGGGTGGCGCGGGCGGTCTCCAGCCCGCGCCGGCCGTCGCCGACGTTCGAGCCGCCCGAGTTCGCGACCACGGCGCGCAGGCCGTCGAGCCGCGCCTCCCTCGTCACGGTCACCGGCGCCCCCACGCGCGCGTTGCTCGTGAAGCGGGCGGTGGACGTGGTCTCGTCCGTGGCCGAGCAGAGCACGCCCACGTCGAGTCCGTCGGGCTTCAACCCCGCGGCCGCGGCCGCGGCCTGGAACCCCTGAGGCAGCCCGGCCGGCTCGGCCTCGCGGACGTGCTCGGGGCGCTGCACCCAGCGGGAGGCGAAGAAGCTCACGCGAGCCCCTCGGTCTCCGGGAGCCCGAGCATCAGGTTCAGGTCCTGCACCGCCTGGCCGGCGGCGCCCTTCCAGAGGTTGTCGATCGCAGCGAAGGCGAGCACCCGCCCGCCCGCCTTCGTCACGTGCACGCGGCAGCGGTTCGTCTCCCGGACGTCCGCCGTGGAGGGCGGCTCGTCGGCCAGGTCCACGAACGGCTCGTCGCCGTAGGCGCGCTCGTAGAGCTCGCGCAGCTCGCCGGCCTCGAGCGGAGCGTCCGTCTCCACGTAGCAGGAGGCGAGCAACCCCTGCTCCACGGGGATCAGGTGCGGCACGAAGGTGTAGGCGGCGCCGTCCGGCAGCTGGCGCTCGAGCTCGGCGCCGTGGCGATGCCCCTCGACCTTGTACGGGTTGATGTTCTCGGCCACCGAGACGAAGTGGGTCGTCGGCGTGGCCTCCCGGCCGGCCCCGGAGACCCCGGACTTGGCGTCCACCACGACGTCCCGGATCCGCTCGCGCAGCGGCCACACGGCGAGCAGGGCGGCCGTCGGATAGCAACCGGGGACGGCCACGAGGTCGGCGTCCCGGATCTCGTCGCGGTTGGCCTCGGTCAGGCCGTAGACGGCCCCGTCGAGCAGCTCCGTTGCCTCGTGTGGCCCGTACCAGCGCTCGTAGCGCTCGCGGTCGAGCCGGAAGTCGGCGGACAGGTCGGCCACCTTCAGCCCGCGCTCCCGCAGAGCCTTGACCACGGGCGCGGCGGCGCCGTGGGGATAGCCGACGATCGCGGCGTCGGCCCGCTCGGCGAGCGCGTCCGCCTGGAGCTCCTCGAGCACGAGCGGCACGCGGTAGCGCGGATAGAGCTCGTCGTGGCGGCGGCCCGCGTCGGTCCGGGCCGTGACCGCGGTCAGCTCGAGCGAGGGGTGGCGGTGTACGAGCATGGCGGCCACCGCTCCGCCGAACCCGCTGGCGCCCACGACCGCGACCCGCCGGCGCTCAGCCACGGAGCTTCCCTCCCAGCTCGCCCAGACGCTGCTCGATCTCGGCCCGCAGCCCGGCCACCTCGTCGTCGGTCAGCGTGCGGTCGGGGGCGCGGAACTCCAGCCGCAGGGCGAGCGACTTCATGCCCTCGCCGAGCTGCTCGCCTCGGTAGACGTCGAACAGGCGCAGCGCGTGGAGCAGCTCGCCGCCACCCGCTCGGACCGCGCCGCTCACCTCCGCCGTGCTCACGTCCTCGGAGACGACCACGGCGATGTCCTGGAGCACGGACGGGAAGCTCGTCACGTCGTGGTAGCCGGCCACCCCGGGGGCGAGTTCCGCCACGGCCTCGACGTCGATCTCGAAGGCGGCCACCGGGCCGTCGAGCTCCCACTCCCGGAGCACGAGCGGGTGCAGCTCGCCGAGCCAGCCGAGCTCGCGCCCGCCGGTGGTCGCCACCACGGAAGCAGCGCGCCCGGGATGCAGGAACGGCGGCCCGCCCGCCTCCGCGCGCCAGGGCACGCCGGCCACGGCCATCAGCGCCTCGAGCAGGGCCCGCGCGGCGTGGAAGTCAGCGGCTGGCGCCGGCGTCCGCCAGCCGTCCGGGAGCGTCCTCCCGATCAGCGCGGCCAGGTGGTGGCGCTCCTCTGCCGGGCGGGCGCCGCGTGGCGAGCCCGCGCCCTGCTCGGGCGGCCGCGCCGCCAGGTACACGTGCGCCGACTCGAACAGTGCGAGCTCGGAGCGCCCGTAGGCCGTGTTGCGGCGGGCCGCGTCGAGCAGTCCCGGGAGCAGCAGCGGCCGCAGGACGCTCAGGTCCTCGCTCAGCGGATTCTGAATCCGGATCGGCTCGGGCTCGCCGAGGCGGAGTCGCGCGAGCGACTCGGGCGCCGTGAACGAGTAGGAGACGCACTCGAACGAGCCGCGGTCGCGCAGCGCGTCCTCGAGCCGGCGGCGCAGCGGCTGGGTGCCGGTCAGGCGACCCACGGCCCGCTCCCGCGCCGGCAGCGTGGTCGGCAGCTTGTCCAGACCGTGTATGCGGGCCACCTCCTCGATCAGGTCGGCCTCGCGCTGCACGTCGGAGTCGCGCCAGGGCGGGACGCTCACGGCGACGCGCTCGTCCTCCGTGCGTGGGGCGAAGCCCAGCCTGTCGAGGATCCCCGACACCTGCTCCGCGGGAATCCGCTCGCCGAGCAGCCGCTCCATGCGCTCCGGGCGCACGCTCACCTCACGCGGGCCGGCCGGCTCCGGATAGGCGTCGAGAGTGCCGGGCACCATCCGCGCCCCGCACAGGTCGACCATCAGCCGCGAGGCAAGGCGCTCGGCGGCCATCGCCAGCTCAGGGTGGAGCTGCTTCTCGAAGCGCGCCGACGCCTCGGTGCGCAGCCCAAGCTTGCGCGAGCTGCGCATGATGTTCGGTCCGACCCAGGTGGCCGCCTCCATCAACACGCGCGTCGTCTTGTCGGAGACCTCGGAGATCTGCCCGCCCATGATCCCCGCGATCCCGCTCGGGCCCTCGCCGTCGCAGACGAGCGCCACGTCGGGATCGAAGCTCCGCTCCACGTCGTCGAGGGTCGTCATCGTCTCGCCGTCGCGCGCCCGCCGCACCACTATCCGCGAACCGCGCACCTCCTCCAGGTCGAAGGCGTGCAGCGGCTGCCCGTACGTGAGCATCACGTAGTTCGTGATGTCGACCACGTTCGAGATCGGGCGCTGGCCCGCCGCCATCAGCCGCTGCTTCAGCCACGG
>JBHELQ010000023.1:0-35919 GCA_046262995.1 Thermoleophilaceae bacterium
GGGGTGATCGGAGCCGGGATCCCGTTCATCGCCGCGGTGGTGGCGGTCGTCACCGGTCTGCTGTTCCGGCGCACCGTCCGAGGCTGAGCGCGCGGCCGTTTGTGAGAGGCTCCGCAGCGTGGCCGGGGAGCGCGCACACGACGTCGTCCTGTTCGGCGCAACGGGGTTCACCGGCGGGCTGACCGCCGAGTACCTGGCGGCCAACGCCCCCGCGGGGACGCGGCTGGGCCTGGCCGGACGCAACCGCCAGAAGCTCGAGGCGCTGCGCTCCCGCCTGTCCGGCGACGTCGAGCCGGCGCTGCTGCACGCGGACGTCGAGGACGCCGGCTCGCTGCGGGAGCTCGCCGAGAGCGCCCGCGTCGTGATCACGACGGTGGGTCCCTACCTGAACTACGGCGAGCCGCTCGTGGCCGCCTGCGCCCAGGCCGGTACCGACTACGTCGACCTGACCGGCGAGTCCGAGTTCGTCGATCGGATGTACGTGCGCCACCACGAGCGCGCCGAGCAGAGCGGGGCGCGCCTCGTGCACGCCTGCGGCTTCGACTCGATTCCGCACGACCTGGGCGCCTACTTCACCGTGAAGCAGCTGCCTGAGGGGGTGCCGATCAAGGCGGAGGGCTTCGTGCGCGCGGGCGGCCGGCTGTCGGGCGGCACCTTCCAGTCGGCAGTCACGAGCTTCTCGCGCGCGCGGGAGATGGCGAAGGTGGCTCGCGAGCGGCGCGAGCGGGAGCCGGGCCCGGAGGGCCGCCGGGTGCATCCGGTCAAGGCAAGGCCGCGGCGCGAGGAGGCGATCGGCGCCTGGGCGCTGCCCATGCCCACCATCGATCCGCAGGTGGTCCTGCGCTCGGCCGCGGCGATCGACCGCTACGGCCCTGACTTCTCCTACGGGCACTACGTCGCGGTCAAGCGGCTGCCGGTGGCGGCGGGCATGGTCGGCGGCATCGCCGGACTGGTCGCGCTCTCCCAGCTGGCGCCCACGCGCAACTGGCTGCTCGGGCGCATCAAGTCGGGGGAGGGACCGACGCCCGAGCAGCGCGACAAGGCCTGGTTCAAGGTCCGTTTCGTGGGCGAGGGCGGGGGCCGGCGCGTGGTGACCGAGGTCTCCGGGGGCGACCCCGGCTACGGCGAGACCTCGAAGATGCTCGCCGAGTCGGCGCTCTGCCTGGCCCACGACGAGCTGCCGCCCTCGGCCGGGCAGGTCACCACGGCAGTGGCCATGGGTGACGCCCTGACCGAGCGCCTGCAGCCCGCGGGAATCCGGTTCACAGTGCTCGAGTCGGGCTAGCGCGACGTCGTGGAGGCGGAACCCCGAGCTCTCGTGTGTGGCGCCGGCCCAGGCGGGCTTGCGGCCGCGGCCGCCCTGAAACGCGCGGGCGTGCCGGCGCTCGTGCTGGAGCGCGCGGAGCGGGTGGGGGAGAGCTGGCGCCGCCGCTACGAGGGCCTGTCGCTGAACACGCTCGGGTGGCTGTCCGGGCTGCCGGGCTACCGCGCCAAGCTGCGGCGCTATGGCGAGTACCCGACGCGCGAGAAGTGGATCGAGTACCTCGAGGACTACGCCGCCCACCACGGCCTGGAGATCGAGTTCGGGACGGAGGTGGAGCGCATCGACCGGGCGAATGGAGGCTGGCGGGTCGGGACGTCGGCCGGCGCGCGCGAGGCGCCGATCGCCGTCGTGGCTATGGGCTCCGACCACAAGCCCTGGATGCCGGATTGGCCCGGCCGCGAGGGATTCCAGGGCGAGCTCCTGCACGCGGCCGACTACCGCAGCCCGAAGCCCTTCCACGGCCGCGATGTGCTGGTGGTAGGCCCCGGCAACACCGGCTCGGAGCTGGCGACCCTCCTGACCAACGGCGGCGCGACCCGCGTGCGCGCCGCCATGCGGACGCCGCCGAACATCTTTCCGCGCAAGTGGCTCGGGCTGTCGCTGAACCTGACCGCGCTGGGGCTCGAGTGGCTGCCGAGGGGCGCGGCGGACGCGGTCGGGCGGGCTACCCAGCGCATGATCTACGGGAACCTGTCGGAGCACGGACTGCCGTTCCCACAGCTTGGCCTGCGGAGCTCGCTCGAGCAGAAGCGGATCGCGCCGGCCATCGACGCCGGCTTCGTCGAGGCGGTCAAGGCCGGACGTATCGAGCTGGTACCGACGATCGAGCGCTTCGAGGGCCGCGACGTTCTGTTGGTCGACGGCACCCGCATCCAGCCCGACGCCGTGATCGCCGCAACCGGGTACCGCCGCGGTCTCGAGCCGCTCGTCGGGCACCTGGGCGTACTCGATGAACGTGGCTTCCCCGCCGGCGCATTCGAGCGAGGCGTGCTGGAGCAGCCGCACGCCCCCGGGCTGTTCTTCATCGGCTACCGCGCCAAGATCAGCGGCCAGCTGCGGCTGATGCGGATCGACTCGCGCAGGATCGCGCGCCTGGTCAAGCGCCGGGTACGCACGCGGCAGCCGCGCAGGGCGGCGGCGCCGGCTTAGTCGAAGCTCTGGACGAACGACAGGCGGCTAGGGCTTGCCCCCACTCGCGCCGTGCTCGCCCGCCTGCGAGTGGGTCTCCCCGGTGCCGGGTCCACCCCTCGGAACCGACTCCGGCCCGCCGCCGAGCTGGTGGGCGCGCGTGGCCGTCTCGGGGCCGAACTGGCGCCGCTGCTCGGGGGTCGCCGTTCGCTGGCCCTTGGCGCGCTCGGACGTCTCCTGGCCGAACTGACGTCCGGCGCTCGACTGGCGGTTCTGCCGGACCGTGCGCGCGTGGCGGTGGTTCGTCTTCGCCCGCTCGGAAGCGCCGTGGCCTCGGTCACAAGCGGCCCGCGCCTGGGCGGGAAGCTCCGATCCGCGCGCGGCGGTCGCCACGGCATGGCCGAACTCGCAGCCACGGTCGGACGTGGGCGTGCCCTTGATCACGTCGAGCACGTCGCTCGAGCGCGGCGACGAGTCGTTCTGCCCTGCCTCCCCCGCCTGCTTGGGCAGGCCGACGCCGGCGACTGCCAGTCCGGCGCCAACCAGCAGCACCGATGCGACGGCCACGGCGGCCTTCAGGGGTGTGAAGGGCTTGCGAAGCATGAGGTTTCCTCCTTGAAGGGCTTGCTCTCCTCCCTCACAACGCGCCGGTGGGCCAGAGGTCGTCGAGTTCCGCTCAGCTATTCCCCGATCTCGCCGACTAACGTCGGTAGAAGCTGTGTTCGCCTCCGCCAGACCTACGCTGAAGCGCTTGGGAACAGCAGGTCTGATGACTGCCTGTCTGCTGGCACTCCCGGTCTTCCCGTCCGGCGCCAAAGCCCGCACCAGCCCAGCCGTCCTGCGCGCCGAGAAGCGGATCCGCGCGTGCGCCAACCGCCAGCGCCACCTGCACGGACTTCCTTCCGTTCGCGCCAGCCGCGCGCTGCACCGCGCCGCGCACCTGGACGCCCGGAACATGGCGCGGCATGGGTTCTTCGCGCACGAGGACCCCTGGGGCCGCTCGCCCGGCGACCGCATCGCGCTGTTCAGCTCGCTTCAATGGTCGTGGGGCGAGAACATCGCGGCCGGCCAGCCCAGCGTGCGCTCGGCCTGCCGCGCCTGGATGCACAGCCCGGGCCACCGCGCGAACATCCTGGAGCCGAGCTTCAAGCGCGCGGGCGGCGGCTTCGCGCGCGGCGGGCCCTACGGGACCTACTTCGTGATGGAGCTCGGCACGCCGCAGCCCCGCTGACGGAGGCTCAGGCGATGGCGTCCTGGAGCGCCGAGCGCGAGCGGACCACCTGCAGGCGCCCGCGCGCGTCGATCAGCGTGAACAGCCTGAGCACGTGCTGGTTCGTGCACACGACGCAGAAGCGGCGGCCGCTCGCCCGCATGGCCTCGCTTGTCTCGAGCAGCAGCCGCAGGCCGCCGCCGTCCATGAACTCGACGTCGCTCAGGTCCACGATGAGCTGGCGTACGCGATCGTCGGCCATCTGCTCGCCAAGCGCCCTGCGGAGCCTCGGAGCGCCCATGCGATCGAGCTCGCCGCTCACCGAGATCACGCGCGACCAGGGGCTCGTTCGCTCCGTCGTCAGCTCGAGTGTGGGTGCGATCATCAGGACGTTCTCCATTTCAGGCGGCGCTTTCGCGTGCGCGGACCCGATTGCAGAAAGCGCCCGAAATGCCCGGGGACCGTCGTACTCGATCCACCGTACACCCGCCTTGCGGAAGGCGCGAACTCTGCTCTGTCCCCACGCGGACACCGACGGACTGGTACGGTCGCACCCGTTCGGCCGGGTCGAAGGCCCGGCGAGGTAGTGCGAGTGTCCGCAGGTCGTTCCAAAGAGCCACCTCCGCGTACGCAGCACACAAGCAGTGGAGGAAACGCATGCCAACCGGAACGGTCAAGTGGTTCAGCGACGACAAGGGCTTCGGCTTCATCACCCCGGACGACGGCGGCAAGGACCTGTTCGTCCACCACACCGGGATCGTCAGCCAGGGATTCGCGTCCCTGGAGGAGGGCGCCAAGGTCTCCTTCGAGTCGGAGGCCGGGCCGAAGGGGCCGAAGGCCGTAAACGTCCAGCCCACCGGCTAGTAGGCCGGGGCCGCCAGCGCGGCTAGCGCTGCTTGCCGAGCAGCTCGACCATCCGGCGGCGCTCGGCGGCCTGGCGCGCCTCCTGGCGCTCGCGCTCGTGCGCCTCGCGGCGCTGCTTGCCCGCCTTGCGCGCGTTGTCGTTGCGCTCGGCGATGCGCGCCTTCGTCTCCTTCCAGGCGGCGTCACCACGCTTCCCTGCCGGCTGCTCGTCCTGACGTTCGGTCTCGTCGCTCACGCGCTCCGTCTCATGACTGCCCCCAGAGTGTCTGGACCACAGGGGGATGCAGGGAGCGCAACACCCGAGTGTGGACGTGTCCCCCTGAAGACTACTCGCGGCGCCTGAGATTCCTGGCCCGGGTGCGGAAAAGTCGAGAGGGCCGTCACCGACCCCGCACCGCCTCCCTGCAAGTGCGAGCCGTGGTGCCGACCCTCTCAGTCCTTATCTGAGCCTTGCCCGTCACCCCGGCGCTCGAACCGCCTGGAAGCCCGGCTCAACGCAGGCCTAACAAAGGGGCGGCCCGGATGTGCCGCAGCGTCTAATCGACGAACGCGAAGGTCGCCAGTACGACGTAGAGGGCGATAAGCGCGCAGCCCTCGAACGCGAGCGCCTCGCCGTCGCCCGTGATCTGCCAGATCGCGATCGCCGTCAGGAACAGCGCACCGATGTAGACCGGCGCAAACGAGAAGGTCAGCGAGTGGGCGAACAGGAACGAGACCAGCACCAGGGCGGGGAACAGGAACGCGGCGATCTGAGCGACGGAGTTCTTTACGACCGAGATCGCCAGGTCCGGCTGGCCCTTGTGCGCCAGCACGATGCCCGTCACGTTCTCGACGGCGTTGCCCGCGATGGCCACGATCACGAGTCCGGCGAAGGCCTTCGAGATGCCGAGCGACTTGATCGCCGGCTCGAGCGCGGAGATGAACCAGTCGGATACGAACGCGGCCCCGACGCCGGCCAGCCCGAGCAGCGCGATCGAGAAGCCGAGTGGCAACGTGGCCTCCGCCTGCTCGTCCGCCGTCTCGCGGGGCCCGTCGCTGCGCAGGTAGGACCACAGCCAGACCGCGTAGACCGCGAGCAGGGAGACCGCGCCGACGGCGGAGATCGCCTTCACGTGGTGGCTCGCCTCCCCTTCCGACTCGACCGTCAGGCCGACGATCACGATGATGAAGACGGCCACGAGCAGCAGCGTCGTCGTGTCCATGGGCAGCCGCCGCTTGAAGCGCATGCAGCCCTCGGGGTCGCGCCGCGCCCCGGTGATCACGACGAGGCCGAGCACCAGAAGCGCGTTGGCGAACAGCGAGCCGATGATCGAGGTCTTCGCGACCACGACCTGCCCGGCGCCGAGCGCGAACAGCACGATGAAGAACTCGGGCAGGTTGCCGAGGGTCGATTGGAGGAAGCCCGTGATCGCCGGCCCGAAGCGGCCGCCGACCTGCTCGGTGGCGAACGAGACGACCCAGGCCATGCCCGCCAGCGCCACGCCGGCCAGCACGAACGCCAGCACGGCCGCCGCGCCGGCGTAGTGCGCGACTCCTGCCGCCACGGCCGAGGCCCCGGTGGCCAGCAGGAAGCCGAGCTGCGGCCTGCTCAGGTCGCCGAGCACCGCGGGGTTGTACCGGGTCTCCGGCTAGCGGGTGGCGAGGGCGCGCTCCACCGCGGCGAGCACCGAGCGCCTGCCGCGGTGGCTTCCCTCGTAGAGCTGCACGGCGGCCAGGCTCTCGCTCGACGCGTCGGCCAGCGCGGCCACGGCCTCGCGGGCAGTCAGGCGGTCGTAGCCGTCCCAGGGCTCGGCGACCTCGATCTCCGGCCCCGCTCCCTCCTCGGCGTCCCGATCGGCGACCTGGGCGACCATCCTGACCCCGGTGTCGACGTGATCGGGCTCGTCGGCCACCGGCGGAGGCGGGGGTGCCGGCCTGACGTGAGCCGCCTGCCCGGGCCGGCGCCGCGGACGGGGCGCCGGGCGCGGCCTGGCCGTCGGCCGGCGCTGCGGACGTGGCGGGACCGGCGGCGCGGGCGGCGGCGTCGCGCCGACCTCGGGGGCGTCCTCCCTCAGCAGGTCCTCGATCGCCCTGAGGGTCGTGGCCGCCGTCCCGACGAGCTCGGCCGCGCCGGCGCGAGCCACCCTGATCGGAAAGGTCACCAGACCGGTCACTAGCCCCATCGCGCCCACGAACGGCGACTACCCGGCCGGACCAGCTCGAAACGCCGATCGAGCCTGCGCGTAAAGATGTGTGCCGCCATCGACCGCATGGACAAAACCCGAACGAGGCTGAGGGAGTTCGATTCGCGGCCCGCGCTGGTGAAGACGGCGAAGGCGCTACGGCGGCTGCTCCCGGGCGACGACGACTACGGCGATCCGCTGTCTGTCGGAGGTAGTCAGCCGCCGCATCTGATCGGCCAGCGCCTGGCGGCCATGACGGCCGAGCGTCCGAGCGCGCTGCGCGAGGCGGGGCTCAGCGCCGTGCAGGTCTGGCAGGCGCTGTCCGAGGCCCAGGGGCGCGGGCGGGGCGATCGGGAGCTGGCCATCCTGTTCACGGACCTGGTGGGCTTCTCCGACTGGGCGCTCGAGGCCGGCGACACGATGGCGGTGGACCTGCTGCGGCGCGTGGGGAAGGTGGTGGAGCCGCCGCTGACCGCGCGCGGCGGCGAGATCGTCAAGCGGCTGGGGGACGGGCTGATGGCCGTCTTCGAGGATCCGGGCGACGCGGTCGAGGCGGCGCTCGAGGCGACAACGGCGCTCGAGGGCGTGGAGGTCGCGGGCCACTGTCCGCGTCTGCGGGCAGGCGTCCACTTCGGCAAGCCGCGGAAGCTCGGCGGCGACTACTTCGGCGTCGATGTGAACACCGCGGCGCGCGTGATGCAGGCCGCGGGGCCCAACGAGCTCTTGATCTCGCAGACTGCGTGCGAGCGCGTTGACGAGGAGCGGCTCGGCTTGAGCCGGCGCTGGCGCTTCAGGGCGAAGGGCGCGCCGAAGGACCTGAAGGTCTACGCCGCCGAGCTGCAGCCCGAGTAGGCCGCTCGGCTAGCCGGACACCCGTGCCAGCTCGGGCTCGCGATCGGCTCGCCGCCCCGCGACCCGGCGTCCGGGTATCGCGAGCGCGAGCGCGAACGCCGCGGCGACCCCGACCGCCGACAGGAGGAACGCCGTGGTGAAGCCCGACTCCTCGGGCAGCCCCCCGGCCGCCATGTGACCGGCGACGATGCTCGCCGCGATCTGGCCTCCGAGCGAGCCGCCGATCGTCCGCATGATCGTGTTCATCCCGGTGGCCACCCCGGTCTGTCGCTGGTCCACGGCGTCGACGATCAGGTTGGCCATCGACGCGAAGGCGAAGCCGATGCCCAGGCCGAGCACCGCCGCGCCCAGGTAGATCGGCCAGCGCTGGGAGTGCACGAGCGCGATGAAGACGAAGCTGAGGGCGGCCGCGCCAGTGCCGATCAGGAGCGGGAGCTTGGAGCCCACGCGGCCGCCGAGCCAGCCCGCCAGCGGCCCCGCGACCAGCATCACCACCGCGGAGGGCATCAGGAACATGCCCGCCTCCGTGACCGAGGAGCCGAAGCCGAAGCCGGCGGCGGACGGGACCTGCACGAACTGCGGGATCAGGATGAACGAGCCGAACATGCCGAACCCGACGAGCATCGCGGTCAGGTTTGTGGTCAGGATCGCCCGCCTGCGCATCATGCGCATGTCCACGAGCGGCTGCGGGTGGCGCCACTCATAGGCGACCCAGGCCGCCAGGTCGGCGGCGGCCAGGCAGAACAGGCCGATCACCCGGCCGGAGCCCCAGCCCCAGGCATTGCCCTGGCTGACCCCGACCAGCAGAGCCACGAGACCCGCCGACAGCAGGGCGGCCCCGAGCCAGTCGATGCGGGCCGGGCTCTTGACCGGGGACTCGGGCACGAAGAGCTGCGTCGCCACGATCGCCACGGCGACGAAGATCAGCCCGAGCCAGAAGATCCACTCGTAGGCCAGGTTGTCGACGATCACGCCGCTGAGCACGAGGCCCGCGCCGCCGCCGATCCCGAATGTCGCGCTGATCAGGCCGATGCCGGTGGAGACCCGCTCGCGCGGGAACTCGTCGCGGATGATGCCGAAGGAGAGCGGGAACACGGCGCCGCCCACGCCCTGGATGGCGCGCCCTGCGATCAGGACGGCGATCGAGTGGGACAACGCCGAGACGAGCGATCCCAGCCCGAAGACGGCGAGGGTCGCCACCAGCATGCGCTCCTTCCCGAACATGTCGCCCAGCCGCCCGAAGACGGGGGTCGCGACCGAAGCCGTGAGCAGGTAGGCGGTCAGCACGAAGGTGACCGAGGTGGCCGAGGTGTGGAGCTGGCGCTGGATCTCCGGCAGGGCGGGGATCACGAGCGTCTGGGACAGGGCATACGCCAGCGCGCCCGTGACGAGCACACCCAGCGTCAGGCCGTAGTGCTGGCGCTCGTCCGGCGCCGGCATCAGAGGTCCTCGATCGCCTGGGCCAGGCGCCGCAGCAGGCGCTCGACCTGAACGCGCTCCGGCTCGTCGAGCGAGTCGTAGAGCGCCCGGCGCTTCTCCGAGATCAGCGCCCGCTTGCGCTCGAGCAGACGCCGGCCCTTTCGCGTCAGGTGAACGGCGACGACGCGGCGGTCGTCGCTCGAGTGGCGCCGCTCGACGACTCCGGCGCGCTCGAGCGAGTCCAGCATCCGGGTCGCCGTGGGATGCGACATCTCCGCGGCGGCCGCGAGCTCCCCGACGGGGGTCCCGGGCGTCTCGCCGAGCGCGACGAGCAGCTGGAACTGGGGGATGGTCAGCTCGCCGCCGGGCTCGCGCGCGGCGCGCGCCCTGGCGCGCCGGATGGCCGCGAAGAAGTCGTCCCAGGCGGCGTCGAACTCGGCCGGGGCCGCTCCTGTCTCGATCGTCGCGTCAGCTTCTCGCACATCTTTAGGCTAGCAAAAGATTAGCTATGCTTAACTCCTCCTCGACGGCGTCCCGATCGAGGAGGTTCACCTTGAGCAGCCGATCAGAAGCCGCTACCACGCCCAGCCGCAGCGCCGCTCGCTCGGGGCGGGCCTACGAGGGACTTGTCGCGACCTTGCTCCGGCAGGCGCGCCGTCAGCCCGCGGCCAGGCTCTCGGCCTCCTCCAGACGGCGCTCGACCAGGTCCAGGCCGGCGACCCAGAAGCCCGGGTCGCTCAGGTCCACGCCCACGATCCGGCCGAGCTCCTCCGGCGGGCGAGAGCCGCCGGCGCGGAGCAGCTCGAGGTAGGACGGCACGAAGCCGGGCCCTTCCTCCTCGTAGCGGCGGTAGACCGACAGGGCGAGCAGGTGGCCGTAGGCATACGCGTAGACGTAGCCCGGCGCGTCCACGAAGTGCCAGACGTAGGACCACCACTGCCCGTAGTCGTCGTCGAGCACCACGGAGTCGCCGAGCAGCTCGGACTGGGTCTCGAGCCACAGCTCCGCGAAGCGGGGGACCGACAGCTCGCCGCCCTCGCGGCGCTCCGAGTGGATGGCGTTCTCGAAGCGGTTCATCGCCACCTGGCGGAAGATCGCCGCCACGACGCCGTCGAGTGACTGCGCCAGCAGACTCAGCCGGGCCGCCGCGTCGGCGGAGCGCTCGAGCAGTCGCTCCAGCACGATCGTCTCGCCGAAGATCGAGGCGGTCTCGGAGACCGTGAGCGGAGTGGTGTGGTGGTACACGCCCTGCGGGCGGGCCAGCGACTGGTGCACCCCGTGGCCGAGCTCGTGCGCCAGGGTCAGCACGTCCGTGGCTCGGGCCGTGTAGTTGAGCATCACGTAGGGGTGGGCGGATGGCACCGTGGAGGCGCTGAAGGCGCCGCCGCGCTTGCCGGGCCGGGGCGGAGCGTCGACGAAGCCGTCCTCGAAGAAGGCGCCGGCGACCTCGCCGAGCTCCGGCGAGAACTCGCCGTAGCACTCGAGCACCAGCGAGCGCGCCTCGTCGAAGCCGATCCGCTCCTCGCTCTGGCCGATCGGCGCCATGCGGTCGTACCACGAGAGCCGCTCGAGCCCGAGCAGGCGCGACTTCAGCCGGTACCAGCGCCGCGCCAGCTCGTAGCGGGAGCGCACGGCCTCGATCAACGCTTCGACGGACTCGTCGCTGGCCTCGTTGGCCAGGTTGCGGGCGGCGAGCCAGTGGGGGTAGGAGCGCAGGCGGTCGCGCGTCGCCTTGTCGTGGAGCAGCGAGTTCATGACGAAGGAGCGCCAACGCAGGTCCGGTCGCAGCGACCCGGTGACCGCGGCGGCAGCCTCCGAGCGGCGGGAGCGGTCCGGGTCCTGCAGGCGGCTCAGCGCCTCCTCGAGCGAGGACTCGCCTTCCGGAAGCTCCACCCGCAGCGCTGACACCTGCTCCGTGAACAGCCTGCGGAACGCGCCTGCGCCGCTCACCTCGAGCTCGGTCAGCACGCGCTCCTCCGGCTCGGACAACTGGTGCGGGCGGTAGCGGCGCATCATGCGCAGGTAGTGGCTGCAGAAGCCGAGCTCCTCGGCCGCGAGCAGCGGCTCGACGTGGTCGTCGGGTAGCGAGTTCCACTCGAGCTCGAAGAACAGGAGCTCCGTCTCGATCGCCGCTCCGCGCTCGCGCGTTGCTTGCAGCAGCGCGCCGCGCTCGGGATCCTCGGTGTCCAGCGAGAACCACAATGAGGCGTACGAGCCCGCGCGCCCGACGCGGTCCCAGATCGCCTCGAGCTCCCGCATGGCGGTCGCCACGCCGCGCGCGTCGAGCTCGCCGAGCTTGCCCCGCCGGCTGCGGGCGAAGGCGCGGGCCCCTTCGAGGGCCTGCTCGAGCAGGTCGTCCACCGTCGTGCCGTCGAGCAACGGCTCGAGCTGCCAGCGAGTCGTTTCGAGCGCCCGGTCCTCGGTGATCATGGCCAAGACGATAAGGCCATGAAGACGATCCTCATCACCGGCTCCACGGACGGCCTCGGCCGCGAGACCGCGCGAGCGCTCGCGGGTCGCGGCGAGCAGGTGCTGGCGCACGGCCGGAACCCGGAGAAGGTCGAGCGGACGGCCGAGGAGCTGGGCGCCGCAGGGAGCTACACGGCGGACCTGTCGTCGCTTGCCGAGGTCCGGCGGCTGGCCGAGGAGGTGGAGCGCGACCACGACCGCCTGGACGTGCTGGTCAACAACGCCGGCATCATCTCCCTGGAGCGCAGGGAGAGCGACGACGGGTACGAGCTCGGGTTCGCCGTCAACTACCTGGCCGGCTTCCTGCTGACGGCCGAGCTGATGCCGCTGCTTCGCGCCGCGGCGCCGGGCCGCGTCGTGAACGTGGCGTCCGTGGGGCAGCGGCCGATCGACTTCGACGACGTGATGCTCGAGCGCGACTACGACGCCATGCGCTCCTACTCGCAGAGCAAGCTCGCCCAGATCATGCACGCCTTCGAGCTGGCCGAGCGGGTGCCCGCGGCCGAGGTCACCGCCGCCGCGCTCCACCCGGCCACCCTGATGGACACGAACATGGTGCGCGGCGCGGGCGGCACGGGGAGGACCACTGTGGACGAGGGCGTCGAGTCGACGCTGCACGCGATCGACGACAGCGCGACCGGCAGCTACTTCGACCGCCTGGAGCCCGCCCAGCCACACCCGCAGGCATACGACGCCGCGGCGCGCCGCCGCCTGTGGGAGCTCAGCGAGGAGCTGACCGGCGCGCGTGTGCCCGTATGACCCGGTTGCGGCCGGGTGGGTGCGGGGAGTACCTTCGCCCGTGCACGGATGCCGAAACAGCTTTGACGGGAGGAATTCACGATGACTGACGAGACCCGGGGCGCCACCGCCCAGGCCGGCGCGCTGCGCGAGCAGGCCTTCGACATGAGCGGGATCGAGCGCGGCGACGACGGCATCGCCCGTTACGTGGACCGGCCGTCCTCGCTGGTGGCGATGCTCAGGGCGACGGTCGAGCGCAAGGCCGACTCGGAGGCGATCGTCGAGCTCGGCGGCGAGCGCCTGAGCTACTCGGAGCTGTGGGAGCGCTCCGCGCAGGTGGCCGGCGGCTTGCGCGCGGACGGCATCGAGCGCGGCGACCGGGTGGCAATCCAGCTACCGAACGGGGTGGACTGGTGCCTGGCGTTCTTCGGCTCGCTCATGGCGGGCGTCGTGGTGGTGCCGGTGAATATCCGCTTCTCCGAGTCGGAGATCGACTACGTCCTGAAGGACTCGGGCTCCAAGTTCAGCTTCGAGGCCGGCCGGCCGCTGCCGGACGGCCAGGCGTTCGCCGCCGACGACCTCGAGCCGGACGACCTGGCGGCGATCTTCTACACGAGCGGCACGACCGGCTTCCCCAAGGGCGCGACGATCAGCCACGCCAACTTCCTTGCCAATACGGAGACGGCGCGCCGCGTGGTCGACCTCCCGCGCGACGGCGACTTCCGCGCCCTGGTTTCCGTGCCGCTCTTCCACGTGACCGGCTGCAACAGCCAGCTGCTCCCTGGCTGTGAGCTCGGTGGCTGCACGGTGATCATGCCGGCCTTCGAGGTGCAGGCGTTCCTGCGCGCGATCGAGGACGAGCGGATCGACCTGCTCACGTCGGTGCCGGCGATCTACTGGCTCGCGATGAACCAGGAGAACTTCGGCGAGCTCGACACGAGCGGCGTGCGCTGGCTGACCTACGGCGGCGCCCCGATCGCCCCCGAGCTGGTGCGCCGGATCATGGAGGGCTTCCCGAACGCGCGCGTGGGCAACGGCTTCGGCCTGACGGAGTGCTCCTCGATCGCCACCTTCCTGCCCCACGAGCACGCCGAGTCGCGCCCGGAGAGCGTCGGTTTCGCCGCGCCTGTGGTGGACCTCGACGTGCTCGACGCCGACGCAGACAGCGGCGTCGGCGAGCTCCTGATCCGCGGGCCGAACGTGGTCAGCGGCTACTGGAACAAGGACGAGGAGTCAGCCGAGACGTTCGTCGACGGCTGGCTCCACTCGGGCGACATGGCGCGCATCGACGAGGAGGGCTTCGTCCAGATCGTCGACCGGGCCAAGGACATGGTCAACCGGGGCGGCGAGAACGTCTACTGCGTGGAGGTCGAGAACGCGCTCGGGGCGCACGAGGCCGTCTTCGAGGCGGCCGTGGTCGGCGTCCCCGACGAGGTGATGGGCGAGAAGGTCGGCGCCGTGGTGGTGCCCCGCCCCGGCAAGGAGATCGAGCTCGAGGAGCTGATCGGCTTCCTGCGCGGCGAGCTGGCCGACTTCAAGGTGCCGGAGTACGTGGTCATGCGCGGCGACGCGCTGCCGCGCAATCCGGGCGGCAAGATCGTGAAGCCCACGCTGCGCGACGAGGTGGACTGGAGCGACGCGAAGGTGCCGAAAGGGCGCTTCCGCAGGTGAGCGTCGAGCGCGCCAGCGCGGGCGAGGTCGAGCTCGCCTATGAGACCTTCGGCAACCGGGAGGACCTTCCGCTGCTGCTCGTGATGGGGCTGGCGACCCAGATGCTCGGGTGGCAGGAGGACTTCTGCCGCGGCCTCGCGGACCGCGGCCTGTTCGTGATCCGCTTCGACAACCGCGACATCGGCCTCTCCACGCACCTCGACGACTCCCCGCCCGGCGACGTCGTGGCGGCGTTCGGCGGAGACACCTCGTCGGCCGCGTACACGCTCTCCGACATGGCGCGCGACACGGTCGGGTTGATGGACGCGCTGGGCCTGGACGGCGTGCACCTGGTGGGCGCGTCGATGGGCGGGATGATCGCCCAGACGGTGGCGATCGAGCACCCCGAGCGCGTACGCAGCCTGACCTCGATCATGTCGCGCACCGGCGAGGAGGGCGTCGGCGACGCGACCGAGGAGGCCACGCAGGTGCTGCTCCGCCCGCCGGCCGGCAACCGCGAGGAGGCGATCGAGGGCACGCTGGCCACTTACCGCGTGATCGGCTCGCCCGGGTTCGAGCTCGACGAGCCGGCGCTGCGCGAGCGCGCGGCGCTCTCGTACGACCGCGCATACGACCCGGCGGGCATCTCGCGCCAGCTGGTCGCCATCGCCGCGTCGGGCGACCGCACCGAGGGGCTGAAGCGGCTCGACGTCCCGACCCTCGTGATCCACGGCGCCGAGGACCCGCTGATCCAGGTGAGCGGCGGTCGCGCGACGGCGGAAGCGGTGCCGGGAGCGGAGCTGGTCGTCTTCGACGGCATGGGCCACGACGTCCCGCGCGCGCTGTGGCCCGAGATCACCGACCGCATCGCCTCGCTCGTCGAGCGCGGGGAATCGCTCCGGCAGGACGCCGCCGGCGCGCGCGCCGGCTGACGCTCCTAGGCCGCGGCTGGAATGTGCTCTTCGGCGCCCGGGCGCGCCCGGGGCTGCCGGGCCGCCCGCGTCGGCGCCGGGATCAGCGCGGCGGCCGCCACCACGAGCAGGAAGGCGAACGTGCGCACGGCCACCGCCCGCGCGTCGCTCCCGAGCGGATCGCCGAAGACGATGATCCCGGCCGGGATCGACGAGGCGTTGCCGGCGATCGACGTCACCGCGATCACCGGCACGGCCGGGCCGATCTGGAGCGAGCGCGCCGAGGCGAAGAAGGCGACGACGGCGCAGACGACGGCAATCGGCAGGTAGGGGCCCATCAGGACGTCCACCACGCTGGCGCCGTCGGCCTTGCCGGTGGCCGCCTTGACCGCGACGTGGGTGACGGTGAACAGCAGGCCGGCCGCCACCCCCAGGAACACGCCGAGCTGTGAGCGCATGCGCTGCACGCGGTGGCTCAGGATGAGGGCCGTCCCCGCGGCGACCAGCGTGGCCTCGAAGGCGACCATCGCCGGGACCGAGTAGTTCGATGAGGCCTGACCGGTGCGCGCCTCACCGGTGAGCGCGAGCAGCGCCAGCCCCGTGGCCGCCAGCCCGACGCCGATCCACTGACGCCGTTCGATGCCGAAGCCGAAGAAGCGCTCGGCGATGACGGCCAGCAGCACGAGCCCCCCGGCCAGCACGGCCTGGACGAGCGACAGCGAGGTCATCCCCAGGGCGCCGACGTGGAAGAAGTAGGCGAGCGCCGCCATGCCGTAGCCGATCGACCACCATTTCTGGCGGAACAGGCCTCCGGCGGAGTGCAGCGGACGGCGGACGTCGACGTCGGGGGCATCGACTGCGCCGCGGTGGCGCATGAGGAAGCCGACCTGGCTGACGAGGGCGGAGAGCCCGGCGAGCAGCAGTCCCAGCAGCAGCGTCACGGCGTCTCGGCGCGCAGACCCCTCATCCCATGACCTTGCCCGGAACCGCCCGGGCCGAACACGCCTTCCGAAGAATCTTCCGGGCGCTTGGCCGGGGCGGGCCCGGGTACTGGGCCGGCGACCACATCGACCACGGGAGGACCGGCATGGAGGACATCGAGCGCGCCAGCGAGGAGCCGCAGGAGCAGGACGGGGACCAGGAGGAGCTGACGGACCGCGAAGAGGGCGGTCCCACGAGCCCCGACGAGCCGAGTGAGGACGACGTGACCGGCGGGGGGCAGAGCCCCAAGCCGGAGGGCGGCTTCGACTCGCACGAGTAGCGGCGCCGGGCGGGCGCCGGGCGCGGCCGCGCGGCGGTCGCGCCCCGACTGGGCTAGCCGTACTCCGCGAAGAACTCGCGCATGGCGGCGTGCGTGGGCCGCGGCGCCTCGAGCTGCGGGACGTGCCCGCAGTCGAGCTCGACGTGCCGGGCGGCCGGCAGCGCCTCCTCGACATAGCGCATGAAGCCGATCGGCACGAGCGTGTCGTTCCGGCCCCAGACGAACAGGGCGTCGGGTGAGAGCTCGCGCATGCGCGTCCAGAGCCCGTCGTCGCCGTGCGGCTCGTCCAGGTAGACGTTGCGCGCCGCGGCGTAGAAGGCCGCCCGGCCGCGCGGCGTGAGGTAGGCGCGCAGGAACTCGTCCACGCCGGCGGAGGCCCAGCCGCCGTCCTGGCCGCCGGGGACCATCCGGCGCACCAGGCCCTCGACGACCTGGCGCGGAGCCGGCTGGATCAGCGCGAGCTCCGGCCGTAGCGCGCGCACGATCGTGGCCCAGCGCCGCCCCTTGAGCCAGGCGAGCGCCGGGCTCAGCAGCACCAGCCGCTGCAGGCGGTCGGGGTCGTCGAGGCCGGCCTCGATGGCCACCCGGCCGCCCATGCTGTTGCCGACGAAGTGCGCGCACTCGATCCCGAGCGAGTCGAGCAGCGCGAACGCGCTGTGCGCGAACCAGTGGGCGTTGTACGGAGCGGCGACCGGCTTGTCGGACTCCCCGAACCCCGGCAGGTCCATCGCGATCACTCGGTGTGAGTCGGCGAGCGCCGCCAACGTCGGCAGGAACGACGCCTTGGTCCCGCCCAGGCCGTGGATGCAGATGACGGGATCGCCGACTCCGGCCTGGACGATCGAGATCTTTCCGACCGAGGTCCCCACCGAGTGGAACTCGAGCCTGCCCGGCTCCGTCGAGCCGCTGGTGGCCGCCAGGAAGCCCACCCCGAGATGCAGGTTTCGGCGGATCTCGAGCCTGCCGGCCCGGAAGGCGGCCATCCCGCCGCGCAGGTCGCGGGCGACCCGGTTCCAGCTGGCCGCGTCAGCCTGGAGGATCGCGTCCGGCTCGGCGGCGCTCTCCGGAGTGAGCTGAATCTCCCCGCCCCGAACGATCGCGTCCCAGACCTCCCCGCCCGTGTCCACGAGCCGGATGCGGGCCCGGTCGCCCGGCACGTCGATCACCTCGGCGTCGAAGCGCTCGATCAGCCTGGCGATGGCGTCCGGCGGGGCTGCCCTGCTGGCCGCGGTCGCTGCCATTCCACTACACGGAATATCAGGCCGGCCCGACGGGCGAGCTGTCACAGGATCGTCACACCGGGGCGGTTAGGGGTCGGTTGCGCCGTCCTACGCTGCGCCGCGATGGGCTCCCAAACCGGTCAGGCGAGCGTGGAATGGACCGCCGTGGTGCTGTTCGTAGCGGTCACCCTGGGCCTGGCCGCCGGCCGCTCGCCGGGCCCCGACGGGCGCTCGTTCGGCGGCTTTCTGGCCCGCCGCGTCGTCTGCGCCGCGCGCGGGGGCTGCCGGGACGGCGACGCCGCGCTCGCCCGGGTCTACGGGGGTCGGGACGCGACCCTCGTCCGCGCCAACGCGCCCAACCTGGCCTACGAGCGCGGTGAGCGCTCGCTGCCAGTCGACTACCGCCGCTGCCGCTCCCGGACCTGTTCCGACGCCCCGGACGACCGCGACCTCGACGCCCATCGAAGCCGGCGCGGGACTCCCGCGACGGCCTTCACGCGGGTGGTGCACCGGGGCGGGCGGACCTACGTCATCTACTGGCTCTACTACCCCGACTCGAATACGACCTGGCTCGGGTCGGACCGGCTCTGGAACGCCGCCCGGCTGCATCCGCTCGTCCGCCTCGGGGCCAGGCTGGCGCTCGGGAGCGACCGCTACCCGGGCTTCCACCCCGACGACTGGGAGGCCTACGCCGTTCGGATCGACCGCCACGGAAGCGCCCGGGCCCGGGCCTCGGCGCACGGTCACTGGCAGGGCTGCCGCCGGCGCCGCTGCCGCAATGCCTGGATCCGCTCGACGGGCTGGAGTCGGGTGTCGCGAGGAAGCCACGCGGGCCACATCCCCGTGAGCGGAGCGCGGGAGCGCAGCAGCACCTCGGAAGGGCTGCGGCTCGTGCCGCTCGAGTCACTCGACCGCTCGGGCTACCGACCATTGCCCGACGGGGGAATCGATCCTCCCTGGACGAAGCCGGCCTATCGCGACCCTGAGAGCGGCTCCTCTTGATCCCTCAGAGGATCAGTCGGACTCGGTCGCCCCGTGAGGGGCGCCCACGGCCTTCGACTGGGCCGACCCGCGCTGGCGCAGGTAGACGGCGAAGATGGCCATCGAGCCCACGGCGAGGAACTCCGACTGCCAGTTCTGGAGCGTGCGCTCCCAGAAGTCGGGCCGCCCCAGGTAGTCGACCCAGGAGACCGGGTTCTGCTGGTGTGAGAGGCGCTCGGCGTTGTAATCGCTCCTGCCGGCCACCGACTGGGCGAACCAGGTACCGAGCCAGATAGCCGTCATCAGCAGCAGGAGCGAGTTGGAGAAGAGGAACGTGCGGATGCCTCCGACGCGCGCCCAGAGCGGCGAGTCGCCGCCGGCGTGATCGCCGACCCGCTGCTCCTGGTCCGACTCCCCGCCCTCCTTGCCGGGCGGCTTGGACTCCGGTGAGCCGCGCTGGATCAGCCACACCGTGAGCAGGACGAAGAGCGTGAACTGCAGGTACTCCGACTGCCAGTTCTCCATCACGGCGACGGCGAACTGCGACGAGGTGAGGTAGCGGCCGAAGGAGAAGTGCGCGCCGTGATGGCGGTCCTGGTCCTCGTTCGCCTTGTGCAGGCCGAAGACGGCCTGCGCCGCGATGGCGCCCAGGAACAGCGCCCCGAAGCCCAGCGACAGCCCGTTTTCGTAGAGAAACCTGCGCAGCCCGGTCACTGGTGCAGGAGGCCGATGACGGTGGCGTAGGTGATCCCGGCGACGATCAGGACGAGGTAGACGAAGAAGACCGCGCGCATCGTCAGGCCTGGAGCTCGCAGTCGTAGGGCTTCTCGTGCTTGGGCTTGCAGCCCGCGGCGGAGATCTTCCAGCCCTGCGGGGTCTGGTCGAGGAAGACGGCCTCGCCACCGGTGAGGTTGGCTCGAGCGTCGGTCACGTAGACCTGCACCGGTCCGATCGGGGAGGAGGAGAGCCCCAGCGACAGCACCGCCTGATCGCAGGGCTTCTTCTCCTGGCTCTCGAGGCTCGAGCGGGCGTCGTCGGACAGCTCCCGGCAGGCGGCGGCCCCGTCGTGGCGCTGGAGGCCCGCGTAGAAGCCCTGAACGGTGTGCCGGACGGCTTGCGAGGAGTTGTCGGTGCCGCAGCCGGCACCCGCGATGGCCAGCAGCGCGATTCCCGCCGCTATCAAGAGCCGCATATTGCGGATTGTGCGACGCGGCTCGGACGCCCTCTCTCCGCCCGAACGGGGTTTTCGCGCCCCTACCGGGGGTATCCTTATGGCAGCCATGGGGAACCCGCGGGGCGACGCCCCGGAGCTGGCGGACACGAAAGGCGCAGAGCGATGAGGGTGGGACTCGTGCTCGGCGCCGGCGGCGTACTCGGAGGTGCGTGGCTCACCGGCGGGCTCAAGGCCCTCGCCGAGGAATCGGGCTGGGACCCGGCCAGCGCCGAGTACATCGTCGGCACTTCGGCGGGCTCGGTGATCGGCTCGCTGGTCGCGGCGGGGGTACCGCCCTGGTTCATGGTCGCCCACTCCGCCGGAGAGAGCTTCGACGGTCTCACCGGGGCCGACGGAAGGCCGGCCTCCGAGGCCAGCCGCTCGGCCGGCGGCACGTTCCGGCTCGAGCGCACGCTGCCATGGCTCGGCCCCGGCTCGGTGCGGATGGTCTGGCACACGCTCGGCCGCCCGCTCAACCACACGCCGCTCCAAGTGCTGGCCGGCTTCGTCCCGGCGGGCCTGATCTCGACCGAGCCGATCAAGGACACGGTGCGGCGCGCCGTGCCCCATGGCTGGGTCGACCACCCCAACTACTGGGCCGTCGCGACCGACTACCGGAGCGGCAAGCGCACGGTCTTCGGGCGCATGGGCGCGCCCCGCGCGGAGCTGCCGGACGCCGTCGCGGCGTCCTGCGCCATCCCCGGGGTCTACCGGCCCGTGAAGATCGACGGTCGCCGCTACGTGGACGGCGGCGTCTGCTCGGTGTCGAACCTCGACCTGCTGGCGGGCAAGGGCCTGGACCTGGTGATCTGCATGAACCCGCTGTCCTCGCGCGCCGAGCTTGAGGCCCACGGGATCGTCGATCGGATAACCGGCGCCAGCCGCAAGGCCAGCGGCAGGCGGCTCGGGTACGAGACGAAGAAGGTGCGCGCCACCGAGACCGAGGTGATCGCGATCCAACCGACCGCCGAGGACCTCGAGCTGATGGGCGGCAACCTGATGAGCTCTGAGCGCCGTCACGACGTGATCGAACTGGCCAACCGGACGGTCGCGGAGCAGCTTCAGGACCGGGACATCGCCTCCTGGCTCGCCGACCTGCCGGCCGGCGAGCCGCACAAGATCCGCCGCCCCGGCGGGCATCCCTCGACCTGGCCGGAGCTCGTGCCGGCGCACGGGAGCAGCCAGGCCGCATAGGAAGTGAGAGAGTTCCCGTCACGGGGTAGGCAAGTAGAGACGGGCTGTGAGCGAGGGATCCAAGACCAACGGTAGGACCGCTACCAGCCGCCGCCGCGGCGCCGCGGCGCAGGATGCGCGCAGCAACGGGGCAGGTCCGAACGGCGACGCCGGCCAGGAGGCGCGGGATCGCGTCCAGCGGGGGCTCCAGGGCACTCTGGACCCCGGCGGGGTCGTCCGCTCGCTCGGGGGCCTCGCGGAACGCGCGCTGAAGGCGGCCGCCGGGGCGGTGCAGTCCCGAGTGCCCCGGGCGGACCTCGACGAGCGCGACCCCGACTACATACGCGAGACCCTGCCCACCTGGTGGCTCGCAGCCAGCCTCTACTGGCGGGCCGAGGTGCGCGGCCTGCACCACATCCCGGAGGAGGGCGGCGTGCTGATGGTGGGCAACCACTCGGGCGGCAACGTGACCCCCGACAGCATCGTGCTCAGCCTGGCGTTCAACACCTACTTCGGCGTCGAGCGCGGCTTCTACCAGCTCGCCCACAACCTGGTCATGTCGATGCCCGGGCTCGGCTTCATGCGCAAGCTCGGCACGGTCGCCGCCAACCGGGAGAACGCGCACCAGGCGCTCAACTCCGGCGCCGCGCTGCTCGTCTATCCGGGCGGGGACTACGAGGTCCACCGCCCGAGCTGGGAGTCCGCGAAGGTCGACTTCGGCGGTCGCAAGGGCTTCATCCGCCTGGCGCTCGAGGAGGGGGTGCCGATCGTGCCCGTGGTGGCGATCGGCGGACAGGAAACCGCCCTGTTCCTGAGCCGCGGCGAGTGGCTCGCCAAGCTGCTGCGGCTCGACCGCATGTTCCGGCTCAAGGTGCTGCCGATCTCGCTCGCGCTGCCCTGGGGCCTGAACGTCGGGGACATGTTCAGCCACATCCCGCTGCCGGCGAAGATCACCGTCGAGGTGCTTCCGCCGATCGACCTGAAGGAGGACTTCGGCCGCAACCCGGACCTCGACGAGGTCTATGACGCGATCCTGACTCGCATGCAGGGATCGCTCAGCGGTCTCCAGGACGAACGCCGTTTTCCCCTGATCGGCTGATGCGGATCGAGAGGCAGTGCCTGATCGACGCGCCCCGCGATGAGGTCTGGGCGCTCGTCTCCGATCCCTCGACCTACCCGCGCCTGCTGCACGGGATCACGCGCTTCGAGCACCTGAACGACGTCGAGACGGATCAGGGCGCGCGCTACCGGATGCTGATGCGGGTGGGCTCGGCGGACGTGGGCGGCGTGGTGGAGATCGTCGACTACGACGAGCCCGGCGACATCGCCTGGACCAGCATCACCGGGATCGACCAGCGCGGACGCTGGCGGCTGCGCGAGATGCGCGACGGCCGTACGCGCGTGACGTTCCGGCTCAGCTACGGCTCGCCGGGTGGCCTGATCGCGGCGGTCGCCGATCGCATCTCGGAGCCGATGGTCTCGCGCAACATCGAGCAGAGCCTGGAGAATCTGCGGCGAGAGTTCGAGGGCCGGGACGGGGCGAGCGGAGACGGGATGTCGCTGCCAGCACGCGTGGCCTACACGCTCGGCAGCCTGCGCGTGCTGGTCGACCGCGGCGTGCTGAGGCCTCTGCGGCCGGACAAGCTCGCCCGCATGGCGGGCACGCTCGCGCGCTGGGGACGCAGCCCCGCCGCCGGCTACGTCGCGCTGGCGATCCAGTACCCGGACGAGCCCGCGATCGTGGACGAGCTCGGGACGCTCACCTTCGCCGAGGTCAACGAGCGCACCAACGCGCTCGCCCACTCCCTCTCGGACGCCGGCATCAAGGAGGGCGACGGCGTGGCGATCATGTGCCGGAACCACCGCGGGTTCATCGAGGCCACGGTTGCCGTCTCCAAGCTCGGCGCCGATTCGCTCTATCTCAACACGGCTTTCTCCGGCCCCCAGATCACGGAGGTCGTGAAGCGCGAGAAGCCGGTGGCGATCGTCTACGACGAGGAGTTCGCCGAGCTGCTCGAGGACGCCGGCAAGCGCCGCAAGCGCTTCGTCGCCTGGCACGACGAGGAGGCGACCGACGATCCGAACCTGGACGAGCTGATCGAGTCGGGGGATCCCGCCGACGTGGTGCCCGCCGAGCGCGAGGGCCGCGCGGTCATCCTGACCTCCGGCACCACGGGCACCCCCAAGGGCGCCTCGCGCGGGAGCCCGGAGTCGATGGACCCGGCAGTCTCGCTGCTGGCGAAGATCCCCCTGAACGCGCGCCAGTCCACGCACATCGCCGCGCCGCTGTTCCACTCGTGGGGCTTCGCCCACTTCACGCTCGGCCTCCTGCTCGCGTCCACGCTCGTGTTGCGCCGCAAGTTCGAGCCGGAGGCGTGCCTTGCCGAGATCGCGCGCTACCGCTGCGATTCGCTCGTCGTCGTGCCGGTGATGATGTCGCGCATCCTGGAGTTGCCCGAGGAGGTGCGGCGCAGGTACGACGTCTCCTCGCTCAAGGCGGTGGGAGCCAGCGGCTCGGCCCTGCCCGGCGATCTCGCGACCCAGTGGATGGACGACTTCGGCGACACGCTCTACAACCTCTACGGCTCGACGGAGGTCGCCTGGGCCTCGATCGCCACGCCCGCTGACCTGCGGGCCGCGCCGGGGACGGCCGGCAGGGCCCCGCGCGGCACCGTGGTGCGCCTATACGACGACGGCGGCGTGGAGGTCCCGCCGGGCGAGACGGGTCGCATCTTCGTGGGCAACGAGATGCTGTTCGAGGGCTACACCGGCGGCGGCAAGAAGGACGTGATCGACGGGCTGATGGCCACCGGCGACGTCGGGCGCTTCGACGAGGCGGGACGCCTGTTCGTCGAGGGCCGCGACGACGAGATGATCGTCTCGGGCGGCGAGAACGTGTTCCCGAAGGAGGTGGAGGACCTGCTGAGCCGCCACAAGGGCGTCTCCGACGCGGCCTGCATCGGCGTGGAGGACGACAAGTTCGGACAGCGCCTGCGCGCATTCGTGGTGCCTTCAGGAGGGAAGAAGCCCTCTGAGGACGAGCTCAAGAAGCACGTCAAGCAGAACCTGGCGGGCTTCAAGGTGCCACGCGAGATCGTCTTCCTGGACGAGCTACCGAGGAACTCCACCGGCAAGGTGCTGAAGCGCGAGCTCGCGGAGCGGGAGCCCGAGGGGGCCGGCAAGGGTTAGGCGACGCGCCGGGGCGGGTACCCGAATCTCACCGGAGGACGAGGGAAGGAGTCCTAAGTGAGCACTGCGCTCATCATCATCCTGGTGGTTGCCGCAGTCGTCGTGCTGGCCGTGCTGCTGGTCGGTGGCAAGAAGGGCCGCGAGAAGCGGCATGAGACCAGGCGTGTCGAGGCCCGCGAGCACCACAACGAGGCCGAGTTGCGCGGGGCCCGCGCCGACAAGGCGCAGGCGGAAGCCCAACGCCTCGAGGCCGAGGCACGTGAGCGGGGCGCGATCGCCGATCGCGAGGGCCACGCGGCCCGGGAGCGCCGCGAGTACGCGGAGGACGTCGACCCCGACCGTTGAGCGGCGGGGTTGCCGGGCTCAGCCGCCGGCTGACTGCCGTCGCGCGAGCTCCAGCAGCGTCCTGACGCCGAAGCCCGAGGCCCCCTTGCCGACATAGGGGCGCGCCTGGCCCCATGCCGTGCCCGCGATGTCCAGGTGGATCCACGGGCGGTCGTCCACGAACTGGCGCAGGAACTCGGCGGCGTAGATTGAGCTCGCCTTGCGCTGTTCCGAGGCGTTCTGGAGGTCGGCGTACTCGCCCTTCGTCAGGTCGAGGTACTCCGGGTGGAGCGGTAGCCGCCAGGCCAGCTCGCCGGTCGCCTGAGCGGCCGCCTCGAACTCCGCGCACCAGGCGTCGTCGTTCGACATCAGCCCGGCGTAGGTCGAGCCGAGGGCGACGATGATCGCGCCGGTGAGCGTCGCCACGTCGACCAGCCGCTCGGCGCCCTCCCGGAGGGCGTAGCTGAGCGCGTCCGCCAGCACCAGGCGACCCTCGGCGTCCGTGTTGTTCACCTCGATCGTCGTCCCGTTCATGGCGGTGACGATGTCGCCCGGCTTGACCGAGCGGCCGCTCGGCATGTTCTCGGTCGCAGGGACCACTGCCGTGATCGTCACGGGCAGCCCCAGCTCGGCGATGGCGCCGAGCGACTCGATCACCGTCGCGCCGCCCGACATGTCGAACTTCATCTCCTGCATCTTCGAGCTGGGCTTGATCGAGATCCCGCCGCTGTCGAAGGTCACGGCCTTGCCGACGTAGCCCAGGTGCGGGCCGGCCGTGCCGCCGCGGTAGCGCAGCACGATCAGCCGCGGCTCGGCGTAGGTGCCCTGCGCGACGGCGGCGAAGGCGCCCATCCCGAGAGCGACGATCGCCTCGCGGTCGAGCAGCTCGACCTCGAGCGACTCGTGCTGGTCGGCGATCTCCGCCGCCCGGTCGGCCAGGTAGGTCGGCGTGGCGATGTTCGACGGTAGGTTCTGGAGGTCGCGGGCGCGGTTCTGCGCCTCGGTCGCGATGCGCGCCCGCTCCACCTCCCCGGCGTCCACCTGCTCGCCCGCGATCTCGAGCGACTCCAGTCCGTCGCCGCCGTCGTCATCGGCTTGCGACTTGAAGCGGTCGAAGCTGTAGAGCCGCAGCAGCGTGCCCTCCACGACCGCTCCCCCGGCGCCCTCCGGCGCGGCCCAGGAGAGCGACACCGCTCCCAGCTCGCGAGCCCGTCCGGCGACGGCGGCGGCTGCCACCCGAGCGCGCTCCTCGTCGAACTCCTGGCGCGTCCCCAGGCCCGCGATCAGGACGCGTCGCTGACCTCCGCCCGGCGCCTGCTCGTGCGCCAGGGCGACCTTCCGCAGGCCGGGCTTGGCCTCGCCCAGCTCGACCAGCGTCTGCAGGGCCGAATCCGCCAGGGACTCGCCCTCGAAGAGGGTCACGACGCGCGTGTCCGCGGCTGTTTCCTCCGGCGCCCCCTGGCGCGCGCTGACTGCGATCGGCGCCATCCCCGCGCGCAGTCTATTTCCCGGGGCCGTGGGCGCGAAACTGGTCCGCCGCTAAGGTTCCCGCCCCCGACCGCAGAGCACAAGGAGCGCAGCCCAAATGCCCAAGACCGTGATCCTCGGCGCCGCCAGAACGCCGTTCGGCAAGCTCGGCGGCGGCCTCGCCCCGCTGGACGCCACCGACCTCGGCGGCAAGGTGATCTCCGCCGCGCTCGAGCGCTCCGAGGTCCGACCGGACGACGTGCAGCACGTGGTGTTCGGCCAGGTGCTCCAGGCCGGGCAGGGCCAGATTCCATCGCGGCAGGCGCAGATCAAGGCGGGGATCCCGAAGGAGGTCTCCTCGGAGACCGTCAACAAGGTCTGTGCCTCGGGCCTGCGCTCGGCGGGGATGGTCGACCAGTCGGTGCGCGCCGGCGACCTGGAGCTGGCCGTGGCGGGCGGGATGGAGTCGATGTCCAACGCCCCCTACCTGATGAAGAACGCCCGCTTCGGCTTCCGCATGGGCGACGCCAAGGCGCTCGACGGCATGATCCAGGACGGCCTTCGCAACCCCTTCAGCGGCAAGCACATGGGCGAGGAGGCCGACGAGGTGGGGGAGGAGCTCGAGGTCACCCGTCCGGACATGGACCGGTTTGCGCTGCGCTCCCACGAGCTTGCGGTCAAGGCGACGGACGACGGGCGCCTGCCCGAGGAGATCGTGCCCGTGACGGTGAAGTCGAAGAAGGGCGACTCGACGGTCGAGGTCGACGAGGCTCCGCGGCGCGAGACGACGCTCGAGAAGCTCGCCTCGCTGCCGGGCGCGTTCCACAAGGAGGGCTCCCACACGGCCGGAAACGCGCCGGGCGTGAACGACGGGGCGGGGGCCATGGTCCTCGCGAGCGACGAGTGGGCGAAGCAAAACGACCGCACGCCACTCGCCACGATCGTCTCCCAGGCGGCCGTCGCCGACGATTTCCCCTATCTGGCGCGCACTCCCGCCAACGCGACGGAGCTGGCGCTGGAGAAGGCGGGCCTGTCGGTCGACGAGATCGACCTGTTCGAGATCAACGAGGCGTTCGCCTCGGTGGCGCTCAACTCCATGCGCATGCTCGGCGTCGACGAGTCGAAGGTGAACGTCAACGGCGGAGCGATCGCGCTCGGCCATCCGATCGGTGCGAGCGGGGCGCGCATCCTCATGACGCTCGTGAACGAGCTGCGCCGGCGCGGCGGCGGGCTCGGCGTGGCGGCGATCTGTTCCGGAGGGGGCCAGGGCGACGCGATGATCGTGGAGGTCAATGGCAGCTAAGGCGGCTGCCTTCTTCGATCTGGACAAGACGTTGATGGAGGGCTCGAGCGCCCTCCACTTCGCGCGGGCCGCGTACCGCAACGGAATGATCTCGCGGCGTCAGATAGTCCGGGACGCCTGGGCCAACCTGCGCTTCCGCCTGCGCGGCTCGACCGATAGAGACACCGACGAGCTCAGGCAACGGGTCCTGGACGGAATCGCCGGCCAGCCCGTGCGCGACCTGGCTCGCCTCGGGCCGGAGATCCTGGCGGGCATCCTGCCGCGCGTCTACCGCGAGGTCCTGCGCGAGGCGTGGGACCACCAGGACGCCGGGCGGCCCGTTTACATCGTCACCGCGGCCTCCCAGGAGCTCGCGGACGTGCTGGCGCGCGTGCTGGTGCTGGACGGGGGCATCGGCGCCCGCTCCGAGGTGGACGACGGGGTCTACACCGGGCGTGCGGCCGGCCCTTTCACCTATCGCGAGGGCAAGGCGGCAGCGATCCGCGAGCTGGCCGGGGAGGAGAGCATCGACCTGGCCGGCTCCTACGCCTACTCGGATTCGGAGTCGGACCTGCCGATGCTGCGGGCGGTTGGTCACCCGGTGGCCGTCAACCCGGACGCCGAGCTGGCGCGCATAGCTCGGGACGAGGGCTGGCATGTGATCCGCTTCGACAAGCTCCACCGCCGGCTGAAAATCGCCGCGGGGGCCGTGGGCGTGGCGCTCGTCGGCTCGGGCGGCGGCTACCTGGCGGCACGAAGGCGCGGGGGCCTGCGGCTGCGCTAGGCGGCGTTCGACCCGGTGACGACCCACGACGTCGCCGGGCAGAGCACGGCGCCGTCGTCGCGAGCGTAGGGCTCGAGCACCGCGCGCACGGCCGACTCGACCTGTGGCCGGACCGTCTCGGCCTGCTCGCCCGCGAGGCGAATTGCCTCGCCGGCCGGACCGAGGGCGCAGACGAACGAGACTGCGTGATCGATGTCGCGCCCGACCAGCATGTCGATGTCGACTCGGTGCAGCGCGACGTCGCCGAACCCCGCGGCCAGCAGCTGGCCCGAGACGGTGTCCGCATTCGCCTGCGCGAAGGGGCCGGGCCCGCACGTGAGCTCATCGCTCTCCGGATCCTCCTCGAGCCACTCCTCGACCGCCTGCTCCGCCTCGTACAGCCAGACGTTCTCGAGCTTGCGCCGCCAGACGCAGATGCAGAGGCGCGCGCCGGGGTTCATCGCGGCGCGCACGTTCCGGAGGGCGACGACCGGATTCGCGACGAACATCGTCCCCATGCGCGAGAACGCGTAGTCGAACGGTCCGGGCAGCTCAGCGGCCTGGATGTCGCCGACGAGGAAGCTGACGTTGTCGGCGCCGGCGGCCGCCGCCTCCTCGCTGGCGGTGTCGATGAAGCGGGGAGCGGCGTCGATACCGACGGCCGATCCCTCCGGCCCGACGAGCTCGCCGATCCGCTGCGTCGTGTCGCCGAAGCCACAGCCGATGTCGAGCGCGCGGTCGCCGGCGCGCGGCGGGCAGAGGCGGAGGCCCTGCTCGCCGAATTGCTCGAGCCCGGTGACGATGATGTCGCGGTAAGCGACGAAGCGGTCGAAGAGCACGCCGTTCCAGGCGCCTACGGCCTCTTCATTGGCCGCGATCGTCGGGTCCATGGCGCTTCATGGTAGGCCAGATCGGGATGATCCCGGACTGCGAATGGCGATCGCGTTCCCACGGTGCCGCGCTCGTCGCGCGGCCCTGAAAGACGAGGGGCCGCCCCGTCATCCTGACGGGACGGCCCCCTCCTCCCTGCGAGGCTGAGCCTCGGCAGCTAGTGGGCGTTGATGTGCCGCCTGCGGCTGACGCCGTTGGCGTGATCGCCGTGCGGCGAGACCACGACGGTGCGGTATGTGCCGTCGTGGAAGACCCGGAAGCGCCTGCTGTACTTCGAGCAGGAGGAGCCGGGGATGTTACGCAGCACGGTGCTCCGCTTCGTGGTCCACTTGTTGAGCTTGTGGTTGAAGCGCTGGATCCTCACCGTCGCGCCGTCGTGCTGCGGGCAAGCGCGTCCGAAGAAGCGCACTCGGTGGCCGGCGGCCGGCGTGCTGTCGCTCAGGCGCAGCCTGGTCCGGATCCGCACCTTCTCAGTCACGATCGGGCTCGTCGTGTTGCCCACCTTGGTGCGGTAGCGCGTGTTGACGGGCGGGTGCGCCGTGATCGCGTAGTTGCCCGCCGAGTTGGTAGTGGTGTTCCCGGCGTTCACGAAGGCGCCGTACGGGAAGCGGTCCTTCTGAAGCGTCACCGTCTTGTTCGCGTGGTTGTTGCCGGTGAACTTGCCGCTGAGCGCCACGGTGCGGAAGAAGACCACCGGGTTCGGCGTCGCGTGCAGCGACAGGCTGTGGTTCCCGCCTGGCGGCTTCGCGCTGCCAGTGGCTATCGGGAGCGCGGCGAGTGCCGCGAGGGCGAGTACTGCCAGGGTGAGACGTCTCACGTTTCCTTACCTCCTAGGTCGGCTTACTCCAACAACGCACCTGCGGCCACGAAGGTTCGCCGGTTTGGGAAACCGGCGGCGTTTTGGGCGCTCCCGGTCCGGGGTAGGCGCAACGGGATGACCGGCATCCTCCTGATCGTGGCGATCGCGCTCGTGGTGCTGGCGGGCGGTGTCGCCCTCCACTGGCTCCAGACGAAGAAAGCGCGCGTGCGCCCCGACTCGCACGAGCACACGCCGCAGGAGCCCGGGGCAGTGGGGCGGGCCGGCAAGACGCGCGGCCCGTAGCGGTCGGCTCCGTCCTCGTCAGGGCGGACCCTAGACTTGGGGCATGGCAACGGCGCCACGGCCCATGACGGACGCCGAGCGCTGGTTCCGCGAGAAGTACGCCGCCACCGGCGAGCGCGACGCGCTCTTCAGCACCATCTCGGGCGAGCCCGTCGAGCCGCTCTACACGGCCGACGACCTGCCCGCCCCGGAGCGGGTCGGCTTCCCCGGCGAGTACCCGTTCACGCGCGGCGTCTACCCGTCGATGTACCGCGGCCGCCTCTGGACGATGCGCCAGTTCGCGGGCTACGGGACCGCGGAGGAGACCAACGAGCGCTTCCGTTACCTGCTGGAGCACGGGCAGACCGGCCTCTCGACCGCGTTCGACATGCCTTCCCTGATGGGTCACGACTCGGACCACCCGCGCAGCCAGGGAGAGGTCGGCCGCGAGGGAGTGGCGATCGACACCCTCGACGACATGGAACGCCTGTTCCAGGCGATCCCGATGGGCGATGTGTCGACGTCGATGACGATCAACGCCCCAGCCGCGGTGATGCTGGCCTTCTACGTGGTCGCAGGCGAGCGGCAGGGCGTGCCCGCCGAGCGGCTCGCGGGCACGATCCAGACCGACATCCTCAAGGAGTACATCGCGCAGAAGGAATGGTGCTTCCCGATCGACCCGGCGATGCGGCTCGTGACCGACATGATTGAGTTCTGCGCCCGGCGGATGCCCGATTGGCATCCGGTGTCGATCTCCGGCTACCACATCCGGGAGGCCGGTTCGACCGCCCAGCAGGAGCTGGCGTTCACGCTCAAGGACGGCTTCACCTATGTGGAGCGGGCGCTGGAGCGGGGGCTCGACGTGGACGCCTTCGCGCCGCGGCTGTCGTTCTTCTTCAACGCCCACATCGACTTCTTCGAGGAGATCGCGAAGTACCGCGCGGCGCGGAGGATCTGGGCGCGGGAGCTGCGGGAGACCTATGGGGCGCGGGACGAGCGCTCGCTCCTGATGCGCTTCCACAGCCAGACCGCCGGCGTGTCCCTGACGGCGCAACAGCCGCTGAACAACATCGTGCGCACCGCGATCGAGGCGTTGGCGGCGGTGCTCGGCGGCACCCAGTCGTTGCACACGAACTCCTACGACGAGGCGCTGGCCCTGCCGACCGAGGAGGCCGTTCGCGTGGCGCTCCGGACGCAGCAGATCATCGCCGACGAGACCGGAGTGACCAACACCATCGACCCGCTCGGCGGCTCCTACTTCCTCGAGGCGCTGACCGAGCGCATGGAGGAGGCGGCCTACGCGTACTTCGGAAAGATCGACGAGCTGGGGGGGATGGTCGAGGCGATCAAGCAGAACTATCCCCAGCGCGAGATCGCCGACGCTTCGTTCCGCTACCAGCAGGAGGTCGACCGGGGCGAGCGGGTGGTCGTCGGCGTGAACCGCTACGCGCAGGAGCGGGAGGTGCCGCTCGAGCTCCTGCGCATCGCGCCGGAGCTCGAGCGCAAGCAGCTCGGGCGCGTCCAGGCGGTCAGGGCGGGTCGCGATGCTGAGGGCGTGGAGGTCGCCCTCAGCGGGCTGCGGGAGACCGCCGCGGGCGGGGGCAACCTGATGGAGCCGCTGCTCGATTGCGCCCGCGCCGACTGCACCGAAGGCGAGATCGTGGAGGCGCTCCAGCGGGTCTTCGGAACGTACACGGAGACGCCGGTCTTCTAGCGGGCGGGCTCAGCGGCCGAAGATCGTCGACCTGGTGCGCGCGCGGCGCCGGTTGCCGGCGCGGTCGACGGCCAGCCCCCGGATCGAGACCCTGATCCTCGCCGCCCTGCGCAGGAGCTTGCGACCGCGCCTGGTCAGTCGCAGCCGGGCGCCCCTGAAACCGGCCCTTGGCACCACGGCCGTACGTCTCGCGATCGTGCGCCCGCGCGCCCGTGCCACGACGGCAACCCGCACGTACTCCGTCGCCTTCAGGTGCACGAGCAGCGAGCGGCGTGCGAGCGCGGTGCGGGCGCTCCGCGTGAACAGCCTCAGCTTCAGGCCCGGCAGCGTGGTGTCGGGAGTCTGCGGACGCGGCAGCGGCGCGCCCGCGCCGGTGACGCTGAGCACGCCGCGCATTCCCCGGTGGAGCGAGCAGAAGAAGTCGTAATCGCCGGTGGTCAGGTACTCCGTGCCGGACACGGAAGTGGAGAGACCGCCGCCGATCGTGTCCGAGCGAAACAGGCGGCTGCCATCCGGCGCGTAGTCGGCCGAGACCACGTTGTGCTCCACCGAGTCGTCGTTCTCGAACACGACCTTCTCTCCCTGGTCGATCGTTACGCGGGAGGGGGAGTAGCGGAGCGTGGGGGCGGCGTGGATCACGTCGTCGGCGCTCGCGGCGGGGGCCGACGCCAGTGCTGCGGCGGCGAGGATCGCTGGCACGACAAAGCGCACCGAAGCCATGCTAGCCAGCGGCGCGCGAGTGCCTGCGCTTCGCGCGGTTAGGATCCTCAGCTGCGCTCAGCTGGCGCTGAGTCGAGTGTCGCCGACGAAGCTCGAGGACAGGCCGTCGCGGTCTCGCTTGGCGCGCAGCAGGGCTTCGTCCGCGAGCGCGATCAGGTGCTCAGGGGTGCTCGCCAGGCCGCCGTCGGCGACGCCGTAGCTGACGGTCACGGGGGAGGCCAGGCGGTGAGAGAGCCGGTCGAGCTCGGAGCCGACGCGCTCGGCTGCCAGTTGCGAGCCCAGCAGCTCTGACTGGGGCAGGAGCGCGGCGAACTCGTCCCCTCCCCAGCGGAAACAGAGGTCGGAGCGCCGCATGACCCTTCTCAGCACGTCCGCGACGGCGCGCAGGCACTCGTCGCCGTGGGAGTGTCCGAAGTCGTCGTTCAGGCGCTTGAAGCCGTCGAGGTCGAACACCACCAGGGAGAGGGCCTCGTCGTTGCGCTTCGTGCGCGCGAACTCGCGCTCGAGCAGCTCGTCGAAGGAGCGCCGGTTGCCGAGTCCGGTCAGCGAGTCGATCCGCGCCAGGCGCTCTGCCTGCTCGCCGTGCAGCCGCAGCGCCTGGCGGCTGAAGCGAACGCGCGACATGGCCGCGAAGTTCGCGATCACGAGGGTGGTCAGGACCCCCAGCTGAGTCAGGGCCTCCGCCAGGAAGTGCCTGCTCCAGCCCCCGTAGGCGAGTGGAGCCGTCATTGCGATGGTCACGAGCGCCATGTAGGGGACGAGCCGTCGGAGCGGATGGATACCCGCCGAGTACACGGCGCCGAGGGCGTACAGCTCGGCGAAGTGCGAGCCCTGGCCGCCTGTGAGCCACACCATCAGGGCCACCGCCGCGAGCCCGCTGTAGCTGCCGGCATAGAGCCCGTCGAAGTCGATCCGGGAGTTGGGGCGGAAGAGCAGCCAGGTGCGGAACGCCGAGCCGGTGAGCAGCAGGGCCACGACTGCCCAGCCCGCGGGGCCGATCTGCGCCGTCGGCGGCGCGAAGGGGAGCAGCCCGAGCGCGATCAGGCCGGCGGACACCCAGACGAAGCCCGCGTAGCGCTTGGCGTTGGCGAGGTCAGCCCCGGCGTAGGGGTCTTCCTTCTTGGCGAACAGTCGCCTGAGCCCACCCATCGCGGGTGCGGCACTCGCGATCATGTGTGTTGCATCGGCCTCGGCCGTGCAGACCTTGAGGTTCTATGTCCCCCCGAATGGGTACAGCCGAGGCCGCCCTGTCCCGCGCCGGCGCGAGTACACTCCCGCGCCGATGGCGCAGGCCGCCGACACCGCTGGTTCCGCCCAGCCCTCAGGGGCTCGCGGGGCCGGCCAGCGCAAGATCCGGGTCGTGGTGGCCAAACCGGGCCTGGACGGCCACGACCGCGGCGCAAAGATCATCGCGCGCGCCCTGCGGGACGCCGGCATGGAGGTCATCTACACGGGGCTGCACCAGACCCCGGAGCAGATCGCCGAGACCGTCCTCCAGGAGGATGCCCACGCCGTCGGCCTGTCGATCCTCTCGGGCGCCCACATGACGCTGGTCCCGCGCGTCATGGAGCTGCTGAAGGGCCAGGGGGCAGAGGACGTCGTGGTGGTGGTGGGCGGCACGATTCCCAACGACGACATCCCGGAGCTGAAGAAGCTGGGGGTGGCCGAGATCTTCACCCCGGGCTCCTCCGTTCAGGGCATCGTTGATTACATCCGCGAGTCCGCTCCCGCCTGAGGAGGGCGACTGACTCGTCAGTCAACAGGTCGATACAATCCCGCCGCCTCGCCGCCAGAGCGGGATTCCCGGGCCGCCGCCGGCCCGGATAGAACGGCAAGAAGGAGACTCCCTTGAAGATCTGCGTCCTCGTGAAAGAGGTGCCCGACGCGGCGGTCGAGAAGCGCATGGACCCCGGTTCCAAGCGGCTCGACCGTTCGGGCGAGAAGAACCTGAATCCCTTCGACACGCACGCCATCGAGGCCGCCATGCAGATTCGGGAGGGCGGTCAGATCGACGTCGACGAGATCGTGGCGGTCACGATGGGCCCGGAGTCGGCCTTTCGCGCGCTGCACAAGGCGGTCTCCCTCGGCGCCGACCGCTCGGTGCACCTGAGCGACGACGCCCTCTCCGGGTCCGACGTATGCGCCACGGGCTACGCGCTGGCCAAGGTGCTGGAGTCGGAGTCCCCCGAGCTGGTGCTCCTCGGCCAGCAGTCCGATGACGGCGAGTGCTACACGATCGGCGCCGTGGTGGCGGACCACCTGAAGATGCCGTCGCTGACGCAGGTGATCAAGATCGAGGTCCAGGGCGACTCGGGCATCCGCTGCGAGCGCCAGGCCGAGTACGGCTACGACACGGTGGACGTCGAGCTGCCGGCCGTGATCTCGGTCGGGGACGCGATCAACGAGCCGCGCTACCCCTCGCTCAAGGCGATCATGGGCGCGAAGAAGAAGCAGCTCGACAAGAAGGCCGCGTCCGACGTCGGGATCGAGGCCGACAAGGTGGGCGAGCAGGGCTCGAAGACCACGGTGGAGTCGATCAACCCGCCGCCGCAGAAGGAGGCCGGCGAGATCATCGAGGACGAGGACACGGGCGAGACCGTCGAGAAGGTCGTGGCCTGGCTCGAGGAAAGGAAGCTGTTGACGTGATGCTCCTTCCGCGACCACCGCACCGGTGGATGCGGCGCCATGCCGGCGCACCTCTGCGTCCTCGGGTTCGTCCGGGCACTCCATGCCCGAACTCACCCTGCGTCCTTGATCTGCTTGGCCTGGCGCCGCCCCACGGGCACGCTGGCCACGAAAGGAGCATCACATGAGCGCGATCCTCACCTACGCACTTCACTACGAGGGCGAGTTCAACAAGAACTCGCTCGGCGCCGTCTCCGAGGGGGCCAAGCTGGCCAAGGAGATCGGCGGCGAGGCCGCCGCCGTGGTGGTCGGCGACGGCGACGACCTGAGCGACGAGCTCTGCGCCTCGCTCGGCAAGTACGGCGCCTCGAAGGTCTATCGGGCCCGCGCGCCCGAGGGCCTGTCCCAGCCGGTGGTCGACGCCATGGCCAAGGTGATCCAGGACGAGGGCTACAAGTACGCCCTCTTCGGCGGCGGCCTGCTGGGCTTCGAGGTCGGCGCCGGCCTGTCCGCGCGGCTCGGCGGGGGCGTGGTGATGGAGGTCACCGAGGTGAAGGCGCAGGACGGCAAGCTCGTGGCCGTGCGGCCCATCCTCCAGGACTCAGCCGTCGTCGACTGCGGGTACGTCGGCGAGCCGGGCATCATCATCGGCCGGCTGAACGCGTTCGACCTCCAGGAGTCGGGCGACGGCTCCGCGGACGTCGTGGACGTGGACGTGCAGCTGGAGGAGCACTCAACCAAGGCCAAGATGGTCGAGCGCGGCGAGCAGCGCGGCGCGGACGTGAACATCGAGGATGCCGAGATCCTCGTCGCCGGCGGACGCGGCCTGGGCAAGGCCGAGGGCTTCGAGCTCTGCCAGGAGCTGGCCGAGGCGCTCGGCGGCGCGGTGGCCGCCACGCGCGCGGTGGTCGACGCGGGCTGGTACCCCTACGCCGCCCAGATCGGGCAGACGGGCAAGACGGTCGCGCCCAAGCTCTACCTGGCCGCGGGCATCTCCGGGGCCATCCAGCACAAGGTGGGCATGCAGAACTCGGAGAACATCGTCGCGATCAACAAGGACCAGAACGCGCCGATCTTCGAGTTCTCGGACCTGGGAATCGTGGGTGACCTGAACAAGATCCTGCCCAAGCTCACGGAGGCAGTGAAGAGCAAGAAGGGCGGCTGAACGGGCCGTGCCAACGGCACCGATCGAGTTCCCGCCGCCCGTCGACTCCGAGAAGGAGTTCGTCGGAGCGCCGACCGATCCCGAGGACGAGCGCATCGAGGTCGGAGTGGCGATCGTGGGCGG
>JBHELQ010000024.1:0-4145 GCA_046262995.1 Thermoleophilaceae bacterium
GCGAGCAGGAGCTCGCTTCGCAGCGGCCGTGAGATCCCGCGCTGCCGTGGGGTAGCGTCCCGGCCGTGGAGAAGCGGCGCGCGCTGATCACCGGAATAACCGGCCAGGACGGGAGCTACCTCGCCGAGCTGCTGCTCGACAAGGGCTACGACGTGCACGGAATGGTCCGTCGCGCCTCGACGGAGACCTTCCAGCGTCTTCAGGGCATCCGCGATGACATCGCGCTCCACACCGGGGACCTGCTCGACCAGCGCTCGCTCGGCGACGTGCTACGGGCCTCCGAGCCGGACGAGATCTACAACCTGGCGGCGATGTCGTTCGTGGCGGCCTCCTGGTCCCAGCCGGTGCTGACCGCGGAATTCACGGCGATGGGAGTCACGCGGATGCTCGAGGCGATGCGGGAGGTGGCCCCCGACGCGCGCTTCTATCAGGCGTCCTCATCGGAGATGTTCGGCAAGGTCCGAGAGGTTCCCCAGCGGGAGTCGACGCCTTTCTACCCGCGCAGCCCCTACGGCGTGGCCAAGGCCTACGGCCACCACATCACCGTGAACTACCGGGAGTCCTACGACCTGTTCGCCTGTTCGGGGATTCTCTTCAACCACGAGAGCCCCCGCCGCGGGCTCGAATTCGTGACCCGCAAGGTCACCCACGGAGCGGCGGCGATAAAGCTCGGCATGCAGCAGGAGCTGGGGCTCGGCAACCTCGACGCCGAACGCGACTGGGGCTACGCGCAGGACTATGTCGACGCGATGTGGCTGATGCTTCAACAGGACGAGCCCGACGACTACGTGATCGCCACGGGCCAGACCAACAGCGTGAGGGAGCTCGTGGACCTGGCCTTCGATCAGGTCGGTCTCGATCCCGGCGACCACCTGCGTACGGACACGCGCTACCTGCGCCCGGCGGAGGTCGAGCACCTGGTCGGGGACTACTCGAAGGCGCGGGAGAAGCTCGGCTGGGAACCGCGAGTGCGCTTCGACGGGCTCGTACGCCTGATGGTCGACGCGGACCTCGAGCTGCTGGGGCGCGGCGTGCCCCAGAAGCAGGCCGGCTGACGCGTGTGGCTCGTCACCGGCGGCTCTGGGTTCGTCGGTAGCCACCTGCTTGACCACCTGGACGCCCTGGGACAGGCGTCGGTGTCACCGAGCCGCGCGGAGCTCGACCTGCTCGACGCCGAGGGCGTGCGCGCGGCGATCCGCGAGCTGCGCCCGACCGTCGTATGCCACCTGGCGGCCCGAGCCTCCGTCAAGCACTCGTGGGAACGACCCACGGAGACCCTGGTTCAGAACGTCACAATGGCGGCCAACCTGCTGGAGGCGCTTCGGTTGGAGGCGCGTGAAGCCACGCTGGTGCTCGCCGGCTCCGGCGAGGTGTACGGGCCCCCGGAGACGCAGCCGGTCGACGAGGAGGCCCCGCTCCGCCCGCAGAATCCATACGCGGTCTCGAAGGCGGCCTGCGACCTGCTCGGGGGCCAGTACGCCGACAGCCAGGGGCTGCGGGTCGTGCGCACGCGCGCCTTCAACCACGCGGGCCCCGGCCAGTCCGAGGACTACGTGCTTGGCACGCTGACGCGCCAGGTGGCCGAAGCGGAGGCCGGCGGGAAGGAGGATGCCCTGCTGCGAACCGGAAGCCTCGACGCCGCGCGCGACTTCACCGACGTGCGCGACGTCGTGCGCGCCTATGCGGTGGCGGCGGAGCTCCCTGCCGGCGCCTACAACGTCTGTAGCGGCCGTGCGGTGCGCATCGGAGAGCTCGTCGAGCTGGTTCGCGGCTGCGCGCGGATTCCCGTGCGCCAGGAGCTCGATCCGGCCCGCCTGCGGCCGCACGAGGTCCTGGAGGTCCGCGGCAGCGCCGAGCGCCTCGAGCGGGCGTCGGGGTGGAGGCCCGCGATTCCCCTCGAGCGGACCGTCGGCGACGCGCTCGACCACTGGCGCGCGCGGCTGGCCGCGGGTGGCTGAACGCTCAGCCGCTCAGCACGCGCTCGTAGACGCTCGCGAGACCTTCGGTGAAACGCGCCTCGGAGTGGCGCGCGCGAGCGCGTTCGAGGACCGCCTCCCCCTCCTCGCGACGGCGGTCCGCGTCCTCCCACAGGAGGCCCAGCCGATCGGCCAGCGCCGGCGCGTCGTTGACGGGCACGAGCGTGTCCGCCCCCACCAGCTCCGGCATGCCGCCCATGCGGGTCGCGGCCACCGGCACGCCGACCGCCATCGCTTCGAGCACGGCGTAAGGGGAGAACTCGTGGTAGCGCGAGGAGAGCACGAGCGCGCCGGCCCCCGCGAGCAATGGGGCAACCTCCCGGGCGCCCACCCGCCCGAGGAACTCGACCGGCGCCCGCAGGCGCCGGGCCAGCTCTCTCAACTCCGGCTCGGCGGGGCCCTCGCCGGCGACCTTCAGCGGCACCTGGGCCGCGGCGGCCGCCTCGATCGCCGTATCGATCCCCTTCTCGGGCGCGAGGCGCGCTGCGACCAGGGCGTAGCGGCCCGCGTCGGCCCGCGAGCGTTCGGCGAAGGCACCGTCCGGCAGGTAGTGCGGGAGCGGCTCGAGGCGCTCGGCTGGGACTCCGAGCTTGGCCAGCTGGCCCACGGCGTAGCCGCTGGGCGCCAGGAAGCGATCGACGGCACCGAAGACGCGCGGCTGTTGGAGCGACAGCGCCGCCGCGTACACGGCGGCCTCGGGGAGCGACTGGCGGCAGTTCAGGACCAGGCCGGGAAGGGTCAGGCGTCCGCGGCAGCGGAAGCAGGGGCCGCCGTCGCGCGCGGCCACGCCGATCGCGCAGAAGAGCCGAGCGTTGTGCAGGTGCATGACCACTCGGGCTCCGGCCTCGCGGGCCGCCTCGAGCGAGCGCGGGCCGAACAGCGGCTGCATGTTGTGCACGTGCACGACGTCCGCGCCGAGCTCGCGCACCGCCCGACCCACCTCGTCGGGCCGCTCGCCGGCGATCAGCATCGCGCCCGCCGCCCGGCCGCGGCCGGTGTCGCGCGAGCGGCGCTCCAGTAGCCGATGCTCGACGCCGGCCCGCGCGAGCGCCCGCAGCTGGAGCTCCACCGAGCGCTCCTCGCCGCCCTTGATCCGGTAGCGGTTGTGCAGCACCAGGATGCGCGGCCGGGCCATGGGGCGCGGCTAACCTAGCGGCCCGATGGACGCGCCCGCGGCCTCGATCGTGATCCCCACGGTGGGGAGAGTCGCCTATCTCGAGGTGACGCTCGACTCGCTGGCCTCCCAGGACGCCGCGGAGCCGTACGAGGTGCTGGTGGTCGACGACGCCGCCGCCGACGCCACCCGCCCGGCCTGCGAGCGGCGCGGAGTGCGCTGCCTCAGCCACGCCGAGCGCCGGGGCGCGAACGCCGCCCGCAACAGCGGCCTTCGGGAGGCGAAGGGCGAGCTCGTCCTGTTCATCGACGACGACGTCGAGGTTCCGCCGGGCTGGCTCGGCGCCTACCTCGAAGGCGCTCGCCGTTACCACGAGAGCGAGGCCTTCGGCGGCCCGATAAGGCCTCGGCTCGAGGGGCCCACCCCCAGGGCTTGCGGCCGCGAGGACCCGCCGATCACAGCGCTCGACCTGGGGAAGGAGGACCGCGAGTGCGAGGTCGTCTGGTCGGCGAACATGGGCGCCCGGCGCTCGGCTTTCGAGCGTGTCGGCGACTTCGACGAGAGCCTGCAGGGCGGCGGCGAGGAGCAGGAGTGGCTCGAGCGGCTGCGCGGCGCCGGCGGTCGGATCCACTACCTGGCGGACGCCGGCCTCGACCACCGGCGCGAGGGTGACGACGCACGACTTCGCCCGCTGATGCGGGCGGCCTACGCGCGGGGGCGCGCCGTGCGCCACTTCGACAGCCGTCGCGGGATCGAGCCGAGCCTGGCGCGCGAGCTGCGGGTGGTGGCGGGCTGCGGCTGGCACACGCTGCGCCGCGGCTGCCCCCAGGGACTCGTGATGGGAGCGCACTCGCTCGGCCGCACGGTCGAGGCGGTCCGCCCCCGGTGACTCGCGGCGCGCGGCCCGAGACATTCCTCTCGGGGCGGGTGGGCTTCGCCGGTCCGCGCCGCTCGGTGCCGCTGCGCTGGAGCGACCGGCTGCTCGACCTGGTCGCCAGGCTGCGCCGGGTGCCTCGGCGGCTCGACCGCATGGCCGCGGCCGTCCCGCCCCGCCG
>JBHELQ010000025.1:0-44858 GCA_046262995.1 Thermoleophilaceae bacterium
GAGCTGTTCGACCTCGAGGTCGACGAGCGCGCCGGCGTCGTGGTGGGCCCGGACGGCCGCGAGGTGTGGGTGCGCTCGTATCCGCTCCCCATCTCCGCCGCGAGCTTCGAGCGCACCGCCCAGTCGCCGGAGGTGCTGCAGCACGAGCGCGAGATCCTGCGCCGCCGCCGCGAGTACCTCATCCTGCGCGTCGACCGGGCCGACCTGTCGAAGAACATCCTGCGCGGCTTCACCGCCTTCGACCTCTTCCTGGAGCAGCACCCGGAGTTCCACGAGCAGGTCACCTTCATCGCCCACCTGATCCCCTCGCGCCAGGACGTGCCCCAGTACGCGGAGTACCTGGAGCGGATCGAGGCGCTCGTGGCGGTCGTCAACCACCGCCACGGCACCACCGACTGGATGCCGATCGAGCTTCGCCTGCGCGAGAACCTCGAGGAGGCGATCGCCGCCTACAAGCACTACGACCTGCTGATGGTCAACGCGATGTTCGACGGCATGAACCTGATCGCGAAGGAGGGTCCGCTCGTCAACGAGCGAAACGGCGTCTCGCTGCTGTCCGAGAACACCGGGGCCCACGAGGAGCTGGCCGACTTCGCGCTGTCGGTCAACCCCTTCGACGTCCAGGAGCAGGCGAACGCGATCCACCGGGCGCTGACCATGAGCTCGGAGGAGCGCTCCTGGCGCGCGCAGGGCCTGAAGCGGATCGTCACCGCCCGTGACCCGGGCGACTGGGTGGACGACCAGCTGTCCGACATCGAGGCCAAGCGCATGGGCCGGGCGCCTGTCGCCTCGTAGGGCGGTGGGGGTCACGGAGGGGGGTCGGGCGTGAACTCGCCCGCCTGGGGCGGTGCGGGGCCCCGGGGAGCCGGCGCGGTGGGAGCCGGCGCGGGTACGGCCCGCCGCGGCGCGCCCGTCCTGGGCGCCGGCGGTCGCGACGCCGCTCTCCCCTGAGCACGGCGGCGACCTTCGGGTGGGGAGAGGGCGCGGCGGTGATTCCGGCGGGATCGTCGCCGGCGCCGTGGGGCTTCGTGGCCCGTGCCTGGAAGGGGCCGGGGAGCCGGCGGCGGAAGCCCCGTCGGCGAATCCTCGCCGTCCTCGCTCCGGGGCGCTGTGGAGCTCCCGCACGCGCGCGGGCCGGCCACGATGGCGGCCGCGGCGGCGAGCAGCGCGGCCAGCCTTCCGACGTTGCCCCATCGCACCCGGCGCAGGAGCGCCGGGACGCCGCGTGCCCGCCGCCGTGCCACCTCCGCCTAAGCGGGGCGCTTCCGGCGCTCGCCCCCCGGGGGCCGCTATCGTCCGCCGCCGCAATGCCCGGCACGTACGACCTGATGGTGCTGATCGACGCCGACGCCCCCGAGGAGCGCCGCTCCGCGGCCCTGTCGGAGGTCGAGCAGATGATCGCCTCCGGCGGTGAGCTCGTAGGGGCCCACGACTGGGGGGTCCGCCGGCTCGCCTTCGAGATCGACCATCGTCCCGAGGCCGAGTACCACCTGTTCCAGTTCCGGGCCGGCAACGACGTGCTCGAGCGGCTCGGGCAGCGGCTGAAGATCATGGACGGCGTGCTGCGCTTCCGGATCATCCGGCTCCAGGGCGAGGCCGAGCCGCCGCCTTCGCCCGACCGCCAGGAGCGGCGCCCGCGCGAGGAGCGGGAGCCGGAGGGCAAGGTCGCGGCCCGCGCCGCGGCCGACGCGCCCGCACCGGACGCCGAAGCCGCCGAGGCCGAGGCACCTGCCGCCGAGGAAACAGAAGCACCCGCCGCCGAAGCGCCCGCGCCCGAGTAACCCGCCCGGCGCGCGCTGCTCGAGCCGGGTCGACCCGGGGGCTACGCTCGCGGAGTGCTGCCGATGGTGCTCATCGCGCTGCTGGCCGGCTTGCTGGCGCCGGCCGGGCAGAGCTCGGCCGAGCGACGCCCGCACGCCTCGGTGTGGGCCGTCGGGGACGCCGGCATCGACCGGCCTGCCGCCCGCCGCCTCGCGCGGCGCGTCCGGGCCGCCCATCCCCGCCGCTTCCTGTACCTGGGCGACGTCTACGAGCACGGGACGGCCGAGGACTTCCGCCGGAACTACGCGCCGCTCTACGGCGCGCTCGCCCGCAGGACGCGGCCGACCCCGGGGAACCACGACTGGCCACTCGCCCGACACGGCTACTTCCCCTACTGGCGCCGGGCGCTCGGGCGGCGCTGGCCGGGCTACTACTCCTTCAGGGCCGGCGGCTGGCGCCTCATCAGCCTCAACTCCGAGCTGCGGGGCCGGTCCTTCCGCCGCCAGCTCCGCTGGGTTCGCCGCCGCCTGCGCGGCGGCGGCGACTGCCGCATCGCCTACTGGCACCGCCCCCGCTTCAGCGCCGGCCTGCACGGGGACGCGCCGGACCTGGAGCCGCTGTGGCGGGCCGTGCGGGGCCGCGTCCGCCTGGTGCTGAACGGGCACGACCACGATCTGCAGCGCCTGCGACGGATCGGTGGCACGACCACCCTGATAGCGGGTGCCGGCGGCCGCAGCCGCTACGCGCTCGATCGGGGCTACCCGCGGCTCACCTGGGGCAACGACCGCGCCGAGGGAGCGCTCCGCCTGCGCCTGAGTCCGGGGCGGGCCCGCTTCGCCTTCGTGAGCGCCGGCGGCCGCGTCCTGGACCGGGGCGGCGTGCGCTGCAGGTGACGCGCGAGGGCACCTGGATCACGGCTCCGCGAAAAGCCCCGCACATTGCTGCAACTTCCTGCGAGCGAGCGACCAGACGCTCCGACTGCCTATGTACCCTCGCCTGACCCACTCATCCAGCCGTCCGCCAAGCCAGGAGGAAGCAAAATGGCAGCCACCAACATCAACAGAGTCGTGCTCACGGGGAACCTCACACGGGACCCCGAGCTGCGGAACACCCCGAGCGGGATGTCCGTGTGCAAGCTCCGCGTAGCCTGCAACACCCGCCGCAAAGACGGCGCCTCGGGCGAGTGGGTCGACAAGCCCAACTACTTCGACGTCACGGTCTGGGGCGCGCAGGGCGAGAACTGCGCCACCTACCTCCAGAAGGGGCGCCCGGTGGCGGTCGACGGGCGGCTCGAGTGGCGCGAGTGGGAGGACCAGAACGGGAACAAGCGCCAGGCGGTGGATATCATTGCCGACTCCGTCCAGTTCCTCGGCTCGCGCGACGGCGCCGAGAACGGGGGGCGCTTCACGCCGCAGAGCGATGTCCCCGCGGATACCGGAGACTTCGAGCAGGCGCCCGCCGGAGCCGGGAGCTCGGACGACGACATCCCCTTCTGACCCCGACGTAGAGGACGAAAGCGTAAGTGGCCAAGCAGCGAGGCGGTGGTGGACGCGAACGGCGACCCAGGCGCGGCAAGCCCGGCGGCCCAGGCGGACGGCGGAAGTCGTGCCCGTTTTGCCGCGACAAGCTGGACGTCGTCGACTACAAGGACGTCAGCTCGCTGCGGCGCGCGATCAGCGACAAGGGCAAGATCCGCTCCTCGCGGGTCACGGGCGCCTGCCGTCGCCACCAGGCCCAGCTGGCGCGGGCGGTCAAGCGGGCGCGGGAGATCGGCCTCCTCCCGTACGTCTCAGATCGGTGAGGCTGCAAACCGTCGCCAGGCGGCGTCATCGGGCCTCGCTTTGGCCCACCAAAGCTTCGCCCCTGCTTCCTTGCCTGGCTCGGTTTTCGCATCACCGAGGGGTCTGAGAATGGCGCAGGCGATTCTCCTGAAAGACGTAGAGACGCTCGGGGAGCGCGGGACGGTCGTGGACGTCTCCGACGGCTACCTGCGCAACTACCTGGTACCGCGCAAGCTCGCCCAGCCGGCCACCACGGCTTCAATCGCGGAGGCGGAGCGTCGCTTCGAAGCCGCCGAGCGGGCGGCCACCGAGCAGGCCGAGCAGGCCCAGGAGACCGCGGCCCTGCTCCGCCGGACGGTGCTCACGCTCTCGCACCAGGCGGGCGAGGACGGGCGGCTCTTCGGCTCGGTCACCGCCCAGGAGATCGCCGACGCCGTCAAGCAGGCCCGCGGCCTAAGGCTCGACAAGCGCCGCATCCGGCTCGACCAGCCGATCCGGACGACCGGCACGCACATGGTCGAGGTCGAGGTGGCCGACGGCGTGAGCGCCGAGATAAAGACCATCGTCACCCCGCAAGCGTGACCCGTGACGCTGCGAATCTTCTCGCGCCCCGGTAGCTCATAGAGCGGGCTATGGCCGTCTCCGCCCCACCCGAGACCGCCGGGGCCGTCCCTCCGCACAACCTGGAGGCCGAGGTCGCCGTGCTCGGCTCGATCATGCTCACCGAGGCGGCGCTCGACCGCGTGGTGCTCGAGGTAGGGCTGACCCCCGAGGACTTCTACCGCCCCCGCCACCAGCTGATCTTTCGCTCGATGGTGCGGCTCAAGGGCCGCGCCGAGCCGGAGGCCGTCGACACGCTCACGGTCTGCGACGACCTGAAGCGCGCGGCCGAGCTGGACGAGGCCGGGGGGCAGGACTACATCCACTCGCTACCGACCGTGGTCCCCGCGGCCGGCGCGTTCATCGACTACGCACGCCGGGTCAAGGACTACGCGATCCTCCGACGGCTGCTCGACACGACGCGCGAGATCCAGGAGGAGGCGATATCGCGGCCGGGCGATCCCCGCGAGCTGATCGGGCGGGCCGAGGCCACGCTCTTCCGCATCGGCCACGAGGACGGCCGCGGCGAGATGAAGTCGATCGAGGACGTCCTCCACGAGGAGATCGACAAGCTCGAGGAGCTCTCTCGCAAGGACGTGGGCCTGACCGGCACGCCGTCGGGGTTCACCGACATCGACGACCTGACCGGCGGCTTTCAGCCCGGCAACCTGGTCGTGCTTGCTGCCCGTCCGTCCATGGGCAAGTCGGCCCTCGCCACCAACATCGCCGAGAACGCGGCGGTGCAGCACGGGCTGCCGGTGGCCCTGTTCTCGCTCGAGATGTCGGAGACCGAGCTCGCCCACCGCTTCATCGCCTCGCAGGCGAAGCTGTCGAGCGACGAGCTGCGAAAGGGACGGGTCAAGGCCGACCGCTGGCCGAAGGTCCTGAAGGCGGTCGAGAAGCTGGCACGGGCGCCGCTCTACGTGGACGACTCGAGCGACATCGGAGTGCTCGAGCTGCGGGCCAAGGCCCGGCGGCTGCACGCCCGACACGAGGGCGGCCTCGGGCTCGTCATCGTCGACTACCTGCAGCTGATGCGCCCCGACGGCCGCTCCGACAGCCGCGTCGAGCAGATCGGGCAGATCAGCCGCGGGCTCAAGATCCTCGCCCGCGAGCTCGAGGTCCCGGTGATCGCCGTCTCGCAGCTCTCGCGCGCCGTCGAGTCGCGCAATCCGCCGCGCCCGATGCTGTCGGACCTGCGCGAGTCCGGCCAGATCGAGCAGGACGCCGACGTCGTGATGTTCATCTACCGCGAGGAGTACTACGACCACGACTCGACCCGCCAGGGAGAGGCCGACGTGATCGTCGCCAAGCACCGCAACGGCCCGACGCGCGACCTGATGCTCGCCTTCCAGCCGCGCTATCCCAAGTTCTCGAACCTGTACCGCGAGCCGACGAGCGAGCTGCCGGTGCAGCAGAACGGGAGCGGCTGAGGTGCTCCGTCCGGTACGCGAGCCGGGCTACGAGCGGCCGGACACGTGCGCGCTCGGAGAGTGCGACGGCAGCGGCTGGCTCCTCGACGAGGAGACGAACGTGGCGCGGCCGTGCGGCTGCCGTGAACGGCGCGCGCGCCGCTCCGCCCGGCGCCTCGGGAGCGGGATCCCCAAGCGCTTTCGGGGCGTCTCCTTCGACCGCAAGCCCATCTGCGACCTCGATCCATTCGTGCTGCGCCACGTCAGGGAGTTCGTCCGCCGCATCGACGAGCGCATCGACGCGGGCGACGGACTGTGGTTCTTCGGCGACGTCGGCACGGGCAAGACGTCCCTCGCCATGCTGGTCTCGAAGCTGGCGCTCGAGGCCGAGCGCTCGGTCGCCATCTACTCCGTGCCGCGCCTGCTGGCCGAGATCAAGGAGACCTACGACCGCGACTCCGGGGACTCCTACATGCAGCTGTTCCGGCGCCTCTGTGCCGTGGACCTGCTCCACCTGGACGATCTCGGGGCCGAGCGCAGCACCGAATGGGTCCTGGAGCAGCTCTACTCGATCGTCAACGAGCGCTGGCAGAACGGCCGCTCGATGGTCGTCACCACGAATCTCGGCCTCGACCAGCTCCGCGACCAGCTCGGCGAGCGCACCGTCTCGCGCCTCAGCGAGACCTGCGGCGAGCCGATACCCATCATGGGACCCGACCTCCGCGTGACCGTCGGCGGCGCCTAGACCGCCGACGGGCCTACACTCGAAAGCGTCATGCCAGGAGTGGTGATCGTCGGCGCCCAGTGGGGCGACGAGGGCAAGGGCAAGGTGGTTGACCTGCTCGCGGAGCGGGCCGATCTCGTGATCCGCTTCCAGGGCGGCAACAACGCCGGCCACACCATCGTCCGCGGCGACGAGGTCTACAAGTTCCACCTGATCCCGTCCGGAATCCTCTACCCGGACACCACCTGCGCGATTGGGAACGGCGTGGTGGTGGACCCGAAGGTCCTGATCGGGGAGATCGAGGCGCTCAGGCGGCGGAACGTCGACGTCAGCGGGCTGCGGATCTCCGCCAACGCGCACCTGATCATGCCCTACCACCTGATGCTCGACCACGCGGGCGAGGCCAGGCTGGGCGAGCTTCAGATCGGCACCACGCGGCGCGGCATCGGCCCCTGCTACGCGGACAAGGCCGCCAGGCTCGGGATCCGCATGCAGGACCTGCTCGACGAGAAGATCCTGAAGCAGAAGATCATGGCCGCGCTCGAGCCCAAGCGGCTCAGCCTACGGCCGTTCGCCAAGGACCCCGCGCTCGACCTGCACGCCATGACCGAGGAGTACCGCACCTACGGCCACCGGCTGGAGCCCTACATCTCCGACACCGCCCCGATCGCCTGGGACGCGCTCGCCGAGGACGGCCTGGTCGTGTTCGAGGGGGCGCAGGGCGCGATGCTCGACATCGACCACGGCACCTATCCGTTCGTGACCTCTTCGAACCCGGTCGCGGGCGCCGCCTGCGTGGGCGCGGGCGTCGGGCCGAAGGACATCGACGAGGTGTGGGGCGTGGCGAAGGCGTACGCCACGCGCGTCGGGGCCGGCCCCTTCCCGACCGAGCTGCACGACGAGCTCGGCGTCCGGATGCGCGAGGCGGGCGGCGAGTTCGGCACCACCACGGGGAGGGCCCGCCGCACCGGCTGGCTCGACCTGGTCGCCCTGCGCTACGCGGCGCGCATCAACGGCATGACCGGCCTCGTGGTCACGAAGCTCGACGTCCTCACCGGGATCGACCCGCTGCGCGTGGCCCTGCGCTACCGCGGGCCCGAGGGCGCCCTGTTCGACTCGTTCCCCTACCACCAGTCGATCCTGCACAAGGCGAGCTCCGAGCTGATCGAGCTGCCCGGATGGCACGAGGACGTGTCGGCCGCGCGCTCGATCGACGAGCTGCCGAAGGCCGCCCAGGGCTACCTCGACTTCATCTCCGACTTCCTGGGAATCCCGGTGGTGATGATCGGCGTCGGCCCGGCCCGCGACGAGATGATCTGGACAGCCGCCTCCGAGCGGCTTCGCCCCGCAGCGGCGTAGGCCGCGCCGAGCCCCTCAGCGGGCGCTGTCGAGCACGACCTGCTCCCCGCGGCGCAGGAAGCGGACGCCCAGCGCGAAGGCGGCGAGGAAGGCGGTCACCGCCAGCGTGATCTGCACGCTGAGCACGCCCTCCTCCGACCAGTAGACGTCGTCGAACTCGAGCAGCAGGGCCGACTCGTCCAGGGTCAGCCCCATGCCGACGCCGAACGGGACCGCGAGCTTCGGCTCGAGTCCCTCGTCGCGCGTCAGGATCGCCGCCGCGCCCGATGCGAAGGCGAACACGATCCCCGGCACGAAGTGGTGGATGTGGCGGCGGCCCACCATCAGGTCCCGGAACGGCCCGACCCGCTTGCGGCTGCGTAAGCGATGGGTGATCAGGCGGGCGAGGGCGAAGGTGGTGACGAAGGACGAGAGCATGTTGAAGGTGGCGTTCTCGCGCGTCGAGACCTCCGCGTAGCCGGCCCGCGCCACCTCCGCCGTCTCGGCGACGGCCTCCTCCGCCGCGACGAGCAGGTCAGGCGCCTCGCTCGGCAACGGGGCGGAGCCGCGGCGCCACACGCGGGCTATCTCGCCCGCGACCACGGCTCCGGTGGCGCCCGTCGCGACCGCACCGAGCAACAGGGTCGTGCGATCGGCGGCGCGCCAGCCTCGGCGCCCGCGCCTCACCGCGGCCGCTCCAGCAGCTCCTCGTCCGGCACCTCGCGCACCCGACGCGCGGGTACGCCCATCACGACGGCGCGTGGCGGGACATCACGGGTGACGACCGCGCCCGCGGCGACGAGCGCCTCCTCGCCGACCTCGACCCCCGGCAGCAGCACGGCGCCGCCGCCGATCCGGCAGGCACGCCGCAGCCGCACGCCCTCGAGCTCGTAGTCGGGGCCGTGCCGGCTCGCGTGGCGATCGTTCGTCGTGACCACGCCGGGGGCGATGAACACGTCCTCCTCGACGACGCTCGTCGCCGCGAGGTAGCAGGAGCTCTGCACGCGGACCCTGGCGCCGACGCTCACGTCGAAGTCGACCTGGGAGCCCCGGCCGATGGCCGCCTCCTCGCCCAGGACGGCCCGCTCCCGGACGTGCGCCTGGTCGCCGACGAACGCGCGTCGGCCGATGCGTGCCCCCGCGGTCACCACCGCGCCGGCCGCGATCACGGCTCCGTCGCCCACCTCGAGACCGGGTGGATCCTCACGGGACGCCGCCGAGTGTGGCCCGAATGCGGCGGGCTTGCCCAGCACCACCCCGTCCTGGATACGGACGCCGGCGCCGACGCGCGTGCCGGCGTGGACGACCACGTGCCCGCCCAGCTCGACGTCCTCCGGCAGCTCGACGCCCTCCCCCAGCAGCAGGCCGGGGGCGCGCTCAGACGGCTGCAGCACGCGAGCTCTCCTCGAGCGAGCGCTGGAGCGCCTCGAGCACGCGAACGACGCGCAGCCCGCTCTCTGCTCCGGAGCGCGGCTCGGCGCCGTCGCGGATGCATTGGAGGAAGTGGCGGCACTCGAGCCGCAGGGGCTCGTCGTTCGGGATGCGCGGGCTCCAGATGTCCCCCGACCGCGCGATGTACTCCCCGTAGGAGGAGAAGTCCTCGTCGAACCCCTTGTCGTAGACCGTGACCTTGCGCTCGATCTCCATGTCGTCGAAGGTCGCCATCCTGCGCGCGCCCACGACCGTGAAGCGCCGCTCCTTGTGGGGATCGAGCCAGGAGAGGTGCAGGTGCGCCGCCAGCCCCGAGGGGAAGCGCAGGTAGCAGAAGACCACGTCCTCGACGCCCTCGCGCATGTAGCCCTCACCCACCGCCCGGCACTCGCTGGGCTCCTCGCCCGCCAGGCGGAGGACGACCGAGACGTCGTGCGCTCCGAGCGACCAGAGGGCGTTCTCGTCGGCCCGCAGCTTGCCCAGGTTGAGTCGGTTCGAGTAGACGTAGCGGGGCTCGCCGAGCTCCCCCGCGTCCACCAGCTCCTTGAGCTTGTCGACGCCGGGGTGGTACTCGAGCAGATGGCCCACCATCAGCACGCGGCCGGAGGCGCGCGCCGCCTCCACGACATGCTCGGCCTCGTCGACCGATTGAGCCAGCGGCTTCTCGACGAAGCAGTGCTTTCCGGCATCGAGCACGCGCTGCGCCAGCTCGGCGTGGGTGGGCACGTGCGTCGCGACGACGACGGCGTCCAGCCCGGGGTCGGAGAGCAGCTCGTCGAGGTCGGCCGTTGCGCGCGCCCCGGGAAACGCCTTCCCCCAGCGCTCCAGGGCGGGCTCCGACGCGTCGCAGATCCCGCCCAGCTCGGCCTCCCCGAGGGCGTCGAAGTTGCGGGCCAGGTTCGGGCCCCAGTAGCCGAGGCCGACCACCCCGACCCGCAGCGGAGCGTCGCTCACAGCCGGGGCCTCATCGGCCGGGAGTGTAGGCCGACACCGCGTCGCGGACCCGCTCAGCGGCGTGCCCGCCGCCGTAGAGCTCGGGCCGCTCGGCAGGCGGCCGCCGATCGAGGGCCGCGAGGGCCGCGTCGCGGTCGAGGTCCACCAGCACGTTCCAGCCCGCCTGCACCGTCTCGACCCACTCGGTGCGCTCGCGCAGCGTCACGCACGGCACGCCCAGCAGGTAGGCCTCCTTCTGAACGCCGCCCGAGTCCGTCAGGACCGCGGCCGCGTGCCGCGCGAGCTTGAGGAAGTCGAGGTAGCCGAGCGGCGGCGCGGGCTCGAGCCCGGGCGCGCTCTCGAGGCGCTCCCAGAGGCCTTCCGCTTCGAGCCGCGCCCGTGTCCGCGGGTGGACGGGGAAGACGGCCGGCTGGGGCAGCGCCTCGAGCAGTTCGACCAGCATCCGCAGCCGTCCGGGTGGATCCACGTTGCCCGCCCGGTGGGCGGTCACGAGCAGATACGAGCCGGGCTCGAGCCCGCGCTCCTCGAGCGCCGTGGAGCGCTCCTCGGCTATGTCCCGGAACGCGAGCGAGACGTCGGCCATGACGTCGCCCACGAGCTGGAGCTCGCCGCGAACGGACTCGCGGCGCAGGTTCTCGACCGCGGTCTCGGTCGAGCACAGGAGCAGGTCGCTCGCGTGGTCGGTCAGCACGCGGTTCAGCTCCTCGGGCATGGAGCGGTCGAAGGAGCGCATGCCCGCCTCCACGTGGCCGACCGGAACGCCCGCCTGCGCGCTCGCGAGCGCGCCCGCGAGCGTGGAATTGGTGTCGCCGTAGACGAGCGCCAGCTCCGGCCCGAGCTCGTCGATCAGGGGCCCGAGGGCGGACAGGATGCGCGCGGTCTGAGCCGTGTTGGTACCCGATCCCGCGCCCAGCTCGCGCTCGGGCGCGGGCACGCCGAGCTCCTCGAAGAACACGCGGGAAAGCTCGTCGTCGTAGTGCTGCCCGGTGTGCACGATCAGCTCCTCGTGCTGCTCGCGCAGGAGCCGCGAGACCGCCGCCGCCTTCACGAACTGGGGCCTGTTCCCGATGATTGTGACGATTCGCATTAGAATTGGCCCCGCAGGCCGAAAGCGGACTTATCATGGGCAAAGCAATGGCTAGAAAGCTCCTTGGAGGGGCGGCCGGCGCCGTCGGACTGGCGACCGGGATGGCCCGCCACCTGGCCTGGTACGTGAGCTACCAGGTGCACGGGCGCCCCCGAGACGCCTCCTAACCCAGCTCCGCGTCGATGAAGGCCCGCAGCGCCGCCGCGGCCTTGCGGGTCAGCTCGCCGGTCTCGGGGAACTCCCGCTCCTCGACCGCCGCGATCGACTGCACCTCGCGCGTGGTCGAGGCCAGGAAGGCCTCGCGAGCTTCCAGCAGCTGCTCCGTCGTGCATGGCCGCTCGTCGACCTCCAGCAACTGCAGCAGCTTGTCGCGCGTGATCGAGGCCAGGATGTGCTCGTCGAGCGGGGGCGTGCAGAGCCTGCCTCCGTCGACCCAGAAGAGCGAAGAGGTCGGCGCCTCGAGCACGCGTCCGTGGGGCGTGACGAGCAGGGCCTCGTCGAAGCCGCGCTCGCGCGCGAGCCTCGATGCGAGCATGTTGCCGCCGTAGGAGAGTGACTTGATCCCGTCCAGCACCCTGGTCGGGGCGAAGGTCACGAACGCGAGCCGGGCGCGCTCCGGTCCGGCGGGCAGCGGCTCGGTTAGGAGCAGCCGCCGGCCGCCGCGCGTCAGGACGATCCGTAGGCAGCCGTCGAAGGCCCCGCCGCCGCGGGCCTCGAGCAGGCGCAGCGTTTCGCTCTCGATCTCCCCCAGCGGAGCGGGCAGCTCCAGGTGGAGATTGGCGGCCGAGCGCTGCAGCCGCTCGAGGTGCTCGGACAGCGCGAACGGGCGGCCGTGGTAGACGCGAATCACCTCGAACACCCCGTCGCCGCGGAGCAGGCCCTCGTCCGTGGCCGGGATGGAGACCTCAGCGACGGGCCGGATGTCGCCGTCCAGGCTGCCGAGCTCGGTCATAGGGCCTGGATAGCAGAACGGGCGCCCCTGAGGCTGGCGCGCCGCGTGCGGTCGATGGTCGCGGCTAGCGGAGCGGCGCTCGCGGCGCCGGCTGCGAGACGTACTGCTTGTGCTCCCGCAGCGAGAGGTCCGCCGCCGCCAGCAGTTCCTGCCCGGTCATGCCGTCACGCAGCTCAGCCGTGCCGCAGCTGATCGTCAGCGGCGCGCCGTCCGGCCGCCTGCAGGCCTCGCGCACGCCGCGCTCGAGCCGGCTGCTGACCTGTCGCGCGCCGCCGGCGTCGGTGTCGGCGACGATCACCACGAACTCGTCGCCGCCCCAGCGGAAGGCGCTGTCCACCAGCCGCAGCTCGGCCCGCAGCGCCGCGGCTACCTGGCGCAGGCAGTCGTCGCCCGTGAGATGGCCGTGGCGGTCGTTTATCTCCTTGAAGCTGTCGAGATCGCAGATGAGGAGGCTGACCGGCTTCCCGGTCCGCTCGCTGCGGGACAGCTCGACGGTCACGGTCTCATCGAACGCAAGCCGGTTGCCGAGCTCCGTGAGCGCGTCCACGCGCGCGAGCTCGCGTGCCTCGGCCGTGTCCGCCTGGAGCTCCGCGCGGTGCCGTCGCAGGTTGAACATCACGGCCATGACGAACAGCGAGGCGCCAAGCCATAGCGCGAGCTCGGCGACGAGGTCTCCGATCTGGGCGGGCGCTGCGCGGCCCAGTTCCGGCAGGACGACGGCAGCGCACATGACGGCCATGAACGGGAGGAAGCGCCGCGGCGGGTGCACGGCGGCGGCCGCGCAGACCATGAACGGATAGAGCTCGTGGTAGGGAGCGGGCAGGCCGCCGGCCAGCCACTGCTCGACCACCACCATCCCGAGGCCCATGTAGGAGGTCACGAGCAGCCCGTTGAAGCTCAGGCGCTCCTCGTGCTTGAAGAGCAGATACAGAAGGGCTGAGGTCGGCAGCAGGAAGCCGGCGGGGACCAGCCACCCGACCGCGCCGATCGCCTGCGTCGGCGGGTAGAAGGGGAACATCGAATAGGCGACCACGACCGCGAGCAGCCAACCGATGCGCGTGAAGCGTCGCGCGAGCGCGATGTCGGCGCCGCGGAACTGGTTTTCGCTGGAGAAGACGGCCCGAAGGTCCCCCCGGAGGCGGCTGCCCCCCGATATACCCATACGGGGGGCTTCGGCTGGAGGGCGTGTCGCCTTGAGCGCCCGGGGCGACGGGCAAGCGCTTATGGGCCGTGAAGGACTCGAACCTTCAACCTTGAGATTAAGAGTCTCCTGCTCTACCAGTTGAGCTAACGGCCCCGCGGCGATTCTAGAAAACGGATCCCGGCGCGTCCGGGGCTATTCGGACGCCCCGGAGCTGACCGCCGCCAGGGCCTCGTCGCGCGAGCCGTGAATCGGAAAGACACGGTCGAGGCCGGTGATCTCGAAGATCTTCGTGATGTTGTCGTCCGTGCACACGAGCGCCAGCGAGCCGCCCGCCGGGCGCAACCGCTTCACTCCGCCGACGAGCACGCCGAGCGTGGTCGAGTCGATGAAGGTCGCCTTCGACAGGTCGACCACGATCTGCTTCTTGCCGGATTCGATCAGCTGGACCATCCGCTCCTTGAACTCCGGCGCGGCGTAGAGGTCCACCTCTCCCCCGAGCTCGATGACATGCGTCGCGTCGTCGATCTCCTCGTCGTTGATCTGGAAGTTCACGCTTCTCCTAGCTCTTCCCTTGCGTTGGGCGGAACCTGCAGTCGGAAATCTACTCAGCCGCCCTGGGGCTGGGGCTGCGGTTGAGGATTCTTGAGCTGCTTGGCCTGCAGCCTGACCTGATCGCGCTGGCTCTTCGGAGCCAGGTCCACGGCCTTTTGCGTCGCCAGGTCGGCGGTCCTGGCGTCTCCGGCCAGCGACGCGAGGCCGACGAGCTGGAGGTAGTCGTTGGGGTTCTTCGTGGCATCGGCGACCACCAGCGCCGCCTGCTCGGCCTGCTTGGGCTTGTTGAGCGCGCCCGGCACGTAGATCCGCATCGCGAGCCGCGCGAGGGATTCGTCCGGCCGACCTGCCGCCTTCAGATAGCGCTGCCACCAGCTCGCGGCCGAGGCGAGCTCGTCCCTCGCGTCCTTTGGAAAGCTCGTCGAGCTCGACGTCGTCTGCGCCGTGGCGAGCTGGTAGTTGTCGCGAACGAGCTCCGCCAGCGCGGCGGTGTCTCGCGGATCGCGCGTGACCCGCTTCTCGTTGCGGCCGATCCGCTTCTTCGTCAGGTCGTTGCCGCCTCCGCCCCCGCCGCCCTTGAAGGCGTCCAGGAGCCCGCCGTTGGTGCCGCCGCCGATGCCGAAGAAGACGAGGCCGCCGCCCATGAGCACGGCGAGGGTCAGGTAGGTGGCCTGTACTGCCCGCCGCCGCCTACCACGCAGGTCGAAGAGCACGGCGCGAAGGCTAGCTGGACCGGAGCTACGAGCCTTCGGCGGACGCCATCCGCTCCACGGGCTCGCGCGGGCCGCCGAGCAGCCGGGCGAGCACGATGCTGAGCTCGTAGAGCAGGAGCAGGGGGACCATCTCGATCAGCATGCTGACCGGGTCGATCGTCGGCAGCAGCGCCGCGACGATCGCGACCACGAGCAGGGCGTAACGGCGGTTGCGCCGCAGCTTCTCGACCGAGGTGACGCCGAGCCTGACCAGCGCGAGGATCGCCACCGGCACCTGGAAGCCCAGGCCCATCGCCAGCATGGTGAGCGTGACGAAGTTGTAGTAGTCCCGCGCCCGCACCTCGACGTTGAACTGGCTGGCGTTGAAATGCAGGAGGAAGTCGGTGGCGGGCGGCAGCACGACGAAGTAGCAGAACACGACTCCGGCGGCAAACAGCACGGGGATCATCAGGAGCATCGGCAGCGCAACCCGCCGCTCCTCCCGGCTGAACGCCGGCAGCACGAAGGCGGAGAGCTGGTAGAGGATCACCGGCAGCGCGAGCAGCAGCGCTGCGTAGCCCGCGTTCGTGACCGTGGTCATGAACGGCTCGGTGACTCCGAAGGTGAGCGGCTTGGTGCCCCCCGGGAGGGGCCGGTTCACGATCTCCAGGATCAGGTGGTTCTGCCACAGGCAGAGCCCGAACGCCACACCGAGCGCCGCGAGCGAGACTACGAGCCGGGAGCGGAGCTCGTCGAGGTGATCCACGACCGTGAGCCGCTCCTCGTGCGAGATCGGTCGGAGGCGGGACACGACCGTGGGCATCCGGGTGGCTAGTGGTTCTGCTCGGTCGGCGGGCTTGCCGCGACCGGCTGGGCCTTCTCGGGCTCAGGCGCCTGGACGGGCTCGCTGGCCGCGGGCAGCTCTTCTTTCTCCTGTCCCGTCACGGAGTCCTTGAACTCGCGCATGCCGCGGCCGAGCGAGCGTCCGAGGTCCGGAAGCCGCTTGGGCCCGAAGATGACGAGCACGATGATGAGAACGATGACGATCTCGAGTGGGCCGATACCTAGCGGCATCCAGCCTCCTTCAAGTCCGGGTAAGAGTCATGGTACCGGCGGGATACGCGGCGCCCGCCGGCTTGGATCATGGCCGTGAGCGCTCGCCGAAGTTGAGGTAGAAGCGGCTGGGCGTGGGCTCCGCCTGCCCCTGGTACTTGCTGTGCGTGTCGCGCGAGCCGTAGGGCCGCTCGACCGGGCCGTCCATGCGCATGAAGGAGATCTGGCCGATCGGCATGCCCTCGTAGATCGTGATCGGCAGGTTCGCGACGTTGGAGAGCTCGAGCGTCAGGTTTCCGGAGAAGCCGCTGTCGACGAAGCCGGCGGTCGAGTGGATCAGCAGGCCCAGCCGCCCCAGGGAGCTCTTGCCCTCGAGCCTGGCCACCAGGTCGTCGGGCAGGGTGACTGTCTCGAGAGTCTGGCCGAGCACGAACTCCCCCGGATGGAGGATGAAGGGCTCCCCGTCGCGCACCTCGACCAGCTCGGTCAGGTCGTCCATGGGCTGCCGCACGTCGATGTAGGGGTAGCGCGCGTTGTGGAAGACGCGGAAGCGCCTGTCGACGCGCACGTCCACGCTGGACGGCTGGATCTGATCCGGGTCGTACGGCTCGATCACGATCCGGCCGGCCTCGATCTCGTCCCGGATGCTGCGGTCGCTCAGTACCAAAGGCCGCCCGAGTCTACCCGCGCAGTTCGGGCGCCCCCGGCTCAAGTCCTGGTCGCGAGTGCCGATACGAGCCGTGAGATGGAAACCGGCATGGACGGACACGAGGGCCAGGCCCACTACGTGAAGCGCGTCGTGCTTCCGAGCGGCAAGACGATCGAGGTCGTGTACTTCAACGAGCCCGAGCAGCCTTCGTGCCCCAGCCCCGAGCAGGACCAGGACCTGCAGGTCTGCCTCGACTGCGACTCCGAGCTCGTCTACCCGGTCGACTGGGAGGAGGCGGGCCCGGAGAACTGGACCGTCCTGCTCCACTGCCCCAACTGCGACATGCAGCGCGAGGGCATCTTCCACCAGGACACGGTCGAGCGCTTCGACGAGGCACTCGACGGCGGCGCCGAGCAGCTGGCCAGTGACTACAGGCGCCTCGTCCGGGCCAACATGGCCGACGAGGTCGACCGCTTCGTGAGCGCGCTCGAAGCGGACGCCATCCTGCCCGAAGACTTCTAGGCGTAACGCTCCACCACGCCGTCCGCCACGAGCTCCAGCGCTCGCAGCTGGCGCTCCGGCAAGCCCAGGTCGCTGAGCGCGGCCTTCGCCTGGGCCACGTAGCGAAGGGCCTGCTCGCGCGCCTCGCCCAGGGCGCCGCTGATCGCGATCCGGTCGCAGACACCGCCCGCCTGGGCGAGTCCGGTCACGAGCTCGCGCAGGTCGAGCTCGCGCAGCTGCGGGTCCCGGCGCCGGGCCAGGATCAGCGGCAGGGTCACGGTTCCGTCCAGGAGGTCAGTCCCGCGCGGCTTCCCCGTCCGCTCGGTCGGCCCGGCCACGTCGAGCACGTCATCGAAGATCTGGAAGGCGAGCCCGATCCGCGAGCCGAAGCTGCCCAGAGGCTCCGCCAGTTCGGGGCGGTCGCCGAACAGGGCGCCGAGCCTGCACGACGCCTCGAACAGCGACGCCGTCTTCAGGCTGCAGCGCTCGAGGTAGCGCTCGGCCGTCACCTCGTCCGACCACGCGTCCGCCTGTTGCATCAGTTCTCCGCGAGCGAGGGCGGACGACGCCGCGGACAGCGCGCGCACCGCCTCTGCGCTGCCCGCGCCGGCGAGCTCGGCGAACGCGCGCGAGAAGAGCAGGTTGCCCGTCGCGGTCGCCGCCGTGCGGCCGCCCTCGGCGAAGACGGTGGGGCGCCCCCGCCGGAGCATCGCGCGGTCGAGCACGTCGTCGTGGACCAGCGTGGCCATGTGCAGGAGCTCGACCGCTACCGCCGCCGGGAGCAGCTCCGACCGGTCCGGGCGCCCGGAGAGGAACACGAGCAGCGGTCGCAGCCGCTTCCCCCCGGCCGCGAGGATTCCGCCCGCGTGGCGCGCGAGCTCGTTCCCGTGGCCCTCGGCAACCTGGGCGAGCCGCGTCTCCGTCTGCCGCAGCAGCCTGGAGAGCTCGGGGCCGCCAGCCTCGATAACCGGGGCGAGCTGCGCCTGGGCCGTGTTCATCGCTTGACTCCCACGTGGAGCGCGATGATCCCACCCGCGGTCACGAGCCAGCGTATGTCGCGCAGGCCGAGCCGCCCCAGCTCGGCCGCGAGCTCGTCGGCCGCGGGGAAGCGCCGGACCGAGCTCGGCAGGTAGCTGTAGGCGTCGGGGTCTCCCGCAACGCGGCCGAGCGCCGGCACGACCCGGTCGAACCAGAGCCGGAAGAACCACGACAGCGGCGGTCGCCGGGGCGAGGTGATCTCGAGCACCACGACCCGGCCGCCGGGCCGGGTTACGCGCGCCATCTCGCCCAGCCCCCGCGCCAGGTCGGAGAAGTTGCGCGTCCCGAAGCCCACGGTCACGGCGTCGAAGTCGGCGTCCGGGTAGGGGAGCTCGAGCGCATTCCCGGCCTGGAATCGCACGTCCGGCGCCTTGCGGCGGGCCAGCTCCAGCATTCGCTCGGAGAAGTCGACTCCCACCACCTCGCCGTCCGCGCCGACTCGCCGCTTGAGCGCCAGCGCCAGGTCGCCGGTCCCGGTGGCCACGTCGAGCGCGCGGCCCCCCGGCCCGACCCCGGCGAGCTCGACCGCGCGCTCGCGCCAGGCATGGTGCATTCCAGCGGTCATCAGGGAGTTCATGCGGTCGTAGACCCCCGCGATGCGGTCGAACATCGCGCGGACCTGCGGCTCCGGGAGGGTGCCGCGGGGCGGCGCCGCCGTCACGTCGCTTACGGGTTCTCGGAGCGCAGCGACGCGACGAACTTCACGAGCTCGTTGAACTGCTCGGGGCTCCGCTGCTTGAGTCGCGCGTAGGAAGGCATCGGCGAGGTCGGGTTGAGCAGCGTGCGCGCGATGGCGTTCCTGCCAAGCCGGTCGCCGATCTGGGTCAGGTTGGGCCCGAGCGTGTTGCCGTTCTCCCCGATCTTGTGGCAGCCGAGGCAGCCGCTCGATGCCGTCAGGCGCTTTCCGCGCTCGAGCGCGGGCTTGGTCTTCAGCTGGATCTCCGAGGGCGCTCCCGCGAGCGCCCCGAGCACGGTCAGGTAGGTCATCGCGGCGATCGTGGCCACGCCGGCGGTCATCGCGATCGGCCGGCGCAGCGGGTTGCGCTCGGGGCCGCGATCGATGAACGGCAGGACCAGCAGCATGACGAGGCAGATGGTCGGGATGCCGATGGTCGCGATGAACACGAGCGCCGGCGGCTTGACCACGCGCAGGAGCTCGAAGAGGAAGAAGAAGTACCACTCGGGCCGCGGCGTGTAGGTGGTGGTGGTCGGGTCGGCCTTGGGTCCGAGCTCGGCGCCGAAGAGGATCGCCATCAGGATGATGACCGCCAGCACGAGGGCGGCCATCAGCGAGTCCTTGGCGACCGCGTAGGGGAAGAACGGCTTGCCCTGGTTCTTCAGGATCGAGTACTCGCGGAGGTACTGCTCCTTCTGGCGGGCGTCCATTGCGCTCCCTCAGACCTCCTCTTGCAAGAGGTCCTTCTTCTCCGCCTTGATCCACGGCGGCGCGGTGGTGCCGAGCTTGGCGACCAGGTAGAGGTGGGCGCCGATCAGCGCGGCGATCAGGCCGGGGATGGCGAGCATGTGCAGGGCGTAGAAGCGGCTGATCGTCGTCGGGCCGAACTCGGCGCCCGCTCGCAGGAAGTCGGCCAGGTAGGGGCCCAGGATCGGGCCCGAGGCGTTGATGTTCACCGCCACCACGGTGGCCCAGAAGGAGCGCTGGTCGAAGGGCAGCAGGTAGCCCGTGAGCCCCATCGCCAGCGTCAGCACCAGCAGCACGACGCCGATGACCCAGTTCAGCTCCCGCGGGTACTTGTAGGCGCCGAAGACGAAGGTGCGCCCCATGTGCAGGAAGATCAGGATGATCATCACCGTCGCGCCCCACTTGTGCATCCCGCGCACGAGCTCGCCGAGGAAGACGTCGTTGGTGATGTGGGACGCGGACGTGTAGGCCCGGGAGGGGTCCGGCTCGTAGTACATCGCCAGGAAGACGCCGGTCAGCGCCTGGGAGAGGAAGGCGAACATCGTGGCCGAGCCGAGCGTGTAGAACCAGTTCGTCCCCTTCGGCACCTTGCGGTAGAGGAAGCCGCGCAGGAACGGGCTGAGGCCGGTGCGCTCCTCGACCCAGCCGATCGCCGACGCCCCCACCTCGACCGCCTGCTCGCGCGGGCTCGGCCCGGTCGCGGGGGCCCCGTTCGACGGGCGCCCGTTGCCGCCGTCGCGCGAGCCCGGACGCGGGGGCGACGGGCGCAGGAACTTCGGCAGCGGCGGAGCGGGCAGCTTCATGTGGTGGGCCTGGCCGGATAGAGGAACTTCCAGAGCCCGTCCAGGTGGTTAGAGGGGTCGCGGGGGGAGAAACGTTCCAGGTGCGAGTTCAGCGAGAAGCGGTCGCCGAGCTGCACCCTGCCGGCGCGCACGCGCGTGTAGAAGCGGTCGAGCGGCCGGACGGGGGGGCCGCCGGCGACCTTGCCCTGGATGTCGTAGATGCCGCCGTGGCACGGGCAGACGAACTTCTCCGAGGCCTGGATGTAGCGGACGGGGCAGCCGAGGTGGGCGCAGCGGGTGGAGATCGCCACGTAGGGCTGGTCCTCGTTCCCCTTGTTGTCGCGCGAGGGGTCGAAGCGGCGGACGTAGACCGTCGTCTTGCCGGGATCGCCGATCGCGGGGGTGATGTTGATCACCCGCGGCACGTAGGTCTGGGGATTGAAGTCGCCCTCCGGCCCCACGTCCTGCCAGGTCTCCGGTGAGGCGTCCTCGAGCACCGGCCCGAGCGCGAAGCCGAGCCCCGGGAGCGCTATCGCCGCGGTGGCGATGCCCCCGGCGGCCATCGCCGTGCCGGTCATGAAGCCACGCCGGGTCACCGTCTCCCCCTCGAAGGCGCCCGCCAGGCGCCTGTTCGCCGTGTAGCGGGACTTCGGGTCTGGCTTGTTCGGGGAGGGGGTGTCGGCCAAGTTCGGACCTCGTCAGCTTTTTACCGCCCGGCGGCGAATTCTCTCAACATCGCTACGGCCGTCACATGCCCCATGGCGATGCGGAAAACGCCTACGCGAGAGGCTTGTCGGCTAGCGAGGCGGCGGCAGCCTATCGCGGGCGACAGAGCGCGCGCCCGGACCTCCGCCGTCCGACATCGCGCCGACGCTGGCCTGCCAGAGCTCCTCGGCCAGCTCGGGCTGGCCCGCGAGCCAGGTCTGCGACGTGAGCGAGATCAGGTCCGCGAGCTCGGACACGGCGTCGAGATCCCCCGCCGCCGCCAGCCTCGCCAGCCCGAGGGCATAGAGCGTGTCCCCCGCGAGCAGGCGCAGGTCCTCGTCCATCCCCGCGAAGGCACGCGGCTTGCCGTAATGGAGCAGGTAGCCCTCGTAGACGGCCTCCAGCACGAAACGCCGCAGCGGGTCGGCGATCGCGCCGTCGAAGCGGTCGGGACCGGGATCGGTCCGGGCGTAGGGCGCGAGCGACGGCCCCACGGCCGCGATCACCTCGCGCAGGGCGCTCACGAGCCGGCCGCCGCTTCGAAGGCCTCGCGCGCGGCCTCGAGCGTCTGCTCCACGTGGGAGTCCTCGTGCGCGAGCGCGGGAAACCAGGCTTCGAACTGCGAGGGGGGGAGGTAGATCCCGTGATCGAGCATGACCCGGCAGAAGGCAGCATGCGCGTCGAGGTCGCAGGCCCTGGCCCCGTCGTAGTCGCGCGGCGGCGTCTCGCTGAAGAACAGCGTCAGGAGTCCCGTCGTGACGGTCACGCTGACCGGGATCCCGACCTCGGCCGCGGCCCGCCCCAGACCGGCGGCCAGGCCGGCGGCGGTCGAGAGCAGCCGCCGGTAGGCGCTCTCGTCGAGCAGCCGCAGCGTCGCCAGCCCGGCGGCGGTGGCGAGCGGGTTGCCGGACAGGGTGCCCGCCTGGTAGACGTCGCCGGCCGGGGCCACCCGCTCCATCAGCTCGCGCGCGCCGCCGTAGGCGGCGGCCGGCAGCCCGCCTCCGATCACCTTGCCCAGCAGGGTGATGTCCGGAGCGACATCCTCGAGCTCCTGGGCGCCCCCGCGCGCGATGCGGAAGCCCGAGACCACCTCGTCGAAGATCAGCAGCGCGCCCGATGCGTCCGCCAGCTCGCGAAGCGAGGACAGGAAGCCCTCCTCCGGAGGAACGAGGCCCATGTTGGCCGGGAACGGCTCACAGAGAACGGCCGCCACCTCGCGCTCGCCGAGGGCGCGCTCGACGGCGTCGTAGTCGTTCCAGGGCACGACAACGGTGTCCGCGGCCTGGGCGGCGGTCACCCCCGGGCTGGCGGGGAGGGCCTGCGTGGCCAGGCCGGACCCGGCCTCGGCCAGCAGGCCGTCGACGTGCCCGTGATAGGCGCCCGCGAACTTGAGCAGCGCGTCACGCCCGGTGACCGCGCGGGCAAGCCGGATCGCGCTCATCGACGCCTCAGTGCCGGAGGAGGTCATCCGGACCATCTCGACGCTCGGGATGCGGTCCGCGACCTGATCGGCGAGCTCGACCTCCGCCCTGGTCGGAGCCCCGAAGCTGGTCCCGGCCGCCGCCGCGGCATCGACCGCCGACACGACCTCCGGGTGGGCGTGGCCCGCGATCAGCGGTCCCCACGACATCACCCAGTCCACGTAGCGGTTGCCGTCCACGTCGATCAGCTCGGCGCCCTCGCCGCGCGCCACGAACACCGGGTCGCGGTCGATCGACCGCATCGCCCGCACGGGCGAGTTGACGCCGCCCGGCAGACGCTCCAGCGCGCGCTGGTAGAGCTCGGCGGAGCGCGTCACCGCGCGGGGTGCACCGCTGGGCGTCACCCCGTCAGCTTGCGTGCTCCGCTTCCCACTTCCGGTGGTCGTCCGTGAAGTAGAGGAGGCGGACCTTCTTGAACTCGGTGGAGGAGTAGAGCGTGCGCCGCTCGTCGACGCCCGTGGCCTCCGCGATCGATTCGAGGATCGCGTCGCACTCCTCCTTCGAGCGACCGTGGGCCATGGTGAAGATCGAGTACGGCCAGTCCCTGTAGGTCGGGCGCTGGTAGCAGTGGGAGATGCCGCGGAAGGCGGCCATGCGCGGGCCGAGCTCCATGACCCGCTCCTCCGGCACCTTCCAGACCCCCATCCCGTTGGCCGAGAAGCCGGCGCGGCGATGGTGCAGTATCGCGGCCACGCGGCGCAGCGCCCTGCGCTCGCGCATCGACGCCAGCTGCTCGAGCAGCCGCTCCTGCGGCAGTCCGAGCTCCTGCGCGGCCGGGCCGTAGGGCTCGGGCACGATCGGCATGTCCCCCTGGAGCGTGCGGATCACGGCCACGTCGAGCTCCGACAGCTCCGCCGGCTCGGGGTCCTTCGGCTCCTCCGCCGCACCTGCGGACGCAAGCGCCTGCGTCCCCCCGGCCATCTCCAGGTCCATGTTGATCTTGAACAGCCGCAGGGTGGGCAGCTGACGCACCGACTCGGCGCCGGTCAGTCGCCGGAGCACGTCCAGGGTGCCGTCGAGGCCCAGGCGCGAGTCCGGCTCGACCGCGATCGTGAACCAGAGGTTGAACTCGTGGTCGCGCAGGTAGTTGTGGGAGACGCCCGGGTGCGAGTTGATGACCTGCGCCGCCCGGTGTGGGTGAGCGGGGTCCACCTTCGCCGCGACGAGCATCGACTTGTAGCCGAGCACGCGCGTGTCGAAGATCGGCGTGACCTGCCGGATGATGCGCTCGTCGAGCAGCCGCTGGGTCCGGCGGAGGACCTCCTCCTCGTCGACTTCCGCCAGGCGCCCCACTTCCGCGAACGGCCGCGCGGCCAGCGGGAAGCTCCCCTGGAGCAGGTTGAGCAGCCGCTTGTCGAGCTCGTCCAGCGTCGCCGCCGCGCCGCCCCTGCGGGAGCGGACCTTCAGCGAAGCCAACGCGCCACGTCCTTTGCGTGGTAGCTGATCACGACGTCGGCGCCGGCACGGCGGATCGCGACCATGCTCTCCAGCACCGCCGCGCGCTCGTCGAGGTAGCCCGCGGCTCCCGCGGCCTTGAGCATCGAGTACTCGCCGCTGACGTTGTAGGCGGCGACCGGGACACGGGTGGCCTCCTTGACGCGCCGGATCACGTCGAGGTACGGCAGCGCCGGCTTGACCATCACCATGTCCGCCCCCTCCTGCACGTCCAGCAGCGCCTCGCGCACCGCCTCGTCGGCGTTGGCGGGGTCCATCTGGTAGCTGCGCCGGTCGCCGAACGCCGGGGCCGAGTCGGCGGCCTCGCGGAAGGGCCCGTAGAACGCCGACGCGAACTTGGCGGAGTAGGCCACGATCGGCGTGTCCTGGCAGCCCTCCGAGTCGAGCGCGGAGCGCAGCGCCCCCACCCGGCCGTCCATCATGTCGCTCGGCGCCACCGCATCGGCGCCTGCGCGGGCGTGGGAGACGGCGGTGCGCGCCAGCAGCTCGAGCGTGGCGTCGTTGTCGATCGTGCCGTCGCCGAGGATCACCCCGCAGTGGCCGTGCGACGTGTAGCCGCAGAGGCAGACGTCGGTGATCACCACGAGCTCGGGGTGGGCCTCGCGCAGCGCCCTCACCGCGAGCTGCACGACCCCCTCGTCGTCGTAGGCGCCGGACCCGGCCTCGTCCTTCTCGGCCGGCAGTCCGAACAGCAGCACAGCGGGGATCCCGAGCTCGTGGGCCTCGCCGGCGTCCTCGACGGCCTGCGAGATCGACACGCGGTCGACGCCGGGCATGGCCTCGATCGGCACGCGCGACTCGCCCAGCCCCACGAACATGGGATGGACGAAGTGCGACGGACTGAGCTCCGTCTCGCGCACCATGCCGCGCAGCACGCCGGTCTTGCGCAACCGGCGCATGCGGGTCGCCGGGAAGGCCATCGAACCCAAGTTTACGTCGCGCGCGCCGCCGTCCCGCCCGCTCTACTCCCGGACCCGTGCGACATCGCCTACGCGAACCGCCGGAGGGCCACGCGCCCGAGGGCGCCGAAGGCGAGCCCCAGTCCCGCCAGGTGGAGGAGCGGGCCCGCCAGCCCGCCGGAGTCGTTCAAGGCGGCGTTCAGGGCCTGGAGGGCGGGCTTGAACGGAAAGGCCGCGGAGACCGCACGGATCAGGTCATACAGGCCGGGGGCCACCGCCCCGCTAGGCACGAGCGCGAGGAAGGCCAGCGGCAGTGACAGCATCAGCGCCAGCAGCGAGGCCACTCGGACCTCGCGGGCCAGGCCGCCGATCGCCAGCCCGAGCGCCGCGAAGGCGAGCGCCGCCAGCCCGAGGGCCGCGAGCCAAAGCGGGAAGCGGCCCCACCGCAGGTGGACGAACAGCCCGATCCCGGCGAGCATGACGAGCGTCACAGCGAGCGAGCAGACGGCGGCCAGCAGTGCCTTCTCCGCCAGCAGGCCGGTATGCGAGACGAGCCCGCGCACGAGCCGCGGGAACGCGTTCTCCTCGCGCTCGAGCGCCAGGGAGCCGGCGGCCAGCAGCAGTGTGATGAACATCAGCGACATCGCGACGGCCACGGCGACCGCGAACGCGCTGAGCAACGTCGTGCCGCCCTGGATCACGTGCTGGCGCACCCGGATCGGCTGGCCGACCACGTTCAGCACGTCGTCCGAGAAGCCGAGCGACTGGCCCGCCAGCCGCGCGAACGCCGCCACCCGCTCGACCTCCGCACCCAGGCCGGAACCGCGCGGCAGGTCCTTCTTCGCGCGCTCCAGAATCCGCTCCGAGCGCTCGAGGCCGAGGATGTCCAGGTTCTGGCCGAGGAAGGAGTACTGGCCCCCCGTGCGCAGCAGCCGCAGCAGTCGCAGCGACTCGACCGCGATCCGCTTGGTGAGCTCCGTGTTCGCGTCCTGCACCTGCGCCTTGATGGTGTTCTGGACGAACGCCTTCTTCGCCGGGTCCTCCGCGTTGTAGAAGACCTCGACGGTCCCCGGCTTGAGCGTCGACTGGAGATCCTGGACGAGGTTGTCGGGCACCACCAGCGCGCCCAGCACGTCCCCGTCCTTCACTTTCCGGATCGCCTCGCCGCGGCTGCCGACGGCCACGGGATCCACCGCCCTCGACAGCTGCCGCGCCTGCCGCGACAGGTCGATGCGCTGGCCTCCGAGCTGCAGCCGGCTCTCCGTGGGAGGTACCCCGTTGTAGATCGCGACCTTCGGCTTGTCCGGACCGCGCGAGAGCGAGAAGCCGATCAGGACCGCGATCACCACCGGGTAGAGCACGAGCAGCGCGACCAGCAGGGGTGAGCGGCGCAGGATCCGGAGATCCTTGAGCAGCAGCCAGCCCACGCGTCAGTGGCCCCGCTGGTGGAGGAAGGCCACGAAGGCGGCCTCGAGCTCGCCGCGGAGCGGCTCGACCGCCGCCTCCAGCTCCCGCGGAGGGCCCGTGAAGAGCAGCTCCCCGTCGGCCAGCACAGCCAAGCGGCTCGCGTAGCGATCCGCCTCCTGGATGTTGTGCGTCGCGTACACGACCGTGGTGCCCCGCCCGGCCAGCCGCAGCACGAACTCCCACAGCCGCTCACGCTGGCGGGGGTCGAGGCCGGCGCTCGGCTCGTCCAGCAGCAGGACATCGGGGTCGGCGAGCAGCCCGATCGCGATGTTCACACGCTGGCGGTTGCCAGTGGAGAGCGTCGCCACCTGGTCGTCCGCGCGGTCTGCGAGCCCGGTCAGCTCGAGCATGCGCGCCGTCGCGCCCGCCGGATCGGCGCAGCGCTCCAGGCGCGCGAAGAGATCCAGGTTCTCGCGCACGGTCAGCTTGCCGTAGAGGGCGGCCTGCTGGGGGACCCAGCCCACGTCGCTCGGGGAGCGCGAGAGCGTGCCGGCGTCGGGCGCCTGGATGCCGGCGAGGATGGACAGCAGGGTCGTCTTGCCCGCGCCGTTCGGCCCGATCACGGCGAGCAGCTCGCCGCGGCTTGCGCTGACCGAAACCCGCTTGAGCGCCTCTCGTTCGCCGTAGCGCTTGACCAGCCCGCGAGCCTCGATCACCGGCTCCGCCCCGGCGCCTGCGCGGGGGTCCGCCTGGGCGGCGCCGCTCTCCATGCGGGTCAGCTTGGCAGAATCGCCCGCTGTGAAGCTCCTATTCGTGGGCGACGTCGTGGGAGGCTCCGGACGCCGGACCCTGGCCGGCCTGCTGCCGTCGCTGCGCGATCGCCACGCGCCGGACTTCGTGGTCGTGAACGGCGAGAACGCCGCCGGCGGAGTGGGCATAACGGAGCGCACGGCGCTCGAGCTGCTGGACCTCGGGATCGACGCACTGACGCTCGGCAACCACGCCTACCGCCACCGTGACGTCTACGAGCTGCTCGATCGCGACGAGCGCATCGTGCGCCCGGCGAACTACCCCAGGGGCAGCCCCGGCCGCGGCTGGACGGTCGTGGAGAAGGACGGCCGCCGGCTGGGCGTGGCGAACCTGGCCGGCATGCTGTTCATGCAGGCGGCGCGCTCCCCGTTCGCGGAGGCCGACGCCGTGCTGTCCGAGCTGCGCGGGAAGGCCGACCACGTACTGCTGGACATGCACGCCGAGGCCACCAGCGAGAAGGTGGCCATGGGCTGGCACCTGGACGGTCGGGTGACCGCCTGCGTCGGGACGCACACGCACGTGCCCACCGCCGACGCTCGTGTGCTTCCCGGGGGCACCGCCTACGTGACCGACGTGGGCATGACGGGGCCCCGCGGAGGAGTGATCGGCGTCGATCGCGAGCGGGCCCTGGAGCGCTTCCGCACCATGACCAACGTGCAGTTCGAGACGTCGTCCGAGGACCCATGGCTGAACGGCGTCCTGATCGAGGCCGAGGAGGACGGGCGCGCCAGCGGGATCGAGCAGCTGCTGCTGCCGGCCGGCTGATCCCTACGCGCCGACGAGCTCGGGCTCGGCTCTGCTCTCGCCGGTCACGGCGGGCTCCGGCGGCTCCGGCTCGCGGTATGCGGTCAGAGCTGCGACCAGGAAGAGCGGCAGGAACCAGACCACGTAGAGGTAGAACCAGTGCGTCGCCGCCAGCTCCACCAGCAGCAGCACGGCGGCTCCGAGGGCGGCGAGCTGGCGCGGCGTCCTGCGGCGGGGGACGATCGCGACGGCGAGCGCCAGCCCCACCGCCGCCGCCTTGACGGCGGTGTGGAGCCACTCGAGCGACGGGGTCTGCCCCCAGACGCTGAAAGGCGACGGGCGCCCGGCCTGATAGCCGAGCGTGCGGTCGTAGAGCTCCCGTAGCCCGCCGTCGGGCGCGAACGGCAGCACCGTGGCCGCGATCACGGCCGCGAGCGCCAGCGCGAACAGCGCTGCCGAGCGCCAGCGGCGGCCCGAGGCTCCCGCCGCGAAGAGCGGCGCGAGCGCCAGCGGCGCGAACTTCGCGGCGGCGCCCAGACCCAGGGCGGCTCCCCGCGCCACCGCGCTCAGGGCGCGGCTATCCCGCTCGGCGGTCACCGCCAGCAGAGCGACGACCACAAGCATCGCCACGAGCGAGTCGTTGGAGTTGCTCTCGAGCGCGAACGCGCTGTACGGGCATGCGACCCAGGCCCAGCCCAGGCCCAGCCCGAGCCGCCTGCCGTGAGGCCCCGGGCGCAGCCGGCCGCCCAGCAGGACGAGACCCGCGAGCGTCAACAGGTCGAAGGCGATCGCGGCCCCGTGGGCCGCCGGCAGGTCGTCCCAGATCCCACTCCAAGGCAGCGCCTGCTCGAACGGCACGTAGAGGAGGTAGTTGACCGGCCCGTAGGTGTCCCCGTGGTCCACGTCGGTCGAGAATCCCGGCCCGTAGAGCGGGTCCCCGTCCATCACGCGGTCGGCCCCGATCACCCCCGCGTAGCCGACGTCGATCACGTTCGAGTCGGCCACGTTCAGGCCGATCCGGAAGGCGGCCAGGAAGACGATCCCAATCACGAGCCACGTTGTCGGGACCAGCGGCACGGGCGAGCCGAGGCGCGCGCGGGGACGGAAGCCGGCCAACAGGACCCGTCCCAGGAGGTAGAGCAGCACCGGGTAGGCCAGCGGAACGGAGAGGCCGATCTCGCCGCGGTTGAAGAAGAAGTGCGACACCCCGAAACCGAGCAGCACCAGCAGGTCCAGGTGCAGCAGTCGGAAGGGCCGGCGCGGGTCGAAGAACGGGACGAGGAACAGCGCGCACAGCGGAATCCAGACGTAGGGCGCGTTGAGCTTGCGCCCGAACGCTCCCGAGTAGCCCCTGGCCATGGTCCACGCCACCTGCTCGCCGCTCCACTGCTCGGTCACCCCGCCGCTGCGGTCGTCGATCAGAACCTGGACGACCTGCCTGCGCTTCCTGAACCAGCTGATCTGCCAGTCGCCGCTTCCCTTGGTGTAGGCGACCGGCTTGAGGCCGCGCCCGCGGCGGCGCTCCGCGCGCACCTTCGCCGTCCTGGCGGCGATGGCGGTCGCCTGCCTTGCGCTCAGGCGATAGAAGCTGGGCGGCTTGGTCTGGGACGCCGGCTGATGGAGATCGGAGGCCGCCAACGCGGGCGCGGGCGCCAGCAGCGCCGCGGCGAGCGCGGCGAGCGGAACGAGCCTCAGTCGCGCCGCAGCTCGACCGCGAAGCTCCACATCTTGTTCCCGACGAAGTTGAGCGGCGTCGCGGCGACGATCGAGATCGCCTGAGCCGGCAGATCGGCCATCCCGGCGAGGCTCACTAGCAGCTCGAGGATCGTCGCGGCGAGCAGGAAGGCCGCGATGCTCACCGCGAAGAAGCGCGCCGCCTGGAAGCCGGCGTGGCCTTCGCCGGCCCTGAACGTCCAGTGGCGGTTCCACCAGAAGTTGTTCGCCACGGCGACCACGAACGCGGCCGTCGCGCCGAGCAGATGATGAATCCCGAGCCCCTCGACGCAGGCCGCGAAGACCGTCAGGTTGACCGCATAGCCGGATGCGCCTACGGCACAGAACTTGACCAGCTGGAGCCAGTTGTGCGGCCGTCGCAGGCCGGCCCGCACGCGCACGTGCACCCGCGGCGAGCCCGGGACGACCGCCGCCTCGCCGTCGTCAGCCATGGCTCACGACCTTACCGAGAAGTGCCCCAGGACAAGCGGGGCGACGTCGGCCAGCGACCAGTCGGCGCGCTCGGGCATGTCAAGGCCGCAGGCGAGCAGCACTCCGAGCGAATCGCCTCGGTGGAGCGAGCCGTGGCTCCCCCCTCCCACGTGGTCGGCGCCACCCCAGTCGACGAACTCGTAGCCGGCCGCCGCCGAGGCCAGAACGTCGCCGGCGTTCGGGCACTCGAGCGCCGACCACAGGCGCCAGAGCGCGTCGGGGTACTCGTGGCTCGCGACCTGTCCGTCCTCGAGCTCCAGACCGAGGGTGGCGAGCTCGCCCTCCACGGACCAGTGCCGTCCGCGCGTGTCCTCGAGCTCGCCGCCAGGGGCAAAGCGGAGCTGTCCTCGAGCCGACCAGACCGCGGCCTCCTCGCCGGCCCTTCGGGCGATCAGGTCGAGGCCCTCGACCGCCTCCAGGTCCCGAGCCACGCGTGGGACCAGGCGCTCGCGCCGCGACGGGTCGAGCACGTACACCATGGCCGAGCGCCCACCGGGGCAGACAGCCAGCTCGGCCTCCTCCGGCGCGGGGTCGGAGGGGGCCAGCACGCGCCAGCCCGACAGCCCCAGCGAGAGGTTCACGCTCCGCTCCACGGGGGTCTGGGAGTGGTCGGATAGCACGACCACCGCGTGGTCCTCCAGGAAGGCGTCGAGCCCGCCCGCCACGTGCACGATCCGCTCGAGCGCGCGGTCCGCCTGGGCGATCGAGCGGGTCTGAGCCTCGGGCCCGAATCGATGCGAGTGCGTGTCGTTGTCGGGCAGCGAGAAGAGCAGGAAGTCGAACAGGTCGTGCTCGACGAGATAGGCGCCCACGCAGGCGGTGTGCTGGTCGCGCTGTCCCGGCAGGCCGAGTGTCGAGCTGCAGCCGGTGTTGCGGGTGTCGAACAGGTCCGCGTAGAAGAGCTCGCGCGACCCCCATACCGGGTGCCGGAACTGGGCCGCGCTGGCCAGACGCCCGAGGCGCGAGTCCGTCGCGGGCTCGTGGCGTGTGCGGCCCCGGTAGATCAGGTAGGTCGTGCAGGCGGTACGCAGGCCGGCATCGTCGAGGCGCTCGAAGACGGTCTCGGTGGCCCGGCTCAGGTGGCCGAGGTTCAGGTTGTAGACGGTGTCGTAGAGGCTCCGGACCACCCCGAACGCGCGCGTGGCGGAAAACGAGGAGCCGTACTCGACGTAGCGCTCCTCTCCGCGGTGGTACCAGTTGATCGACGGGATCTGGTGCTCGCTGGGAGCGGTCCCGGTCGCGATGGTCGCCGAGGCCACGGGCGTCACCGACGGGAACGTCGAGACGCAGTCGCGCACATAGGTCCCGCGTGCCCGCAGCCCGGCCAGGACCGGGGCGGCGCCCTCCTCGACCGCCCGGTCGAGCATGTCCGGGTCCAGCGAGTCGATGACCGCCAGGACGAGCTTCTTCGGGCGGCTCACCGGAGGATGCGCAGGCCCGCATACCTGCGCCCGGCCTGGCGACGCCCTCTGACGAGCAGCAGCAGGAATCCCGCGAGCGCGAGGAACGACAGGGGGGGCAGCGCGATAGCGATCACGGCGACGAGCAGGGCGGCCCCCTCCGCGTACAGGGCGAGCATCGAGGCAGCCCCCGGCTCGAGCCGTCGCCGGGTCCGCTCGAGCAGCCCTCCCAGGGCGAGCCAGGCCAGCAGCGCGCAGGCCGCGCCAGCGATCAGCCCGGGCCACGCCGCGTGGCCGCCGTCCGCCAGTGAGCCCGCGAACAGCAGTGCGCCGAGCCCGAGTCCGAGCGCGGCCAGCGCCAGCTGCAGCGGGCCGCGCGAGGCCGCGGCGCCGGATCCGCCGCCGCCCACCGCCGCGGTGACGCTGTCCGATCCCTCCCCGGCGGAACGGTTCGCCGCCGAACGTTCGGCCCCGTACGACAGCGCCGCGAGCGCCAGGACCGCGAGCAGGAAGCCGGGGGACTCGAGGAAGCGCCAGTCCGTCCCGTCGAAGTCGAGCCCGATATCCCCACGTGCCAGCCCGCCCGCCAGCAGCGGCGGCAGGAACGGCCGGATGCCGCTGGCGCCGGCGAGGCCGGCACCCTGCCCGATGTCGATGTAGAGGCTGATCGCGGCTCCCGGCGGTCGGTAGTCTGAGGGCGCATGACGATAGTCCACCACCGCGCCCGTGAAGGGCGCCGGGGTGGCGGGGCGAAGAGGTCGGAGTGAGCGTGTCGCGCGACATCGAGCGCTACGCGGGCCTGTTCGCGTCACGCACCCGGACGATGACCTCCTCGGCCATGCGGGACCTGATGGCCGTGACCGCCCGGCCCGAGGTCATCTCGCTGGCCGGGGGCCTGCCGGACACGAGCACCTTTCCTCCCGACACGTTCGCCGCGGTCACGCAGCGAATAGCGGCCGAGTCCTGCGCCAAGGCGCTCCAGTACGGGCCCACCGAGGGGCTCGCCGAGACCAAGGCCTGCATCGGCGAGGTCATGGCCGCCGAGGGGATGCGCGCCGACCCGGAGGACGTGGTCGTCACGACCGGCGGCCAGCAGGTGATCGACCTGGTGACGAAGGCCCTGATCGACCCCGGCGACGTCGTGATCGCCGAGGGGCCGACCTACCCCGGCGCCGTGCCGGTGTTCTCCTCCTACCAGGCCGACGTCGTGCAGATCGACATGGACTCGGACGGCATGCGCGTCGACATGCTCGAGGAGGCGCTCGAGCGGCTGGAGCGCGAGGGCCGGCGGCCGAAGTTCATCTACACCGTGCCGAGCTTCCAGAACCCCGCCGGGGTCTCGATGTCGCTGCCGCGGCGAAGGCGCCTGGTGGAGGTGGCCCACGAGCGCGAGCTGCTGGTGCTGGAGGACAGCCCCTACGGCCTGCTCCGCTACGAGGGCGAGCCGCTGCCTCCGCTGTACAGCCTCGACGGCGGCGTCTACGTGATGTACCTCGGCACCTTCTCCAAGATCCTCTCGCCGGGCATCCGGCTCGGCTGGGTCGTGGCCCCTCCGCCGCTGATCGAGAAGATCAACCTGGGCAAGCAGGCGGCGGACCTGTGCACCTCGACGCTGTCGCAGCTCATGGTGCAGGCCTACTTCGAGCAGGGCCGCTGGCGCGACTACGTGGACTCGCTCACCGACGTGTACCGCGCGCGGCGGGACACGATGCTCGACGCCCTGGCTGACCACTTCCCCCCGCAGGCCGAGTGGACGCGGCCGGGCGGGGGGCTGTTCATCTGGGCGACGCTGCCGGACTTCATCGACACCACCGACCTGCTCGCGCGGGCCCTGCGCGAGAACGTCGCTTTCGTGCCCGGCGAGGCCGCCTACCTGGACGGTCGCGGCCGCGCCTCGATGCGCCTGAACTTCTCGGGCTCCGGCGAGGAGGCGATCCGCGAAGGGATCCGCCGGATCGGCGAGGTGGTGAAGGAGCAGGTGGCCCTGTACGGCACGCTCACGGGGGAGCGGCAGGAGCCGCGCGCGAAGCCGGAGCCCGTCGAGGAAGGCGCCCGCGTGCTGCCCATGCCGAGCAGGGCGGAGCGCAAGCGCCGGGCCTCCCCGTGAGCCGCGTCGCCGTCCTGAAGGGCGGGCGCTCGCTCGAGCGTCAGGTCTCCCTGCGCTCGGGGGCGCGCGTGCAGGACGCGCTCGAACGGCTCGGCCACGAGGTGGTGGCGATCGACGCGGGGCTCGACCTGATCCGGCGCCTGCGCGAGTCCCGCCCCGACGTCGCGTTCATCGCGATGCACGGGCGCGACGGCGAGGACGGCACCGTGCAGGAGCTGCTCGAGATCCTGGGACTCCCCTACACGGGCTCGGGCGTGCTCGCCTGCGTGCGCTCGATGGACAAGGTGCTGACGAAGCACCTCCTGGTCGACGCGGGCCTACCCACCCCCGAGTTCTTCGCCTTCAACGAGACGGCGTTCCGGGAGCTGGGCGCCGCCGAGGCCCTGGGCGAGATGGAGGAGCGGCTCGACTTCCCGATCGTCGTGAAGCCCTCGAGCCAGGGGTCGGCGCTCGGGATCAAGTTCGCCCGCACCGCGGACGATGTCCCGGCGGCGCTGGTTGCGGCCTTCTCCTATGACTCGAAGGTCCTGCTCGAGCGCCACGTCGAGGGGCGTGACCTTGCCGTTTCGATCCTGGACGGCCAGGCGCTGCCGGTCGTGGAAGCTGTCCCCCAGACCGAGGACTTCTACGACTTCGAGTCGCGCTACGAGTTCGGCCGCACGGCGTTCGTCTGCCCGGCCGAGCTGCCGGAGGACGCCGGCGCGCGCGCCCAGGAGCTGGCGCTGCGCAGTTACGAGCTGCTCGGCTGCGACGGCTTCGCCCGGGTGGACTTGATGCTCGACGGCGACGGCGGGCTGCACGTGCTCGAGGCCAACCCGATCCCGGGCCTCACCGAGACCAGCCTGCTCCCGCAGGCGGCCGAAGCGGCGGGCATCGGCTTCGACGAGCTCGTGGGACGCATCCTGGAGCTCGCCTTCGCCCGCGGCGGCCGGCCGGTGCCGGCGTCCCCGCCCGGCTAGCTGCCGCTCGCGAAGTCCTCGGGCGAGACGTTGTCGAGGAAGTCCTTGAACTTCTCGACCACTTCCTCCTGGTCCTCCACCTCGTGCTCGAACTCGATCGCGGACTCGGTGATCACGTCCTCGGCAGCGAAGATCGGGGCGCCCGTGCGCACGGCCAGCGCCAGCGCGTCCGAGGGCCGCGAGTCGATGTCGACCTCGCGGCCGTTCAGCTGGAGGGTGACCGAGGCGTAGAAGGTGTTCTCGCGCAGCTCGGTGACCGACACCCGGGTGCAGGGGATGTCGAGCTCCGTGAGGATGTCGTTCATCAGGTCGTGGGTCATCGGGCGCGGCGTGTTCGCGCCCTGGAGCTTCATCAGGATCGCGGCGGCCTCGGGGTGCCCGATCCAGATCGGCAGGAACTTGTTCCCCTCGCGCGTCTTCAGGAGCACGATCGGCTGCTTGCCGACCATGTCGAAGCTCACGCCGTAGATGACCATCTCCTGCATCCGCGCCCTCGGGTCCGCTCGGGGTCAGGCCACAGTCTAGCCCGGCCGCTGATAGCGACGAGGGCCCCGAAGGGCCCTCGTGGCACTCGCCTGTTGTGGGCGATCCTGGACTCGAACCAGGGACCTCGTCCTTATCAGAGACGCGCTCTAACCAGCTGAGCTAATCGCCCTCGCGGGCGACGATTGTAGCCTCCGGCTGCCGGCGCGAGAGGCGCGGAAGGCCCGGCTCAGGCCGCCGCCGCGCGGCCCGGCGAGGCCAGGATCCGCTCGGCCAGCTCGATGCCGTCGGCGGGGCTCTCGAGCTCCAGCTCGGCGCGGATCCCGGCGCCGGCCGCGCGCACGCGCACCTGCCGGCCCAGGGCGGCGGAGAGCGCGTCCTCGGCGGCGTCGAGTGCCTCCTGCAGGTCGGGATGCACCACCACGCGCGGCCGCGGCCGCCGGGTCGATCCGCCGGCCTCGCGAGCCCGCTCCTCCGTCTGCCGGACCGACCAGTCCTGCTCGCGGGCCTGGAAGGCGAGCCGCCGGCGCTCGGCGTGGTCCTTGCAGAGCAGCAGCGCGCGGCCGTGGCCCTCGCTGAGCCGGCCGTCGTCGATCAGCTCGAGTACCTCGTCGGGTAGATCGAGCAGGCGGATCAGGTTCGAGATGGCGGCTCGGCTGCGGCCGACCCGCCGTCCTACCTCCCCCTTCGTGAGCCCCAGGTCCTCGACCAGCATCGAGCACGCTCGCGCCTGCTCCACCGGGTTCAGGTCCTGTCGGGCCATGTTCTCGGCCAGGGCCAGGTCGAGGCGCTCCCAGTCGTCGGCCTGGCGCACGACCGCCGGGATCGTCTCGAGCCCGGCTGCCCTGGCGGCGCGCAGCCGCCGCTCGCCGGCGACGAGCTCGAAGCGGCCGCCCGGCAGCGGCGCCACCACGACCGGCTGCAGCACGCCCCGGGAGCGGATCGAGGCGGCCAGCTCCGCGAGCGCCGATTCCTCGAAGCTCCGCCGGGGCTGCCGCGGGTTGGGCCGGATCAGCTCCAGCGGCAGCTCCCGCAGGCCGTCCTCGCCCTCCCGCTGGCTGCGCGGCAGGATGGCCGCCAGGCCGCGGCCCATTCCGCGCTGCTCCTCAGCCACGGGCGGCCACCTCCCTGGCCAGCCGCAGGTAGGCGGCCGAGCCCGCGCTGGCGGGCGCATGGCGGATGGCGGGCAGGCCGAAGCTCGGCGCCTCGCCGAGCCGGACGTTCCGCGGGATCACGGTGTCGAAGACGAGCTCCGGGAAGTGCTCGCGCACCTCGCGCTCGACGTCCTGCGCCAGGCGCGTGCGCCCGTCGTGCATCGTCAGGATCATCCCCGCGACGGTGAGCCTGGGATTGAGCTCGCGCTGGATCAGGGCGAGGGTGTCGAGCAGCCCGGCCAGGCCCTCGAGCGCGAAGTACTCGGACTGGACCGGCACGAGCACCTTGTCCGCGGCCACCAGGGCGTTGACGGTGAGCGGGCCGAGCGAGGGCGGGCAGTCGAGCAGGGTGAAGAGGTAACGGTCGCGGACCGGGCCGAGCGCCTCGCCGAGGCGCTGCTCCGAGCCGGGCAGCCGCGGAAGCTCCACGTTCGCGCCGGCGAGCTCGGGCGAGGAAGGCGCCAGGGACAGCCGCTCGACCGGCGTGGGGCGCGCCGCCTCCAGCACCGGGAGCTCTCCCGACAGGCACTCGTAGACGTTCGGGCTCAGGTCCTTCGCCAGGCCGAGCGCGACCGTCGCGTTGCACTGCGGGTCGAGGTCGACCAGCAGGGTGTCGTGGCCCGCGTCGGCCACGCTCGCCGCGAGGTTTACGGCGGTGGTGGTCTTGCCCACCCCGCCCTTCTGGTTGGCGATGGCGTAGACGGTGCCCACGGGCGTCAAGCTAGAGCCGAGTGCGGTCGGAACCTCCTGGTTCGGCGCCGAACCGTTCAGTCCTTCCCGAGCGGCCGCTTGGTCGCCATGCCCGGTCGTCTCGGGAGGCGCGCCGGGGTCGGCCCGCGCTTGCGCAGCACGTACAGATGCCGGTTCTCGGCCCGCTCGAACGGCTGAACGCGGAGCACGTCCTCCAGCTCGAGCCCGGTCTCCGCGGCGGCCTCGCGCCCCCGGCGCTCCTCGCGCTCGTCGCGGGCACCCTTCCAGGCGACCAGCAGGCCGTCCTTCGCGAGCAGCGGCGACGCGTACTCAGCCAGCACCGCGAGCTCCGCGAGGGCCCGTGCCGTGACCGCGTCGTACGCCTCCCGCCCGCCGTCCGGCGGCGGGGCGGCTGCCCATTCCTCCACGCGCGCGGGGACGGTGGCGGCGTTCGGGATCTCCGCCGCGCCAGCCAGCCGCTCGATCAGCTCGCACTTGCGCCGGCTCGACTCGAGCAGGTGGACACGGGCGTCCGGGAGGGCGATCGCCAGCGGCAGCCCCGGAAAGCCCGCCCCGGAGCCGAGGTCGGCCAACCGGGCGGCCCCGCGGAGCCCCTCGACCGCGAGCCCGGACAGGCTGTCGGCCAGGTGCACGTCCGCCGCCTGGGCGGGCTCGCGGACGGTGGTCGGTGGATCCGGCTCCGCGGCCAGGGCGTCCAGGAGGCGGGCGAGGCGCTCATCCGCCGGTGGTCTCAGCCCATGGCGCAGCGCCAGCCGGGCGATCGTTTCACGGGAAACGGTCAGCTCTGGTCGAAGCGGCGGGCGGGCGTCACGACCAGCCTCCGGTCGGGCTCGTCCCCTTCGCTGTGCGTCTCGACGTCGCTGCGCTCCCGCAGATAGAGGTGGACGATCTTGCGCTCGCCGGGACGCATCGGCTCGAGCTCCACGGGCCGGTCGAAGCGCAGGGCCTCGGCCACGGCGCGATCCGCCGTTCGCTGCAGCGCGTGCTCGCGGCGCTCGCGGTAGCCGGCGGCGTCAACCGTCACCTGCTTTCGCTCCTCCCGGCCCTGGAAGGCGGCGCGGAAGGCCAGATGCTGCAGGGCGTCGATCGTAACCCCGTGCTTGCCGATCAGGAGGCCCAGGTCGTCGCCCTCGACCGTCGCACGGATCTCCTCCTCGCTCTCCTCGACGTCGACGCTCGCCGGCAGGCCGAGCGCGTCCACCACCCGCGACACGACGGCGCGGACGCGGTCTGCGGGTTCCTCGGGGAGCTCGCCGGCCATTCGGCGCGCCCTACCTACGGCGGCCGGAGCGCTTCTTGCGCTTGCGCGGCGACGGCGGAGGCTTGGAGGCGGACCCTCCTCCCCCGCTCCCTGACGCCGCGACGGCGGCGCCCGCGGGAGAGGGCTGCGGCACCGGCTTGCCGCGCGCCGGGGGCCCTCCGTCGCCGTCCTCGCGGGGGCCGATCGGCTCCGGCTTCGGGTACAGCTTCTTCACCAGCAGCTGCTGGCCGATCGTCCACACGTTGGTGGTGATCCAGTAGACGATCAGGCCCGCCGGGAAGTTCACGATGAAGGTCGCGAACACGAACGGCAGGGCGTACATGATCCGCTGCTGGGTCTTGTCGGCGCTCAGCTGGGTGACCATCGTCGATCCGAGCTGGGTGCCGACGTAGAGCACGATCAGCGTCACCAGGACGGCCGGCTGGGTGACCTTGTGGGCCAGGTCGTCGATGAACAGGAAGCTGTGGTTGCTGGCGATGTCCTCGCGGAACGAGGACGAGCGCAGCAGCGAGAAGAGCGAGATGAAGAAGGGAATCTGCAGCGCCAGCGGCAGGCAGGAGCCGAGCGGGTTGACCTTGTGCTCCTGGTAGAAGCGCATGACCTCCTGGTTCATGCGCTGCTTGTCCTCCTTGTAGCGCTCCTGAATGCGCTTGATCTCGGGCTGCAGCTGCTGGAGGCGCTGCATCGACTTCACGCCCTTGAACGTCAGGGGCAGGATCACAAGCCGCACCGTGAAGGTGAGCAGGATGATCGCGAAGCCCCAGCTGCCCTCCCAGTCGCCCAACAGGTCGTGCCAGAACTCGAGCACCGCCCGGCAGGCGTCGATCAGGGGCTGCAGGACGTTGGCGGTGATCAGCATGAGGCGCTAGGCGCGGGGGCGAAACAGCTTCTGGTCCTCGACGAAGTCGACGCCGCCGTGGCTCCAGGGGTTGCAGCGGAGCAGGCGCCAGGCGGCCAGCACGACGCCCCTGAGTATGCCGTAGCGCCGGACGGCGCCTACCGCATACTCCGAGCAGCTCGGATGGTACTTGCAGCGGCGGGGCAGGGCCGGGGACACGACCCGCTGGTAGAGCCTCACCGGCGCCACCGCCGCTCCGCGCAGCGCGCTCATGAGGGCGCCTCCCGGGCGAGGCCGGCTTCGACGAGCACGCTCTGCAGCGCCTGAGCGATCCCCTGGCCGCCCTCCGCCTCCGCCAGCTCGCGCGCCGCAGGTCGCGCCACGATCACGAAGTCGTGGCCTGGCCGGACATCGTCGGCTGTGCCCCAGAAGGCCTCGCGCAGGAGCCGCTTGACGCGGTTGCGGTCGATCGCGCCGCCGAGCTTGCGACCGACCGACACTCCCAGGCGCGGCGGGCCGCCGTCCTCCTCGCGCGGGAAGGCGTAGACGACCAGGTGCCGGCTCGCGTGCGAGCGCCCCTCCCTGTAGACGCGCTCGAACTCCGCGCTGCGCGAGAGCCGGCGGCGCCTTCGCCGCGGCCCTCCGCGGGGGGGCTCGCCCGCGGGCGCGCTCATCCCTAGGGGGTCAGCCGGCGGCGGCCCTTGACGCGCCGGCGCCTCAGGATTCGCCTGCCCCCGCGTGTGCGCATGCGCGCGCGAAAGCCGTGGGTGCGGGCTCGCTTGCGCTTCTTGGGCTGGTAGGTGCGCTTCATCTCGAGGGGGCCCGCGGAGGTGCCGGCCGGGGTCGAAGGGTACAAGAGGCCGCCGCTTTGCCCGCCGTCCCGGAGGCGCGTCCGGCGCTCCCGCAGGGGCGCGCAGAAAAGCCCGCGATTTGCGACAAGCCGCTCGCCGGAGGGCTCGGAGGCGGGTGTACACTCGCCTCCTCCGAGGGCAAGCGCGCAGCCGCGAAGTCCCTCCACCTGAAGGTCAACCCTTAGTCCCGCCTCCCGGAGGGCGTCGTCCGCCTGTGCGCGAACCCGAGTCGATCTGGAACGAGATCCGCGACGAGCTTCACCAGGAGGCTCCCGACTTCAAGTTCCACATCTGGCTGAGCCCACTGGAGCTCGCGGGCATCGAGGGCCACACCCTCTACGTGCGGGCACCGGAGCACATCCGCAGCTGGGTGACCGAGCGCTACCTGCCGCTGCTCAGGCGGGTGGCGGCGCGCAGCTTCGACGAGCGGGCCATCGTGGAGATCGTCGGCTGCGACTGGACGGCTCCGGAGCACGGCCGGAGCGGGCTGTCGTCCGACCCCCCCTCGCCGCCCGCGCCGGCCGGCACGCGGCTGAACCCCATGTACACCTTCGAGCAGTTCGTGATCGGCGGGGGGAACCGCTTTGCCCACGCCGCGGCGCTCGCGGTCGCCGAGCTGCCCGCCCAGGCGTACAACCCGCTCTTCCTGCACGGCGCCCCGGGTGTGGGCAAGACGCACCTGCTGCACGCGATCGGGAACTACTTGCGTCGCTACGGCGGCGGGCTGCGCGTGCGCTACGCGACGGTGGAGCGCTTCACGAGCGAGTTCGTCGAGGCGGTGCGCGAACGCCGCACGGCCGTGTTCAAGGAGGGCTTCCGGCAGGCGGACGTCGTGCTCATCGACGACGTCCAGTTCCTCGCCCGCAAGGAGCGGACGCGTGAGGAGTTCTTCCACACCTTCAATGCCCTGATCGAATCCGGCAGCCAGCTGGTCCTGACCTCGGACCGCTCCCCGGACGAGCTCTCGGGGCTCGAGGACCGGCTCTCGGAGCGATTCCAGTCCGGCCTCGTCGTGGAGGTCGAATCGCCGGGCGTGGAGGTCCGCCGGGCGATCCTCGAGAAGCGCGCCCGCAGCGACGGCGTCGAAGTCCCGCCGGAGGTGCTCCACGAGCTCGCAAGCCGCGTCACGAGCAGCGTACGCGCCCTCGAGGGCGCGCTGATCAGGGTCGTGGCATACGCCTCGCTCCAGGGTGCGCCGCCCAGCGCCGAGCTCGTGCGCCACGTGTTGCGCCGGCTCGGCGAGGGCGAGGTCTCCGAGCGTTGCAGCCTCACCGAGATCGTTGACGCCACCGCCCAGGAATTCGGTGTGGCCTCGGAGGAGCTGTTCGCCCGCGGACGGCGTGCGGAGGTGGCCACCGCTCGGCAGGTCGCCATGTACCTGGCGCGGGAGCTGACCGACCACAGCCTGCCCGAGATCGGCCGCGGAATCGGCCAACGCAACCACACCACGGTCCTGCACGCCGTCAACCGTGTCGGCGCCGCCGTCAGCTCGGACACGGCTGTGCGCAAGGCGGTCGATAACGTCCGGCGTCAACTCGGCCCGCGTGCCTGACCTCCGCGTTGCCTGCCAGAATCGACAGCTTCCCGCCGCCCCGCGAACACCCGAAGCGCCGCCCCCATGCGCCCTGACGCCACTTATGCACCTATCGACAGCCCCAACAACCTCAACCTTGGATAGTCGGCTGTAATTGAAGCTCTCCGTTGCACGTGAAACGCTGCTGACGCATCTGAGCACCGCCGTTCGCGGTGTCTCGACGAGGAGCGCGATCCAAACGCTGTCCGGTGTGCTCGTCCGGGCGGAGGACGACGGGGTGGAGCTCCAGGCGACCGACATGGAGCTGGGCGTCCGTGTCCGTCTCGACGCGCGGGCGGAGCAGACGGGATCGGTGGTCCTCCCCGGACGATTGCTCCTCGACGTCGTCCGCGCGCTCCCCAAGGACGAGCTCTCGCTGGAGTACCGGAGCGCCCAGCAGGACGTCGAGCTCGTGTCCGGGTCGGCGCGCTTCCACCTGCGGACCCTGCCGGCCGAGGACTTCCCGAAGCTGCCCGAGCCACCCGGCGACGGCGTTCTGAGCGTGCCCGCAGGCGCCTTCGTCGAGACGATCGGCCGGGTGGCGCGCTCGGCGTCGCGGGACGAGACCCGGCCTCATCTGACGGGCGTCCTCGTCTCCGCCAGCGAACGCGAGCTGCGCATGGTCGCCACCGACTCGTATCGGCTGAGCGTCAAGGAGACGACGCTCGAGTCGGCCCTGTCCGGGTCGCTCGAGGCGAACGTGCCCGCCCGGACGCTCCAGGAGCTCGCGCGGGTGGCGGCGGCCGCGGGCGCCGACGCGATCGGCGTGGCCGCCAGCGAGAACCAGGTGGTGTTCGCCGTCGGCGACGTGGTGCTCTCCTCGCGACTGGTGGAAGGTCGATTCCCGAACTATCAACAGCTGCTGCCCGACTCCTACGAGCACGAGCTCCACCTCGCCCGCGGCGAGCTGCTCGAGGTCGTGCGGCGGATCAGCCTCCTTGCGCAGAAGAACGCGCCGCTGCGGCTGCGCTTCTCGGAAGGCTCGCTGGACGTCTCGGCCCAGACCCCGGACGTGGGAGAGGCGAGCGAGTCGCTGCCGGTGCCATTCAAGGGCGAGACGCTCGAGATCGGCTTCAACCCCGAGTTCTTCCGCGACGGCCTGGAGAGCGCCGAGACGGAGGAGCTCGTCCTGAAGCTGATCAGCCCGCTGCGCCCCGGCCTGATCCAGTCCGGGGAGGCCGGCGGCTTCCTCTACCTGGTGATGCCGATCCGGCTGAACGTCTAGGCCGGGCCGGGATGCGCCTCGACCGGCTCGAGCTGCGCGACTTTCGCAACTACGAGCACGCAGAGTTGGGCCTGGCCCCCGGCCTGACCGTCGTCGCGGGCCCGAACGCCGCGGGCAAGACGAACCTGCTCGAGGCCCTCTACTTCGGCTGCACCGGCCGCTCTCCGCGGACGGCGAACGAGCGCGAGCTGGTGCGCCGAGGCGCCGATGTCACGCGCGTGGTGGTCGAAGGGACCGCTGAGGACGGCCTCCACCGGCTCGAGGTCGGCCTGGAGCCGGGGCAGGCGAAGCGCCAGCGCGTGGACGGGCACCCCGTCGAGTCACTCGTCAACGCCGCCGAGCGACCCCTCGTCAGCGTCTTCCTGCCGGAGCGCCTGGAGCTCGTCAAGGGCCCGCCGTCGGGCAGGAGGGCGCACCTCGACCGGCTCGTGGCGGCGCTGTGGCCCGCCCGCGGCGACACGCGGCTCGCGTACGGCCGCGCCCTCGGTCAGCGCAATGCGCTGCTCGCCCGGGTCCGCTCGGGGGTGGCGTCAGCCGCGGGGCTCGACGCCTGGGACGCCGAGCTGGCGGGCCACGGCGCCCGCCTGATCGCCGACCGCCGCGAGGCCGTGGAGGCGCTCGCGCCGCTCTTCGCCGGCCACGGGGAGCGGCTCGGTCTCGCGGGGGGGCCGGGGCTGGGCTACCGCCCCCGCTCGCGCGCCAAGGAAGCCGCGGAGCTAGCCGCGGAGCTCGCGGAGCGCCGCCAGGCCGATCTCGACAGGGGCTTCACGGCCCACGGGCCGCACCGCGACGAGCTGGCGTTGCAGCTGGACGGAGCGTCCCTGCGCGCCTACGGCTCGCAGGGCCAGCAGCGCGTCGCCGTGCTCGCCCTCCTCTTCGCCGAGCGCGAGCTGCTCGCCGCCCAGCGCGCCCGCCCGCCGCTGATGCTGCTCGACGACGTGATGTCCGAGCTCGACGCCTCGCGCCGCGAGCTGCTCGGGGAGCTCCTGAGGGACGGGGGACAGGCGGTGGTCACCGCCACGGAGGCCGAACACGTCCCGGGCTGCGGGGAGAACGGCGTGGCCGTCGCGCGGGTGGAGGCCGGAAGCGTGAGGAACGCGCCGGCCGGGCCGCGCCGGGTCGCCGCGTGAGGCGCGCCGCCCCCCGCCCGCTCCGCGCGGCGCTCGCCCAAGTCGCCTCGCGCGCCGCCCCCGGGGGCCTGCTTCCACGCGTCCAGGCCGTGTGGACGGAGGTGGCGGGCGCCACCATGGCCGAGGAGGCCGAGCCCGCCTCCGAGCGCGACGGGACCGTCACGGTCGCATGTCGTTCGGCCGCCTGGGCGCACGAGCTGGACCTGCTGCGCGGCGACCTGGAGGGCCGCTTGCGGGATCGCCTGGGCGGCGATTCGGGTGCCGCGGGGCTGCGCGAGCTGCGCTTCGTCGTGCGAGAGCCGTAACGGACGGAAACCCGGAGCGTCCATAACGCACTGTTTTTGCGCGATTTGCGGGTATTTTGCTACCCCGTTTGGCGTCCGGAGATGGGGCTAGGCTGATATCATTGACGTACTGATTCGTACCGCCCCGATGCGCGTCTTCGGCAGCGCGGCGTCGGGGTTTCTCACGTAAAGCGCAGGCGGAAGGACGGCTTGGCCAAGAAGCCCTCGAACAGCGAACCGCGTGGCAAGGGCAAGGCCCGCTCCGCGAGCTATGGCGCCGGTGACATCACGGTGCTCGAGGGGCTCGAGGCCGTGCGCAAGCGGCCCGGGATGTACATCGGCTCGACCGGCACGCGCGGCCTCCACCACCTGATCTACGAGGTCGTCGACAACTCCGTCGACGAGGCGCTGGCCGGCGAGTGCGACCACGTCGAGATCGCCATCCACCCCGACAACTCCGTCACCGTCACCGACAACGGCCGCGGGATCCCGGTGGACATGCACCAGAAGGAGAAGCGCCCGGCGGCCGAGGTCGTGCTCACCACCCTGCACGCCGGGGGCAAGTTCGGCGACGGCGGCGGCTACAAGGTCTCGGGCGGCCTCCACGGCGTCGGCGTCTCCGTGGTCAACGCGCTCGCCGAGAGCCTGGAGCTGACGGTCTGGCGGGATGGGCACGAGTGGACGCAGTCCTACGAGCGCGGCGCGCCCAAGAGCCCGCTCGAGAAGGGGGCCAAGACCGACCGGCGCGGCACCCGCATCACCTACCTGCCCGACCTCGAGATCTTCGAGACGCTCGACTACGACCGCGCGGTCCTGGAGCAGCGCTTCCGCGAGATGGCCTTCCTCACCAAGGGCCTGCGGATCGATTTCAAGGACGAGCGCGGCGAGGGCTTCGAGCAGACCTTCAAGTACGACGGCGGGATCGTGGACTTCGTCAAGTACCTGCACTCGCAGGGCACGCGCGAGCCGCTCCACCAGAAGGTCATCTACGTGTCCGACCGAGCGGACGTCGGCGAGGTCGAGGTCGCCATGCAGTGGAACGCCTCGTACCAGGAGAGCCTGCTGTCGTTCGCCAACAACATCAACACGCACGAGGGCGGCACGCACCTGTCGGGCTTCCGCTCGGCGCTGACCCGCACGATCAACGCCTACGCGCGCCAGAAGGGGGAGTTGAAGGAGAAGGACCCGAACCTCCAGGGCGAGGACGTGCGCGAGGGCCTGACGGCCGTCATCTCGGTGAAGATCCGCGACCCGCAGTTCGAGGGCCAGACCAAGACCAAGCTCGGCAACCCGCCGGTCGAG
>JBHELQ010000026.1:0-25602 GCA_046262995.1 Thermoleophilaceae bacterium
GCCAGAAGCAGTAGTACACGTCCCCCTCCAGCTTCAGCCCGCTCTCCCGACCCTCGCCCGACAGCGTTGTGTGGGCCAGAACGCGGTCGTCGCGTACCGGCGTGATGGCCTTGATCGCCATCTCGAAGCGATCCCAGGCAGCGCCGTAGGCGGCGAAGAATCCGGCGATTTCCTCCCGTCCGTGACAGGGTTGCGCCTCGGGGAACTTTCGTACCGGGTAGTAGTCGCCGTCCGGCTCCCAGAATCCTGCGATTCGCTCGCTTGCGCGGTCGCGCATTGTGTCCATCAGGCGCCGCACCACCTCCACGTTCTCCCGCGACATCGCCTACTCCGAGAGCCCCACGGCTTCCAAGGCCTCGCTCAGAGGACCGAACTGTCGCCATTCGACGGTTTGACCGTCTCGGAGCCGGAACACGTGCGAGAACTCCTGCTCAACCCTGATGCCACTCTGCTTCGCGGTGCCTATTTCGCGGGCCGCTACGACGACGTAGTCGCCGGCCTCGACGAACTGCGTGGGTTCGACCACGTATTCGTCCCAGCCTGCGTACCAGTTGCGCAGGTACTCAAGCACGCCTTCGCGGCCCTCGTAGTGCGGCTTCGCGCCGGGCTCTCTTGGGTTCGGGAAGACGTTGATATTCGGGCTGATCGTGGCCAACCAGGCCTCGAGATCGTTCGTCCGAAACGCCTCGAAAGCGCGCCGGATGATTTCTACGTTCTCTCGCGACATCGCCCTCGGAGTATCCGCTGTACGAGGGGAGGGGGGCAACCCGAAATGGGCTCAGAGCGGACCGCCGGAGTGAGCCGCTCGGAAGATTGACGGGTTACAGATTCGGCGCCGAGGGGTGGGGATGACTCCTCGGATCGCTTTAGCGCGATCCGCATACCGAGCCGATCAGGCCGGGGGTGATCGTCAGCGCCACCGCGGCGGCGACGAGGTGGCGGAGAGCGCGGGGAAGATCGCCAGCGAGCGGTCGGCCTTGAGCACCGCCCAGCCGTCCTTCGCGAGGCGCCAGCCCGCGGCGATGCGCGACATGGGGCCAGCGTATCGGCGCGCCGACGATTCGTCCCACCTCGCCCTTGCTCCGGGCGAATCCGCCGACGTAGACTCGCCGCAGTGGATTCCTCGGCGACGGCGACCAGCACAGAGATCACGCTCCGAAGCCCCGGGCCGGCTGACGCCGACGAATGCGCCCGCATCTGCTTCGAGGCGTTCGGCGCGATCCACGACCAGCACCGCTTTCCGCGCGACTTCCCGGCGCTCGAGATGGCCGCCGGGATGGTTGGGATGATGATCCCGAGCCCGGGCCACTGGGGGGTCGTCGCCGAGCGGGACGGTCGGATCATGGGCTCGAACTTCCTCGACGAGCGCGATCCGATTCGCGGGGTGGGCCCGATCACGGTCGATCCGCACGGACAGAACGCGGGGGTGGGCCGCAAGCTGATGGAGGCCGTGCTCGAGCGCGGCGGCGGGGCGGTGGGCATCCGCCTGCTTCAGGACGGGTTCCACATGCGCTCGCTGTCCCTGTACGCGTCGCTGGGCTTCGAGGTCAAGGAGCCGGTGGTCGTGGTGCAGGGCAGGCCACGCAGCGGGCCGGTTGCGGGCGTCGAGGTGCGCCCGCTCGAGGAGCGCGACCTGGATGAGTGCGAAGCCCTGTGCAAGCGGGTCCACGGGTTCGAGCGCACAGGCGAGCTTCGGGACGCGATCCACGCCTTCGCTCCCCTGGTGGCGATACGCAACGGGCGCGTGGTGGCCTACGCGACCACGGTCACCTTCTGGCCGATGGCGCACGGCGTGGCCGAGAGCGACGAGGACATGGCGGCCCTGCTGCTCGGGGCCGCCGCGTCCGTGGAGGAGCCGCTCGCCCTGCTCGCGCCCCTGCGCTGGCCGCTCTTCCGCTGGTGCCTGGGGGAGGGCCTGCGGCTCGTGAAGCCCATGAACCTGATGGCGGTCGGGGAGTACCGGGAGCCACAGGCGGCCTGGTTTCCCTCCGTGGTGTACTAGGCGCTCGGGCGGCGCTTGCGCTGCATCGGCTCCCGATCCGTCATAAAGAGTCCGCTGCCGGGCGCATTCGGCGGGCGGGTTGACGCGACCGGCTAGGATCGTCTGGACGAGGCCTGCTGCCCGGCATGGACGCCCGGCGGGAGCAGGGGCTTCGCGGCCACCCATGAGCGACAGGTTCACCTCCAGCGACGAACCGGTAGCCGGAATGATCACGGCGCGTTCCGCCGTGAACGCCAAGAGCCATGCGGACGACGTCGAGTCGAAGCTCCGGTTGGAGCCCTTCTGGCGCTTTCGGCGTCGCCGCCGGCTCGGCCGTGACCTGGCCCTCGCGAGGGCCGTCGAGCGCTCCGCGATCGCGGTCATGGGCGGCCACCCGCCCCGCCACCGGGGCTGACCTCGCCGGCCCACGGCGCCCGGAGCGGGCGCTAAGGTCGCCCGCGTGGGCTTATCGCCCCTCGCACGCGTGATTCCGGACACCCTCTCCGAGCTCGTCGGGGGAACCCCGATGGTCCGGCTCACTCGGCTCGCGCCCGACTGCGGGGCCGAGCTGATCGGGAAGCTCGAGGCCTACAACCCGGCCGGGAGCGTCAAGGACCGGATCGGCGTGGCCATGATCGACGCGGCCGAGGCCGACGGGCGGATCGAGCCCGGCCGAACGACGATCGTGGAGGCCACCTCGGGCAATACCGGCATCGCGCTGGCCTTCGTGTGCGCGGCGCGCGGCTATCGCCTGCTGCTGACGATGCCCCAGGGGATGAGCCGTGAGCGTGAGGGGCTGCTGCGCCTGTACGGGGCCGAGGTCCGGATCACGGAGTCGCTTGGAGGCATGAACGAGGCCGTGGAGGCGGCCGAGCAGATCGCCCGCGAGCAGGGGGACTGCTTCATACCGGACCAGTTCTCGAATCCGGCGAACCCCGAGATCCACAGGCGCGCGACGGCCGAGGAGATCTGGCGCGACCTGGAGGGCAGGGTCGACGTCCTGGTGTGCGGCGTCGGGACCGGTGGGACGATCACCGGCGCAGGCGAGCGCCTGAAGGAGCGCAACCCGGAGCTCCACGTCGTGGCCGTCGAGCCGCGAGCGTCAGCGGTCTTGTCCGGCGGGCCGGCCGGCCCGCACAAGATCCAGGGCATCGGCGCGGGTTTCGTGCCTGCGATCCTGAACCGCGAGGTGATCGACGAGATCGTGGCGGTCGAGGACGAGGACGCGCTGGCGACGGCCCGGCTCTGTGCGGAGCGCGAAGGGGTGCTGGCCGGCATCTCGGGCGGGGCCGCGATGTCCGCGGCGATCCGGGTGGGATCGCGGGCCGAGCAGCGCGGAAAGCGGGTAGTGGTGGTGGTCCCGGACTCGGGCGAGCGGTACGTGAGCACGCCGTTCTTCGCACCCTGAGGGAGAATCGGAGGCCATGCTCGGACTCGGAACCCTGGCCCGCGTAGCGCGCGAGCTGCGCGAGGACCTGACGGCCGCTCAGGAGCGCGATCCGGCGGCGCGGGACGTCGGCCGGCTCGAGATCCTGCTCACCTACGGCGGGGTTCAGGCGCTGCTGTCGCACCGCGTCGGGCATGCGCTCCACCAGGCCGGCGTTCCGCTCGCGCCACGTCTGATGGCCAACGTCGTGAAGGCGGTGACGGGGGTCGAGATCCACCCCGCCGCCAGGATCGGCCGCTCGCTGTTCATCGACCACGGATCGGGAGTCGTGATCGGGGAGACCGCCCAGATCGGCGACGACGTGACGCTCTACCAGGGGGTGACGCTGGGTGGCACCGGGTTCCAGCGCGGCAAGCGTCATCCCACGCTGCACGACGAGGTCGTGGTCGGATCCGGTGCGAAGGTCCTCGGTCCCGTCGAGGTCGGCTCGCGGGCCAAGATCGGAGCCAACTCCGTGGTCATCCATGACGTGCCCGATAACGCGACCGTGGTCGGCAACCCGGGTCATCCGGTCCGAGTGGACGGCGCCCGCCCGAGCGGACCGGACGCGGACTGGGCGCACCTGCCGGATCCGGTGGCCGACGCCATCAAGGCTCTCGCGAGCCGCGTGAACGAGTTGGAGGAGCTGCTCGCGGAGCTGACCGGGCGCAAGCCCGAGCGCGGCGCCGAGGTGCGCGAGCTGCGCGATCGGCGCGGCCCCGACTCGGCCGGCGGCTGATGTGGGCCGGCTGCTCTCCTAGGTTATTGAGCGTTGACTAGAGGGCTCCGACACTGGACATGGGCGCTGCCCGCGGTGCTGGCGGTGCTCGCCGGCTCCTCGTGCTCCGACAGCTCACCCGCGAGCAGCCCGCCGCGGCCGCCGGCGCATCCGCCCATCGTGATGATCGCCTTTGACGAGTTCTCGACCACCTCGCTCCTGGGCCGGGGGGGCCGCATAGATCCCGTGCGATATCCGAACTTTGCAGCGCTTGCGCGCGGCAGCGACTGGTTCCCGTACAACACGGCCTCGGTCGATCAGACCTCGCGGGCGATGGCGGCCCTCTTCACCGGGAGCACGCCCGGGCGCCGCCGTCCGGCCACCTACCGCAACTATCCGCGCAATCTCTTCAGGGCGCTCGCGCGCCGCTACCGGATGCGCGCGTCCGAGGAGGTCACGGCCGTCTGCCCGCCGCGCCTCTGCCCCGGCGCTCACTTCAGGAACCAATCGCAGGTGCTGCACGTGCTGGCCAACGGGCGTGCGCAGCGACTGTCGCGCTGGCTGCGCTCGTTGCGGCCCGCCTCGCACCCGACGTTCTACTTCAAGCACGTGCTGCTGCCGCACGGGCCGTGGTCGTACACGCCATCCGGCCACCGCTACCGCGAGGGGGCCCAGAGCCGCTTCCCGTGGGGGGTTCGCCACTTCACCCGCTGGCTCGTGAACCAGTCCTACCAACGCCACCTCCTCCAGGTCGGCTTCACCGATCGGCTGCTGGGCCGGGTGCTCGCCCGGTTGCGCTCGCAGGGCCTCTACGACCGTTCGCTGGTGGTCGTCGTGGCGGACAACGGAGAGGGCTTCGGCCGGCTCGGGAACGGTCACGAGATCAGCCCGAGGAACGCGGCCGATATCGCGGTCACACCGCTGTTCGTCAAGCGGCCCTACCAGCGTGGCGGCCGGATCGTGCGCAGGCACGTACGCACGATCGACGTCTTCCCCACGCTCGCCCGGCTCGCGCACGTCAGGCTCCCGTGGCGCATCCAAGGCCACGCGATCTACGGGCGCTCGGCGCGCCGCATACCGAGGTCCGTGCTGCTCCTGCAGCGCAGCGGCCACAGGGTGCGACTGAGCCTCGGCGGCTTCCGCCGCCGGCTCGCGCGCACGCTCCGCCTGAAGCTCAGGCTGTTGGGCTCCGGCCCGTTCGACCCCACGGTGTTCCGCATCGGCCCCTACCGGGCCCTGCAGGGAACCCCGCTGTCCCGCTGGCATCGCCTGGCGCCGAGCTCCACTCGAGCCGTGCTCGACCGCGTCTCGGACTACCGGTCCGTGCGGCTCGGCCGGGAGCTGCTCCCGCTCAAGCTGGTGGGCCGGCTGAGAGGCCCCGGCCGGCGCCGCCGCGCCTCGTTGGCGGTCGCGGTCAACGGCAAGATCGTGGCCACGGCGCCGACCTTCGCCATCCGGAGGCGCGGTAGCCAGCGGTTCTCGGTAGTGCTTCCGGACAGCGCCCTGCGCGGCGGCCGAAACTTGGTCGAGGTGTTCGCCGTCTCGCGCAGCGGCGCGGGGCCGCGGCTGCGGCCGCTCACGCCCTAGCCGCTCGTCAGTAGTAGACCGTCCTCGTCCTGTGGCGCGGAGCGGTCTTGTAGCGGGCACCCTGTCCGCGATCCCAGAGCCAGGTGTCGAGGATCCGAGGCGCCACGCCAAGCTCCGCCGCGATCAGCTCGCAGGCGTGCACTGCGCAGGCGCGGACCTCGCGCTCCTCCCGCGACCCGGGCTCGAGCAGGTCGCCGGAGTCGACTCGCGCGGCAAGCCGCGGCTCGTATACGAGCACGCCGTCCACGCGCAGGACGTGGGGGACGACGTTGTCCGCGAAGATCGTCAGCCGATCGAGGTCGCCGAACTCCTCGATGCCTGCCAGGGCCAGGTCGTTGGCCGTGATCTGGGCGCGCTTCCAGAAACCGCGGTCGCGGAAGAACGGCATGCCTGAGGCCAGCGCCTCCGCCAGTCGCTCGGCGCAGCCGCGCGCGGCTTCCACCGCTTCGAGCGGCTCCCGGTCGTCCAGCCAGTCACCCAGGTCGCGTAGGGCCTCCGTGTAGAGCGCCATCAGCTCGTGTCCCGGGTCCTGGCCGAGCACGGCCGCCACCTCGCCGACCTCGATTCCGGTGAGCTGCTCCGGGCTCCATGGCCCGCGCGCGCGGAAGCGGTCCGCCAGCCCTCGGGCGATCGTGTAGTAGCCCGAGCAGCCCGGGCGCTTGCGCAGCGTCGGGAACCAGCCCGACCCGAAGTTGATCGTGTCGAGCACGAGCAGGTAGGCGGCCACGTCCTCCCTGGTGCCCTTCAGGTAGTGGTGCTCGGGGTCGAGCCCCGGCGGAGGGCCGGGCTCTATCGAGCCCGCGCGGTCCAGGTCGATGCGCACGTGACGCGCCTCCCGGGCGATCGCCGCGCAGCTCGCCCTGACCTCGTCCAGCAGGCCCACGCGCGCCAGCCTAGAGCGCCGCCCGCCGGACTATCCTCGCCCGGGTGAGCACGATCGCGGCGCCGGAGCGCCTCCTCGAGGGGTTGAACCACCCCCAGCGCGAGGCCGTCCTGCACGGGGAGGGGCCGCTCCTGATCCTCGCCGGCGCCGGCTCGGGCAAGACGCGGGTGCTGACCCACCGGATCGCCTACCTCGTCGGCACCGGCCAGGCCCAGCCGGGCGAGATCCTGGCGATCACCTTCACCAACAAGGCCGCCGGTGAGATGCGCGAGCGGGTCGAGCTGCTGGTAGGCGCCCGCGCGCGGGCGATGTGGGTCATGACCTTCCACTCGGCCTGCGCCCGCATGCTGCGCTCCGACGCCGAGCGCCTGGGCTACACGCGCGGCTTCACCATCTACGACGAGGCCGATTCCCTGCGGCTGGCCAAGCAGTGCCTCGAGGAGCTGGACGTCGACCCCAAGCGCTTCGCGCCGCGGGGCATCCGCCGCCAGATCTCGGACGCGAAGAACCAGCTGCTGGACGCCGAGGCCTACAGGCTCAAGGTGGGGTCCTTCTTCGAGCAGACGGCCGCGGACGTCTACGACCTTTACGAGAAGCGGATCCATTCCATGAACGCGATGGACTTCGACGACCTGCTGTTCCGCTGCGTGAACCTGCTCGAGCTGTTCCCCGAGGTGCGCGACCGCTACCGCGGGTCCTTCCGCCACGTGCTGGTGGCCGAGTACCAGGACACCAACCGCGCGCAGTACCGCTGGCTGCAGCTGCTCTCGGAGGAGCACCGCAACCTGTGCGTGGTCGGCGACGACGACCAGTCGATCTACGCGTTCCGCGGCGCCGACGTGCGCAACATCCTCGACTTCGAGGACGACTTCCCGGACGCCCAGGTGGTCAAGCTCGAGCAGAACTACCGCTCGACGCAGACGATCCTCTCGGCGGCCAACGCGGTGATCGGGCACAACCGCGCGCGCAAGCCGAAGGAGCTGTGGAGCGAGCTGGGGGAGGGCGACCCGGTGCACGTACGCGAGCTCGACGACGAGCACGCCGAGGCGCGCTTCGTGGTGTCCGAGATCGACCGGCTCGTGGACGAGGGCGCCTCGCGCGACGAGGTCGCCGTCTTCTACCGGATGAACGCCCAGAGCCGGGTGCTCGAGGACATGCTCGTGCGCTACGGGGTCGGCTACCAGGTGATCGGGGGCACGCGCTTCTACGAGCGCGCGGAGGTCAAGGACGCGATGGCGTACCTCACGCTGCTCGTGAACCCGCAGGACACAGTGGCCTTCCAGCGCGTCGTGAACTCGCCGCGGCGTGGGATCGGGCAGACCTCGCAGGGGCGGGTCGTGGGCTACGCGAACACCGTCGGGGACTCGGTCTGGGAGGTCGCCAGCAGGCCGGAGGACATCCCGGGCCTGGGCGCGGCGGCGGTCAAGGCCGTCGGCCGGTTCATGTCGGTGATGGAGCGGCTGCGCGAGCGGGCCCAGGCGGGCGCGCCGGTCGGCGACCTCCTGCACGAGACGCTCGCCGAGGTGGGCTACCTCGAGGCGCTAGAGGCCGAGCGGACGATCGAGGCCCAGGGGCGGCTCGAGAACCTGGAGGAGCTCGTGGGAGTAGCGCGGGAGTACGACGCGACCGCCGACGAGGGCTCCGTCGAGGAGTTTCTCCAGCAGCTGTCGTTGTTCTCGGAGCAGGACGCGCTGCGGGACGAGGAGGGCATCGTCACCCTCATGACGCTCCACAACGCGAAGGGGCTCGAGTTCCCGATCGTGTTCATCATCGGCTGCGAGGACGGCGTCTTCCCGCACTCCCGCGCGATCGAGGCCGGGGACCTCGAGGAGGAGCGGCGGCTCTGCTACGTCGGGGTCACGCGCGCCAAGCGCGAGCTCTACCTGACGCACGCCCGGCGACGGGTGCTCTACGGGGTCGCGGACTGGAACGTGCCGAGCCGTTTCATCGAGGAGATCCCCGCGGAGCTCACCGACCGCGAGGAGCAGCCTTCCCAGGAGAGCTGGGACGCCGGGCCTGCCGCGGCGCCCGAGCCCCGGCCCGGAGCGAGCTTCGCGGTCGGCGAGGACGTCGTGCACGCGAACTTCGGCGAGGGCGTGGTGGTCGGCCGCGAGCCCGGCGGCCTCGTGGTGGTGCGCTTCGCGGGCGACGGCTCGGAGCGCAAGCTGATGGCCGACTACGCGCCCCTGAAGAAGCGCTAGCGGGCGCGGACCGGGGCGAACCTCGTTCTGTGGACGCTTCTGGGGTCTATAGGCCCCAAATCCGTCCACAGAACGCTCGGCGAAGTGTTGACGCTCGCGACTCGCCAGCACGGCGTGGTCACAGCGTCACAGCTGCACCGGCTCGGACTCGACCGCGACTCGATCAGGCACCGGCTCCGAACCGGGCGCCTCCACCAGGTCCGACCCCGGATCTATGTGGTGGGTCGGCCGGAGCTCACTCGGGAGGGCGTCTGGCTCGCGGGGGTGCTCGGCTGCGGTCGCCACGCCGTCCTGAGCCATGGGAGCGCCGGCGCGCTGTGGGGCATCCGCCCGGACACCGGCAAGATCGAGGTGTCGGTGCCCGCTGGTAGGCGACCTCGCTCGCCCGGCATCGTCGTCCACCGGAGCAGGACCCTCACGCCCCGGGAAGTCACCCATCGACATGGAATCCGCGTCACGACGCCGGTACGCACACTCCTGGACCTTGCCGCGCGTCTCACGTCGAGGGAGCTCGAGGCGGCGATCAACGAGGCGGACAAGCTCGAGCTCACCGATCCCGAGCGACTTCGGTCGGCCCTTGGGAGGGGAAAGGGCCGCCCCGGCCTGACGGCTCTGCGAAGGACTCTCGACCGGCGGACCTTCGCCCTCACCGACTCGGAGCTCGAGCGGCGCTTCCTCCCGCTCGTGCGGCGAGCCGGCTTGCCGATGCCGGAGACCGGGCGGTGGGTCAACGGCTTCAAGGTCGATTTCTACTGGTCAGAGCTGGGCCTGGTAGTGGAGACGGACGGGCTTCGCTATCACCGCACGCCCGCGCAGCAGGCGCGGGATCGGCTGCGCGATCAGGCGCATGTCGCCGCCGGACTGACGTGCCTTCGCTTCACACACGCCCAGGTCGCGTACGAGCGCCATCGGGTGCAGGCAACTCTGGAAGCGGTCGTGCGCCGGTTGAGTGGATAGCCTCGAGTCAGATGAGCGCTCGCGTGATCGACGGGAAGGCCGTGGCCGCTCGGGTGCGCGAGCGGGTGGCAGCCGACGTGGCGGAGCTGCGGGTCGAGCACGGTGTTACGCCCGGACTCGCCACCGTGCTGGTCGGCGACGACCCCGCCTCCGAGATCTACGTTCGCCGCAAGCGCGAGGCCTGCGCCGAGGTCGGGATCGAGTCGATCCACCACGAGCCGGCGGGGGAGATCGCGCAGGAGGAGCTCGCGGACCTGTTGCGCAGCCTGAGCGAGGACGAGCGCGTGCACGGCATCCTGCTCCAGCTGCCCGTCCCCGCGCACATCGACGCCGACGCGATGACCCTGCTGATCGACCCGGCCAAGGACGTCGACGGCCTGCATCCCGTCAATGCCGGCCTGCTGGCGCAGGGGCGGCGCGGGCTCGTGCCCTGCACGCCCGCCGGGGTGATGGAGCTGCTCGCGGAGGCCGGCGCCGGGCTCGAGGGCGCCCGCGCCGTGGTGGTGGGGCGCTCGCAGCTGGTGGGCAGGCCGCTGGCGTCGCTGCTGCTGCAGGCGAACGCCACGGTCACGCAGTGCCACTCGCGCACGCGCGACCTGCCGGGCGTCTGCCGGGAGGGGGACGTGCTGATCGCCGCTGTGGGCGCGCCGCGACTGGTGACGGCCGACATGGTCCGCCAGGGTGCGATCGTAATCGACGTCGGCACCAACCGCACCGAGCAGGGCCTGACGGGCGACGTCGACTTCGACGCCGTGGCCGAGAAGGCTGCCGCGATCACGCCGGTGCCCGGAGGGGTCGGACCGATGACGATCGCCATGTTGCTTTCGAACACTGCGCTGGCGGCCAGGCGCCAGCTCGAGGGTGCGCCCGCCGGGGCGGCCCGCCGCTAGGCTGCCCGGCGCATGGACTTCAGAAGGCTGCGAGCGGGCGAGCTGATTGCCGCGGCCGGCGGGCTCGCGCTGTTCGTGTCGCTGTTCCTGCCGTGGTACCGCCTTACGCCTTCACCGAGTAAGGGTCTTGATCGAACCGCCTGGGAGGCGCTCGCCGTCAACGATGTGATCCTGGCTCTGGTCGCCCTGGCCGCCTTGTCCCTGCTCCTTGTGACCGCCGTGCAGGAGACGTCCGCCGTGCCGATCGCGATGGCCTCGCTGGTCACGATCGCCGGCCTGGTCGGCCTGCTGCTCGTGCTGGTCCGGGTCGCGTGGCTTCCCGACCTGGCCGACCAGCGCGCCTGGGGCCTCTGGCTCGGCTTGGCCGGGGCACTCGCGATCGTCGGCGGCGGTCTGATCGCGATGCGCGACGAGCGCTTGAGCCCGGCGGGCAGGTCGACCGACGCCTCCGGCAGGCCGGTGCCCCCGCCGCCCGAGGTCGAGGCCCAGCCGCTCTCCTCTCCCGGGAGCTTCGACTGACCTTCGCCCGCCTCCGCGCCGCAGACTGGGTGGCGTTCGTCGCCGCGCTCGCGCTGCTGTTCTTCATGGCGCTCGACTGGTACACGAGCAAGGAGGGCGAGGCCAACCGCGACACGCAGCACCACCTCCAGACCGTGCCGCCGTCCCCCGAGAGCAACACCAAGCAGGTCGAGGAGGAGGCCGGGCGCGCCGCCGAGAGCCAGGAGCGGAACGCGTGGCAGGCGAGTGGGGCGATCGACCGCCTGGCCCTGGTGGCGCTGCTGGCCGCGGTCGGGCTGAGCGTGGGCGCGGCGTTCTTCCGCGCGGCGGACCGGCGCTTCGAGCCGCCCGGGACCCCGAGCGCCTACGCGGCCGGCGCGGCCGCCCTTGCGGCGCTTCTCGTGGCCTACCGCATCGTGCAGCAGCCGGGGGTCGACGAGACCACGGTGATCAAGGCCGGGGCGCCCCTGGCGCTGGTCGCCGCGGGCGTCGTCGCCCTCGGCTCGGCCCGGGCGCTGCGAAACGAGGAGCGTGGAGAGGCGTTCCGGGAGCCCGCTCCGTCTCAGCCCGCGGACTCCCCGCCTGCCGCCGGGGAGCCCGGCCAGGAGCGCCCGGGCACTTGAGCGCCCTCGAGTCGGGGATGGAGCGCCGCGACGAGTTCGAGGTCCGCGACCGACTGCTCACGGACGTGGGCGGGACGATCGGCGCCAAGGTGCTCTCCACGCCGGGGATGATCTCGATGATGGAGCGCTGCGCCGCCAGGCTCGCCTTCGAGAACCTGCCGGACGGCAAGGCGACGGTGGGATTCGAGGTCTGCGTGAAGCACGTCGCGGCGGCGGCGGAGGGGACGCGGTGCACGGTGCACGCACGGCTGCGGGAGGTTCCGGACGAGCGCAAGCTGCGCTTCGACGTCGAGGTCCGCGAGGGCGACCGGACGCTTGGCCTGGGCACGCACGAGCGCCGGGTGATCGAGGTCGCCGGCTTCCGCGGCACCTAGGCGCGGCCTCCGCCGGCAGGCCCGCGCCTTGTCGCCGCTCCCACGGTCAAGGCGCGTTAACGGGCAGCCCGCAGGAGGGAGGAGGAGGCCCGGTCGGCGGCCGGGCGGATCACCGCGACGTACCCGAAGCGCGCCGAGAGGGCGGTGGTCCAGAACATGGCCGTGGTCGGGTGGGGGTGTCTGCAGGGCCGGCGGCTGCCCTGCGGCGTGTGGTGGGGCTCGAAGCCGGCGTCCTGTCCGGCGAGGGGACGGCCGCGGGCGAGTACCCGGCGGCGGCCGCGCCGCCTGAGCACCAGCTGCTGGCCGCAACGGCCGATCCGCACGTACACGAGCGCCCGGCCGAGCAGCGACGGGTTCAGAAGCTGGGCGTCGCCGGAGCGGAGCAGCGTCCGGCGGCGGCCGCGCAGGACGTCCATGATCCGCAGCGCGCTGCCCCCCCGCCCGCTCACGTGGTAGACGACGCGGTCCCCGTCCACGCTCGGGCGCCCGAGCGCGCTGCCCGAGCGCGAGGACGCCACGTGCCGTTCCAGGTCCGGGCTGAAGATGCGGCGGGCGCCGATCACGCGGCCGCCGCCCGGTCGCAGGCGCCGGTAGACGAGCCAGCGACCCGACACGGCCAGCTCGCCGACGCCGGGGATGTCCCTGTCGAACACGTGCTGAAGCGAGTCACGGCGCGCGACGACCACATGGTCGCCCGTATGCCACGCGACAAAAGGGCCACCCACCGCCGGGTCCTGGCCTGGGACCGGCACGGTGCGCGATCCATCGACGAAGACGCCGCCGTCGCCCGGACGCTGCCACGCCAGGGTATGCCCGGCCGTGCTCGGGTCCGTGGCGTCGGCCGAGACGCGCGTGGCCGCCGCCGCGGTCCCGCCGGCGAGGGCAGCGGCGCAGGCCGCCAAGGCGAGGCCGTCCGCCACCCGCAGGCCGCGCAGTGCCAGGGGCCGCTCGGCCATCAGCTCGAGCGCCGCGTAACCGGCCGGGCGCTCGGCGATCGGTGCCAGCGCCACGACGGGCAGGAGGCGGCCCAACCCGAACCCAAGGCCCACGGTCAGGCCTACGGCGGGGTCTCCGAGGGCCGCGCAGATCGCCGCGAGCGCGACCACGGCCAGTGTGAGGACGAAGGTGGCGAAGCCCACGCCCAGCAGCACGCCGTAGAGGCCGGCGGCGAGCGGCAGCGGCATCACCCGGCGCCATGGCTCGGGCACCTGACGGCGCACCTGCGGCCTGATCCGCACGCCGCACACCTCTGCGGCGGCGCCGGCCGCGGCCACCGCCACCGCCACCGCCGTCGCGGCCCCGCCGCCGAGGCGAAGGAGGGCGCCGATCCCGGCCAGGCCGCCGAAGAGCGCGGCTCCACCGGCGAGCGCCCCGATCGAGAAGGTGGCGAGCGCAGGGGGCAGCACCCGGCGTCCGTTCTCGCGCGCGGCGGCCGCGAGCGTGTCGACCATCGAGAAGCCGCACGGGGACCAGGCGCCGGTCACTCCGGCGAGCACCGCGGTGCCGCCCAGCACCAGCGCGAGCGAGCTCAGCACGGCACCCTGGTCTGGTAATACTGGACGCAGAAGACCTTGCGACCGCGGAAGCAGTAGCCGGTCAGGGCGGCGTCGCCGTTGATGCGACGGCGGGTGTAGCCGCAGCAGTCCATGAGCTTGCGCACGAACCCGCCGCAGCAGCGGTACCAGGCGCCGTCGAGCTGAAGATGGACGTGGTGCCGGCGCCCGGTCTTCTTGCAGATGCGCGTGCGCCGGGCCCGCGGTAGCGGGTTGCCGTCCGGGTCGCGCAGCAGCCGGCCGTGGCGGTCGATCGGCCGGCCCTTGCGGTCGACGACCCGGCCCAGGTCGTCGAGGCGCTTCCCGTCGCGCGCCCGCAGCGGGTAGCCCCGGGCATCGACGCGAGGCAGGCCGGCCGGGTGGTGGCACGAGCCGGTCGTGAAGGTGTGCCCGCAGAAGTGAAACGCCTCCGCGTCGCCGGGGGCGACCATCGCCGAGACCGCGCCGCCCGCCGTGGCCGTGAACAGCGCCTGGCCGACACGGTCGAGGAACCCGCGCCTGGAGGTGCGCTCGGTGACCAGGTCGGTCAGGCGACGCTCGAGCTGCTCAGGCACGGGCGAGTTCGGCGGTTCGGCGCTCCGCGGTGCCCAGCACGCTCTCGAGCTGGGGCAGGCTGTTGAAGGTGCCCTTGGCCAGCACGGTCCCGTCCAGGCCGAGGGCCACCGCGTAAGGAGCCCCCGGTACCGCCAGGGCGCTCCAGACGCCGGCATCGCGGTGCTCGTCGAAGGAGAGGACGGACACGAGCGGGTCGCTTCCCAGGAACTCCACGGCGGGCTCCAACGAGGCGCACACCGGGCAGCCCTCGGAGCTGAACACCGCGAGCGCGAAGCGCGCCCGCGGCCCGCGCGGGAAGCGCTCGATCAGGTCGCTTCGTTCGCCGATCTCCGGACCTTCGCCGGCCAGCTCGAGCGCCGACTGCGAGCCCATCGCAAGGCGCAGCTCGCCCACCTGGCGCGCCAGTGCCAGCACCGCCACGGCCAGGACCGCCACCGCCAGCAGGGCGACGCCGAGGCCCAGGGCCAGCCAGCCGTCGGCAGAGGGGTGGGCGTCGGGCAGCAGCGGAATCGCGGCCAGGGCGGCCGCCAGCGTCAGGTTGCGGGCGACGGCCGGCCAGCGGACCGTCGAGCGGGCCCCGAAGCAGCCGCAGGGCGCCCCGGCGCGGCCGGAGAGCAGCAGCGCCGCAAGGGCGGCCGCGAAGGCGACCTGTACCCCCGCGCCCGTGTACGCCGCCGCGTCCCAATCGGCCGCCACGCCGGCGGCCAGTCCCGCTTCGAGCGCGATCAGCAGGATCCAGAGGCTCCACTGCGCCCACGGCCGCCTGACTCCGAAGGTGGAGAGGGCGGAGCGGCTCGCCCGCGGACTGGCGAGCTTGAGCGCGGCCGACGAGAGCAGCACGGCGGCGGTCGCCGCCCGAAGGGCCAGAGCCAGCATGGCGGCAGGGTATGCACGATCCGGGAAGCGCCGCAACCGGAAAGCGTCGGGCGCCGGCGGGACTGTCGGGAGACCTACACCGCTGCGCGATCCAGTGCCGCGTCTTCGGGAGTGAAGCGAAGCGGAAGGCGGTCGAGCCCGTAGATCCCCTGGATCGTTCCGTACTCCGGGTCGCCGTCGAGCTCGAGACCGGACATCCTGGGGGCCAGGAAGCGCAGGCCCTCCTCGAGCTCGGCACGGGCAAGGTTCGCCCCCAGGCAGTAGTGGATCCCGGCGCCGAAGGTGAGCGGCCGCTCGCCGGCCCGGTTCGCGGTGATGTCGAAGCCGGGCGCCTGTCCCTCGCGGTTGGCGGTAACGGCCGCGACCAGCAGCACGGTCCCCTCCGGGAAGCGGACGCCGCGGTGCTCCACCTCCTCCAACAGGATGCGCGCGGTGAACGGGGTGATCGGCTCGTAGCGAAGCACCTCCTCGACGGCCGCCGGCGCGAGGTCCGGGCTGCCGCGCAGCGCCGCCCACTGCTCGGGGTGCTCGGCGAACAGGCGCATGGCCTGGGCGAGCTGGCTCTGCGTGGTGTCCACCCCCCCGACCAGGACGTTCAGGACCAGGTTCACGAGCTCGGCGTCGTCGAGACGGTCGCCGCCGTCGCGCGCAGCGATCAGGCTGGAGATCAGGTCGTCGGACGGCGCCCGCCTGCGCTCCTCGAGCAGCTCGCCCGCGTACGCGTAGAACTCCTCGACGGCGCGCTCGATTTCGGCGCGCTGCTCGATCAGGGCGGGGCCGTCGAACTGGCGCTGGATCCAGTTCGACCAGTGATGCAGCCGCCCGGCGTCGGCGAGCGGCGCCCCCATGACGGTCGCGATCACCAGCGAGGGGTAGGGCTTTGCGAAGTCGGCCACGAACTCGCAGCGCCCGCTCCCGGCGGCGCCCTCCCACAGCCCGGCCAGCAGGCGGCGCATCTCGGGTCGCCAGCGGTCCGCGGCCCGCGGGGTGAAGGCAGGGTTGACGAGGTTCCGCAGGCGCCTGTGGTCGTCGCCGTCGATGTGGAGGATGTTGCGGCGGACCTCCTCGGCGAGCGGCCCCTCGTCGATGCCGAACAGCTCGGCGATCTTGAGCCCGGGGAACGTGGCCGAGCGCGTGCGCAGGAAGAAGGCGGAGGACTCCCGGTCCAGCACCGCGTAGCCGAGCTCCGTGCGCGCGAGCCAGCCCTGCGCGGCCAGGCGGTCCGTCAGCTCGTGGAAGCGCGGCCCGCGCAGCTCGGGATCCTGGGAGGCGAGCTCCGGGAGCTCGAGTTCCTCGACGCTCTGCATGCCGGCGGAACCTACCTAGAATCGCCTGCGTGATCGGCCGGGACCAGGTGCTGCACGTCGCCCGCCTCGCCCGCCTCCGCCTGAGCGACCAGGAGGTCGATCGGATGGCGGGCGAGCTCTCGCAGATCCTCGACCACATCGAGAAGATCGGCGAGCTGGAGCTGGAGGAGGTCGAGCCGACGTCGCACGTCGTGGAGCTCGAGAACGTGCTGCGCGACGACGAGCCCAGGCCTAGCTGGCCACGCGAGCGGGCCCTGGAGGAGGCTCCCGACGTGGCCGAGGGCGGCTTCCGGGTCCCGAGCCCGGGCCAGTGAGCGCCGAGCTGATCGCCCTGTCGGCGGCCCAGGCCGTCGAGCGGGTGCGCGCCGGCGAGCTCGCGCCCGCCGATCTCTTCGAGGCCTATCGCGAGCGCGCGGTCGGCGATGACCTGAACGCCTTCCTGTGGGTGGCCGAGGAGGCGCCCGGCGTGGACCGGAATGCGCCGCTCGCCGGGGTGCCGGTCGCCGTGAAGGACCTCTTCTGCGTCGAGGGCGTGCCGAGCTCGGCGGGCTCGCGGATCCTCGAGGGCTACCGCCCGCCGTACACGGCAACGGTCGTGCGCAAGCTGCGCGAGGCGGGCGCCCCGGTGCTCGGCAAGACGAACCAGGACGAGTTCGCGATGGGCTCGTCGAACGAGAACTCGGGCTTCGGGGCGGTGCAGAACCCCTGGGACCGAAGGCGCGTCCCCGGCGGCTCGAGCGGCGGCTCGGCGGCGGCGGTCGCGGCCGGGCTCGCCCCGTGGGCGATCGGCACCGACACCGGCGGTTCGATCCGCCAGCCCGCGGCGCTGTGCGGCATCGTGGGGCTCAAGCCCACCTACGGCGCGGTCTCGCGCTACGGGATGATCGCGTTCGCCTCGTCCCTCGATCAGGCCGGCCCGCTGGCGCGCGACGTGACCGATGCGAGTCTGCTGTTCCGGCACATGGTGGGACGCGACGCCTGCGACTCGACCTCGCTCGACTTCCCCGAAGAGGTGGCGCTGCCGAGCGCCGAGCGGCTCGAAGGGCTCCGGTTCGGCGTGTGGGGGCTCGACGAGGAGGGCCTGGCGCCGGAAGTCGCCGCCGTCTGCCGCGAGTCACTCGGCCTGATCGAGGAGCTGGGAGGCGCGGTCCAGGAGGTCGACCTGCCGCACGCCCGGCATGGCATCTCCGCCTACTACCTGATCGCGCCGGCGGAGGCGAGCGCCAACCTGGCCCGCTACGACGGCGTGCGCTTCGGCTCGCGCGCCGGTGACGGTGACCTGCTCTCGATGTACGAGGGGACTCGCCACGACGGCTTCGGCGACGAGGTCAAGCGGCGCATCATGATCGGTACCTACAGCCTCTCGTCGGGCTACTACGACGCCTACTACGGCCGTGCCCAGCGGGTGCGCACGAAGATCGCGGAGGACTTCCGGGCTGCCTTCGAACAGGTCGACTTCGTGGTCACCCCGACCTCGCCGACGGTCGCCTTCGAGCTCGGCGAGCGGGTGGCCGACCCGCTGGCGATGTACCTCTCCGACTACTTCACTGTGCCTATGCCGCTGGCCGGCATCCCCGCCATCTCGATCCCCTGCGGCCTGGCGGGCGGGCTGCCCGTGGGGCTCCACCTGGCGGGCCCGGCGTTCAGCGAGAACCGCATCCTCGAGGCCGCCTACGCGCTCGAGCAGGGGCTCGGCTTCGAGGGGGTGCCGCGCCCGTGAGCGAGGGGCTGGCCGAGCGCGAATACGAGCCTGTCGTCGGCGTCGAGATCCACGTCCAGCTGAGGACGCGCACGAAGATGTTCTGCGCTTGCGCCCTGTCCTTCGGCGAGGACCCGAACACGCGCACCTGCCCGGTCTGCCTGGGACTGCCCGGGACGCTGCCCGTGGCGAACGCCGAGGCGGTGCATTACGGCTTGATGATCGGCCTGGCGCTGGGCTGCCAGGTCGCGCCGCGCTCGATCTTCCATCGCAAGAACTACTTCTATCCCGACCTGCCCAAGGGCTATCAGATCAGCCAGTACGACATCCCGCTTGCGCGCGACGGGCGCCTCGGTGACATCCGCATCCACCGCGTGCACCTGGAGGAGGACGCCGCCAAGCTGGTGCACGCCGGCGCCTCGGGGCGCATCCACGGCGCGGAGGCCTCCGTGGTCGACTTCAACCGCGGTGGCACCCCGCTGGTCGAGATCGTGACGGAGCCCGACCTGCGCTCCGCCGGCGAAGCCGCCGAGTTCGGACGCCTGCTGCAGGCGACCCTGCGGAGCATGGGCGTATCCGACGTGAACATGGAGGAAGGGTCGCTGCGGATGGACGCCAACGTGTCGATCCGGCCGGCGGGGCAGGCGACGCTCGGCACCAAGACCGAGCTCAAGAACATGAACTCGTTCCGCTTCCTGGAGCGCGGCATCGAGGCGGAGACGGCGCGTCAGGAGGCGCTGCTGCGGGAGGGAGGGGAGGTCGTGCAGGAGACGCTTCACTTCGATCCGCAGTCGGGCGCCCTGACCCCGTTGCGCTCGAAGGAGGAGGCGCACGACTACCGCTACTTCCCGGAGCCCGACCTGGTCCCCCTGGCGCCCACGGAAGCGATGCTCGAGCGGGCGCGCCAGGCGCTGCCGGAGCTCCCGGCCGAACGGGCGGAGCGGCTTGAGAGAGAGCTCGGCCTGAGGGTCGACACGGCGCGGCGGCTCGCCTTTCACTCCGAGCTCGGCGACTTCTTCGAGCAGGCCCTGGCGGCCGCCGACGGGGTCGAGTCCCAGGCGCTCGCCAACTGGGTCACCGGCGACCTGGTGGCGCGGCTCGGCGAGGCGAGCCCTCAGGACTCGCGGGTCGAGCCGCGGGCACTCGCGCGGCTCGTGGCGATGGTGTCGGCGGGGGAGGTATCGGGCTCGGCCGCCAAGGAGGTGCTGGACGCCCTGGTCGCCGATGGCGGCGATCCGCGGGAAGTGGTGGAGTCCAGGGGCCTGACGCGGGCGGGGGGCGACGAGCTGACCGCGATCGTCGAACGCGCGATGAGCGACCAGGCGGACGCGGTCGAGCGGGTGCGCGAGGGGAACGAGAAGGCGATCGGCGCGATCGTGGGCGCCGTGATGCGGGAGACGAAGGGCCGGGCCGACGGCGGCGAGGTCCAGCGCCTGATCCGCGAGCGAATCGGCTAGCGGCGGCTCATCACGAACAGCACGATGGCGACCACGCCGAGCACGAACAGCACCGGGTGGATGATGACCCCGCCGGCAATGGCGATTACAAGCAGGACGATCCCGAGGATCAACCAGAGCATCTGAGTCCTCCCTCCCTTTCGCGTTCCCCTGGCGGGTCGCTACCCCGGGCCAGACGCCCGAAAACCCCTTTCACCCGTCCCCGCGGGGCCACGCCCGGCGTATGCTTTCTCGCAGCGCTCGAGAACAGGAGGAGGCCATGGCGCGACTGATCCGGATGGACGGCAGCGGGCACACGACGCTCGCCGAGTGGACCGCTGAGGACGACGCGGCCTTCCACGCGGCCGCGGAGGAATTCGAGGGCCAGCTCGAGCTGGGCTACATCGGGACGGTGCCGGACGGGCCGGGCTCGGCGATCCACGTGCGCCGGCTGCCGCGCGAGGGCGATCTCGTCGTGATGCGGCGCCCGATCGCGGGCGGCTAGCGCGGGCCCTCTTGGCGGCGGACGCCGCTCAGCACGCCGGCGGGCTCCCCGAGCTTGCGTCCGTCCCGTGGCGCAAGCCCGCTGACGAACGCTGGCTCGGACGGCTCGGACGGCTGTGGCACGCGTGGACGCTGGCGGTCACCGTCCCGTTCGTGGCGGCCGGCGCTGGGATGCTGTGGCTCGAGCCCCTGGCGGCACCGGTGGCGCTGGCGGCCCTGGTGCACGCGTGGATCATCCCCGAGCTGTACGCCTTCCGCGGCGCCAGCGTCGTGCGGCCGAAGGGCCCGCGCCATGAGCGCTCGGAGCCCGTCGCCCAGGGTCTGCTGGGTGACCTGCTCGACCACGAGGAGAGGGAGCTCCAGCGGCGCACGGGCCTCGCCATGCAGCGCGGGCGGATGGGCACGTGGCTGGTCGGCGAGGCGGGGGCGCTCCTGATGACTCCGGGCGCCCGGCGAGTGCACTGCTTCTGCGTGCGCGCGACCGAGTCGGAGCTCCCTCCCTCCGATCGCGTCGCGCACCTGCTGCTGGCTCTGCGGACGGACGAGGTGGGCTTCGCGACGGTCGCGAACCACGCCTTCGCGGGCGCGCCGTGGCGCGTGCGGCGCCGCCTGCCCACTCCGATGCGCCCGGCGCTCGACGCTGCCCGCGCGGTCGCACGCTAGGCGCGGTCGGTGGCCTTCGAGGTGGTGATCGCCGGCGGCGGCTTCGGCGGCCTCTACGCCGCCCGCCGCCTGGAGCGGCGGCTGCCGCGGCACAGCGCCCGCATCCGGCTCGTCGCCGAGCTCAACTTCCTGCTCTACACGCCGCTTCTGCCGGGCGCGGCATCGGGGACGCTCGAGCCCCGTCACGTGGTGGTGCCGCTGCGCGAGGAGCTCGAATGGACCGACATCGAGCTGGGGAGCGTGATCGGGGCGGACCCCGGCATGAACGAGCTCGGCGTCCGAACGCTCGACGGCCGCCAGGAGACGCTCCGCTATGACCAGCTGATCCTGGCGCTCGGGTCGGTCTCCCGGGTCCTGCCGGTGCCGGGGCTCGCGGAGCACGGGGTGGGGCTGAAGAGCCTGGCCGAGGCGATCGCCCTGCGCAACCGGGCGATCTGGAACCTGGAGATCGCGGAGTCGCTCGAGGATCCCGACGAGCGGCGCGGCTACCTGACGTTCGTCTTCGTCGGAGCCGGCTACGCGGGGGTCGAGGGCGTCGCGGAGCTACAGGACTTCGTCGCGGACGTGCTGGACCGCTATCCGCGCTGCCGCATGGACGGGACGCGCTGGCTGCTGGTGGAGGCGGAGGAGCGCATCATGCGCGAGATCCCGGCCTCGCTGGCCGAGTTCGCCGCGCGCGAGCTGCGGGGACGGGGGATGGAGATTCGCACCGGCACCCGGATCGAGGCCGTGGACGAGCGCTCGGTCACGCTCTCCACCGGCGAGCGGATCCCGGCGCGGACGCTCTGCTGGACCGCCGGGGTCAAGCCGCCAGCCGTGGTCCGCGAGCTCGGCCTGCCGCTCGACGGCGCCGGCCGCATCCAGACCGACCGCACGCTGCGGGTGAAGGGGCGCGACAACGTGTGGGCGCTCGGGGACGCGGCGGCCGTGCCGGACCCCGCCAAGCGTTACCGCGAAGCCAGCCCGCCGACCGCCCAGCACGCGGTTCGGCAGGGCCGCCTCGCCGCGGACAACGTGGCGGCCACTCTGTCGGGGCGGCGCGCGCGCAGCTTCCGCTACCGCACGCTGGGGGTCTTCGTCGACATGGGCCAGCACAAGGCGGTGGCGACAATGCTCGGCGTCAGGCTGCGCGGCTTCCCGGCCTGGTTCGCCGCTCGCACCTACCACATGCTGATGATGCCGGGCACCGCCCGCCGCCTGCGGCTGGTCGCCGACTGGACGGTCGGGCTCTTCTTCGGGCGCGCGTCGGCGGAGCTCGGTCAGCTCGGCCACCCGCCGTCACTCGGCAGCTATCTCGACGAGGGGCAGGTGGAGAGACGGGAAACCCTGCCCTGAGCGGCGTGCGGCTCTGCCAGACTTGAGGCATGGGACAACTCGCATCGGATGCCGGCAAGAAGCTCCTGGCCCTGGCCGTCCTGTTGCTCGCGGCCTGGATCTTGTTCAAGGTCGTCCTCGGCGTGGTGGCGGCGATCGCGTGGATCGTGGTCGTAGTGCTCGCCCTGATGGCGATCGTCTGGGCGATCCGGGTGCTGTAGGCGGGCCCTGCCCGTCAACATGGCGTTCGTCGTCCTCCTGTTCTTCTTCGGCCTCTCGGCCGGGACGATCGGGAAGATCAAGGGCAGCTCCTTCCTCCTCTGGTTCCTGATCGGCTTCTGCCTCCCGGGGCTCGGCACGCTGACGGCGATCCTGTGGCGCTTCGAGCAGCGCGAGCCAAGACGGATGTGCCCCGAGTGCCGCAACGTCGTCGCGCTGCACGACCAGGTGTGCATGCGCTGCGGCCGCGACCTGGACTGGCCGGAGCGGCTCCCGCTCGCAGACGCCTGAGCAGTCGAGGGCTCTGTAGAGCCTCAGTACACTCGAACGACCCATGCGCGCGGTCGATGCCATCATGGAATGCCTCAAGGCCGAGCGAGTCGAGCACGTCTTCGGCATCCCCGGCGGCGCCAACCTGCCGACCTACGACGCGCTCTACGACGCGGGTATCCGGCACATCCAGTGCCGTCACGAGCAGGGCGCGGGACACGCGGCCGAGGGCTACGCCAAGGCGTCCGGGAAGGTCGGCGTGGCGCTGGCGACGAGCGGTCCCGGCGCCACCAACCTGGTCACCGCGATCGCCGACGCCGTCATGGACTCGGTGCCCACGGTCTTCCTCACCGGCCAGGTTCGCACGGAGCTGATCGGCACCGACGGCTTCCAGGAGGCCGACGTCACGGGGATCACGATGCCGGTCGTCAAGCACTCGATCCTGATCCAGGATCCGCGTGACATCCCCGTCGCGATCCACGAGGCCTTCCACATCGCCCGCACCGGCCGGCCGGGACCGGTGCTGGTGGACGTGCCGCAGGACCTCTCGCGCGCGGACATCAACTACGAGCCCGTCGACTCGTCGAAGATCAGCCTGCCGGGCTACCAGCCGACAGTCGAGGGCAACGTCAAGCAGATCCGCCTGGCCGCCAAGGCGCTCGCCAACGCGCGGCGGCCCGTGATCTACGGCGGCGGCGGGATCGTGAATGCCGACGCTTCCAAGGAGTTCACCGAGTTCGTCCTGGCGGACCGCCTCCCCGTCACTCTCACCGTGATGGGGCTGGGCGCCTTCGCCGCCCCGCACGAGCAGTGGCTCGGAATGCTGGGCATGCACGGCACGCGCGCCGCCAACTACGCCATGGACGAGGCCGACCTGATCGTGGCGGTCGGCGCCCGCTTCGACGATCGCATCACGGGCAAGCTGTCGGAGTTCGCGCCGCGGGCCAAGTTCATCCACATCGACATCGACCCCGCGGAGATCTCGAAGAACGTGCCGGCGCACATCCCGATCGTGGGTGACGCCAAGCGCATCCTGCCGAAGCTGACCGCCGAGTACCGGGCGCTCGAGACCGAGCCGGGTCGGCTCGACGCCTGGTGGGAGCGCATCGAGGGCTGGCGGGAGAAGCACCCCCTCGGCTACGAGGACTCCGCCGACTCGGAGATCAAGCCCCAGTACATGATCGAGGCCATGAAGGAGGCGACGGGCGGCGAGGCGATCATCACCTCGGACGTCGGCCAGCACCAGATGTGGTGCGCGCAGTACTACGACTTCAAGCGCCCGCGGCAGTGGATCAACTCGGGCGGCCTGGGCACGATGGGCTTCGGTCTGCCCTCCGCGCTTGGGGCGAAGGCCGCCTGCCCGGACCAGGAGGTGGTCTGCCTGGCGGGCGACGGGTCGCTGATCATGACCGTGCAGGAGCTCGCCACCTGCGTCACCGAGGAGATCCCGGTGAAGGTCTTCATCATGAACAACGGCTACCTGGGGATGGTCCGCCAGTGGCAGGAGCTGTTCTGGGACCGCCGCTACAGCTCGGTCGAGATGGGCGCGAGCCCGGACTGGGTCAAGCTGGCAGACGCCTTCGGGGCGCTCGGAATGCGAGTGACCGACAAGGGCGAGCTGCTGGGCGCCTTCAAGACGGCCCTGGCGGAGGACGGCCCCGTGGTGGTCGACGTGCAGGTGACGAAGGAAGAGAACTGCTACCCGATGATCCCCGCCGGTCAAGCGGCCAGGGACATGGTGGGTTGATGGGCGAGCCGGCGACAAAGGAAGTCCTGAACCTCGAGGACCTGGAGTCCACGGGCGGCGTCCGCACCGGCCGCAAGCACATCCTCTCGCTGCTCGTCGAGAACAAGCCCGGCGTGCTGGCGCGGATCGCGGGCCTGTTCGCCCGCCGCGGCTTCAACATCGACTCGCTCGCGGTCGGCCCGACCGACGATCCGAAGCTCTCGCGGCTGACGCTCACCGTCGACGGCGCCGCGCATCCGATCGACCAGGTGACGAAGCAGCTCCACAAGCTCGTGAACGTGATCAAGCTGCGCGATTTGGAGCCCGAGGGCACCGTCGCCCGTGAGCTGGCGCTGTTCAAGATCGCGGCCGTGGACGGCGAGGCGCGCGCGCAGATCATGCAGTTCACCGACATCTTCCGGGGCAAGGTGGTGGACGTCTCGAAGCGCGCCGTGACGATCGAGGTCACCGGCACCGACGACAAGATCGAGGCGTACGAGGGCATGGTGCGGCCCTTCGGCCTGATCGAGATGGTCAGGACGGGGGAGATCGCGGTCAGCCGCGGGCGCGGGACCACCTGACGCTCCGCACCCGCCACAGCGAGACCCCCTTCGCGCTCGGCGAGGACGCCCGGCGCCGGTTGCTGGAGCGCTCGCGGAAGGCGGTCGAGCTGGCGCGCCGCGAGGGAGCGCGCGCGGTGGCTGCCGTGACGGTCGAACTGCCCGCGGAGGCCGACCTGTCGGCCGCGATCCTCGCCGCGCGCCGTCCGTCGGACCGTTACTTCTGCCTCGAGCAGCCGGAGCGCGGAGGATTCGCGCTGGCGGCGCTAGGCGAGGCCGCGGTCGTGCGGGCGCGAGGTCCCGACAGGTTCGAGGAGGCGGCGCGCTCCTGCGCGGCGATCGGCCGCCGCGTGCTGGGCGACGACCCGGCCGGAGATCCAGGCCGGCCGCCCGCCGCGGGGCCCGTCTTCGTGGGCGGCTTCGCGTTCGCCCCGCAGGGGGGCGCGGCCCCTGAGTGGTCTTCGCTCGATCCCGCCCAGCTCACGCTTCCGGAGGTGGCTCTCGCCCGCTACCAGGGCCGGGCACGACTCACGGCCTGCGTGGCCGCTGATGGCGACGAGACCCCGGACGAGCTCGTAGAACGGGCCGAAGCGCGCCTCGACGAGCTGGCGCCCGTCGCGATGCCGCTGCTCGACCCCGACCCGCTGGAGCGCGCCCGCGTCGCCGGCGCGAGCCCGCCCGAGCACTACGAGGAGGCCGTGGCTCGCGCCACCGCGCGCATCCGCGCCGGGGAGCTGCGAAAGGTCGTGCTCGCCCGCGAGGTGCGCGTGCACTCCTCCCGC
>JBHELQ010000027.1:0-3309 GCA_046262995.1 Thermoleophilaceae bacterium
AGCTTGCGGCAGATCTCGGCCAGCGAGCGCTTCTCTTCCTCGTCGAGGGCGCCGAAGGCGCGGCTGACGCGGTGGGAGTGGCCCGGGAACAGGCGCTCGACGAGCTCGCGCCCGGACGGCGACAGGTCCACGCAGGTCGAGCGGCGATCGTGCTCCAGGCGCCGGCGCTGCACGAGCCCGCGCGACTCGAGCGTCAGCGTGACCTCGGTGGCGTTGGCCTTGCTCCAGCCCAGCCTGCGGCGCAGCGTCTTCAGCTCCAGCGAGCCGCCGGCGGTGGTGAGGACGACGAGGGCGGAGAACCCGGCCGCCGACACTCCCGCGCGTTCGAGCTCCGCGGCAAGCGTTCGCCGCACCGAGGACTCCGCGCGCAGGAGCGCCTGCAGAGCGCGGTGCGCAAGCGGGTCGGCGACGTCCAGCCCGGAGGACATTCCCGGGCGATGCTAGGAGCGAGCGCGGACGGCGCTAGCGCCGCGCGGCGAGCCTGATGCTCGGCTTGGCCTCTTCGGTCTGGGTCTCTGGCACCACGACCACCTGCTCCAGGCGGCCGCTGTCCACATACGCCTTCAGGCGCTCGGCGGCCTCGGCCGGCGTCGCGCCGAGCGAGGGGATCGCGTGCTCGCCGCTGACCGGCATCGATTCGCGGTACTCGAACACCGGCGCGGCAGAGCCGACCTGGCGCACGGTGTAGACCAGTCGGCCGACCACCTCGAGGGTGGCCTCGCCGCCGCAGAAGACGAACGCGGTGGGATCCAGCGCGCGCATGGCGCGGGTGACGCGCTCCGGCGGCAGGTCGAACGCCAGCAGCAGCGTGCGGAAGCCGGCGCGCCTCAGCCCGAGCTCCAGGGCCTGGACGTGCAGGGCCTCCACGTCGAGCCGCCGGCTCGAGTCGAAGATCAGAACGCCCTGGGGCCGGTTGGCCGGGGGCACCACGCGCCGGGCGGCGTGCAGCCAGCCGGTGGCCCAGCGACAGGCAAGCTCGTACTCGGCCTCACGGCCGTCGCGCTCCGAGGCGAGCTCCATCGCGGGGAGCAGCACCTCCTCCACCGAACGCTCGACGGAACGGACGGCGAGGCTCTCCTCCAGGACCCGGTCGGCGGAGCCCTCGTCGAAGTGGTCGAAGGCATCGAGCAGTCGGGCCGGAGAGCTCGGTCCCTCGCCCCGCTGGCGGGCCACCTCGATGGCCGAAGAGATGTTGTGCGTCTCCAGCAGGGCGCGACGAAGCGCCTCGAGCTCGGTCAGGTCGTACTGGCGATGGCCTCCCGGCGTACGGCGCGGCTTGGGGTAGCCGAAGCGGCGCTCCCAGCTGCGCAGCGTGTTGGGGCTCACCCCCAAAAGCTCTGCTGCTGCGTTGGTTCTTATGCCGCTCAACTCTCCTCCATCCCCAGAGAACCTCGGAACTGATGCAGTACTAGACAGCTTCGGCAGATCACTTGGGAGCCTTTAGCGCAGTTGCACAGCTTCGGCACCGCGAGCCCGCCGGAGCTACTGCAGGTTTGTCCCGGCTCGCGCGCCGTTGCGCAAGTGATGCAGCCGTTCTTGCACCGAACGGAGCCGGCTGCAGGCGCGAATCAGCCGCGGCCGAAGTCGCTCGGCTCGACCGTCACGAGAGCCGCGCGCGGAGGTCCACAGGTCGCGATACGCGCGGCCAGCGTGCCGACCCTTCCGGCACGCTCGGAGCGCAATCGAAGCGGCAGGACCACGGGCTCGCGCGCCCGCTGGGCGGCCTGGCCCACCTGCCGTGCAAGGCGATCGTCGCCCATCGGGCTCGTGATCAGGTCGAGCAGCGGCCGCCCGATCAGCTGCTGCTCGCGGCCGAAGAGCTTCTCGCCCGCGTCGCTGACAGCGCTGACGGTCAGATCGAAGGTCACGATCAGGAATGCCGCTCGCGCGCCCGGCAGGACGTCACGCGCGCAGGACAGCATCAGCCCCATCCCGCAGTGGCGGCAGACGCGCTCCCTGCGGAAGGGCTCGCGATTCCGCGGCGGCTCGTCCGAGGGAACGCCGCAGCGGGAGCAAAAGCGAATGGGCTTCGGGCGCGCCTCGCCGGGCGGCGTCCACGACCGGTCGATCCTGATCAGAGCGGTCATCCCTTGCAACGAGTCCTTTCGTCAGCGGCTGGGCGGCGCCGCTACATCCGTCATTTGGAGGGCGCGAGGCGATGAGAACATGCCCCCGCCGCCGCGCGCTTGGGTGCGCGGGAAATGCGCTGGTTCGGGGCCGAACTTGATGCGAACCCAGCGCGTCTACGCCGGGCTGCGCGTGGCGATAGCCTGCTTGCAGGACGCGACGAAGGAGAATCATGGCCGTTCGGCAGGAGCTCTGGGGAGGCGAGACGAGCAAAGCGGTCGAGAACTTCAAGGTCTCCGGCGAGCCCGTGCCGGCCCCCGTGGTGCGCTGGCTCGGGCGCATCAAGGCAGCGGCCGCCCGCGTGAACGCGGAGCTCGGGCTGCTCGACTCGGAGCTCGCCGATCGGATCGCCGCCGCCGCTGACGAGGTCGCCGACGGCGAGCACGACGACCAGTTCCCGATCGACGTCTTCCAGACCGGATCCGGGACCTCCTCGAACATGAACGCCAACGAGGTGATCGCCGAGCTGGCCGGCGAGGGCGTGCATCCCAACGACCACGTGAACATGGGCCAGTCCTCGAACGACGTCTTCCCGTCGGCCGTGCACCTGGCCGCGGTGGCCGAGGTCCAGGACGGGCTCCTGCCCGCCCTCGAGCGGCTTGGGGACTCGCTCGCGGCCAAGGCGGAGGCGTTCGCCGAGCTGGTCAAAGCGGGGCGCACGCACATGATGGACGCCGTGCCCGTGACGCTGGGCCAGGAGTTCGGCGGCTACGCGGCGCAAGTGCGGCTGGGTGCCGACCGGGTGCGCGGCGCGCTCGGCCGGGCGTCGCAGGTACCGCTCGGCGGGACCGCCACGGGGACCGGCCTGAACACCCACCCGGAGTTCGCCGAGCGCGTGCGGGCGAAGCTGGCCGAGGGGACCGGTCTGAGCGCGGAGGCCCCCGCGGACCCCTTCGAGGCGCAGGGCAGCCGCGACGCCCTGGTGGAGCTGCACGGCGCCTTCAAGGTGATTGCGGTCTCGCTCACCAAGCTCGCCAACGACCTCGTGCTGATGGGCTCGGGGCCCCGGACGGGCCTCGTGGAGCTGCGCCTTCCGGAGCTCCAGAAGGGCTCATCGATCATGCCCGGCAAGGTCAACCCCGTGATCCCCGAGGTCGTGCTGCAGGTGGCCGCCCAGGTGGTCGGCAACGACGCGGCAGTGACAATGGCGGGCTCCCAGGGGAACTTCGAGCTGAACGTGCG
>JBHELQ010000028.1:0-1046 GCA_046262995.1 Thermoleophilaceae bacterium
CTAGTGCAGCGTCTCTGAAGTGGGTTGATGTTTCGTGACTTTGGCGATGATCTGTTCGGCGGACTTCGTCCAGACGAACGGCTGGGCGCGCTCGTTGTAACCGTCGATGTAGAACTCGATCGCGGCGATCAGCTCGGGGACGTCGTGGTAGACGCCCCGACGGACTTGTTGGCTGGTCAGGATCGAGAACCAGATCTCGACCATGTTCATCCAGGAGGCGCTGGTCGGGGTGAAGTGGAAGTGCACGCGCCTGTGGCGTTGGAGCCAGCGCTCAACCTCGGGGGTCGAGTGGGTGGAGGAATTGTCCAGGACGACGTGCAGCGGGCGGCGCGGGTAGACGCGCACGAGTCGGTTGAGGAAGGCGAGGAACTCTTGGTGGCGGTGGCGCGGATAGCAGGCGCCGGTGACCTCGCCGGTGGCGATCTCGAGCGCTGCGTAGAGGCTGGTCGTGCCGTTGCGCTTGTAGTCGTGGGTCATGCGCGCGGCCTTGCCCGGCTTGATCGGCAGTGTCGGCTGGCTGCGATCGAGCGCCTGGATCTGGGTCTTCTCGTCGACGCACAGCACCAGCGCGCCCTCGGGCGGGTCGAGATAGAGCCCGACGATATCGATCACCTTCTCGACCAGCCGCGGGTCGTTCGAGAACTTGAACGTCCGCAGCTGGTGCGGCTTGAGCTTGTGCTCGCGCCAGATGCGGTGCACCGTCGCCGGTGAGAGACCGGTGGCCGCCGCCAGGCGGCGCACGCTCCAATGGGTGCTGCCGTCCGTCGGCTGCTCAAGCGTCTTGGCTAGCACGCGCTGGATCTGCTCCTCGTCGATCAGCCGAGGACGTCCCGAGCGCGGCCGGTCACTCAGGCCCGCACGTCCCTCGCGCGCGAACTTCGCTCGCCACAGCCCGACCGTCGGCAGCGACGCCCCCGTCTCCTGCGCGATCTCGCGGTTGGTCGCTCCCTCGGCTGCCCGCAGCACGATCCGCGCACGCAGCGCCTGCTGCTGCGAGCTCGAGCGCGCCCGAACCTGCCGGCGCAGCTCGGCCTCCTCCTGCGCCG
>JBHELQ010000029.1:0-3030 GCA_046262995.1 Thermoleophilaceae bacterium
GGACAGGACCTGCCCGCCACCGAGGACCATCCCCAGGCCCCGGAGGCGCCCTACGGGCAGTCGAAGTGGGCGGCCGAGGGCTACTGCGACCTGTTCGAGCGGATCTTCGACCTCTCAACGGTCTCGCTGCGGCTCGGCAACGTCTACGGGCCCCGCCAGGACCCGCTCGGCGAGGCCGGGGTGGTCGCCATCTTCTGCGGCAAGCTGCGAGAGGGACAGCCACCGACGGTCTTCGGCGACGGCCGGCAGACGCGGGACTACATCTACGTCGGCGACGTGGTGAGCGCGCAGCTCGCGGCCGCGGACTCGGATGCGACCGGCGCCTACAACATCGGCACCGGGGTCGAGGCCAGCGTGCTGCAGCTCGTCGACGGCCTGGCTCCGCACGCCAGCGGGTCCTTCGAGCCCAAGCACGCCCCCGAGCGCAAGGGCGAGATCCTGCGCATCTACCTCGATCCCTCGCGCGCGCGTGAAGCTTTCGGCTGGGAGCCGAAGGTCATGCTCGACGACGGGTTGGAGCGGACGCTCAACTCGTTGAGCTGAACCTCCGGGTGCGGCAGCTCAGCCGCCGCGCTTCTCGAGCCCGTGGACCTCGTACACCTCGGGCATCTCGTCCCCGAAGTGGACGCCCGCCTCCTCCAGGAGCGGCATCAGCTTCTGCTGGAACGCCTCGGCCTGCTCGCGCGAGTCCCAGATCTCGCTGACCTTCAGGTCCCCGTCCTCGCCGAAGCAGACGTGGTAGTCGAGCCCGTCCGGCGGCCAGTCCAGGGCCTCCTCGATCTTCTCCGACGCCTTGTCGTAGGTGTCCTTGGTCAGGTTCTGCGGCTTGAAGCGGATGACAACGCTCATGTCGGCTCCTCCGGGCTAGGGGTCCGGCCGACCCTATCCGACCCGCTGTGGCGCTTTGCGAAAGACTGCCGCCGCCATGGAACTGAGCGACAAGGTCGCGGTCGTGACGGGCGGGGCCTCGGGCATCGGCCGCGCGCTGGCCGAGCGCTTCGCGCAGGAGGGCGCGCGCGGAGTGGTGGTCGCCGACCTGCAGGCGAAGCAGGCCGAGGAGGTGGCGACCGCGATCGGAGACGGCGCCCTTGGCGTGGCGTGCGACGTGACCGACGACCATCAGGTCGGCGAGCTGATCGCCCGCGCGGAGGAGCGCTTCGGGGCGATCGATGTCTTCTGCGCCAACGCCGGCATCGCCGTGGGCGCGGGGCTGGAGGCGCCCGACGAGACCTGGGACGCCGTCCTGGCCGTGAACACCCGGGCGCACATTTTGGCCGCCCGCCGCCTCATCCCGGGCTGGGTCGAGCGCGGCGAGGGCTACTTCGTGTCCACCGCGTCGGCCGCCGGCCTGCTGTCACAGATCGGCGACGCCACCTACGCCGTCAGCAAGCACGCCGCTGTGGCATTCGCCGAGTGGCTCGCCATCACCTACGGAGACGACGGCGTGCGCGTCAGCTGCCTCTGCCCGCAGGGCGTCGATACGCCGCTTCTGCGCGGGGGCCTGGACGCCGACGCCGGCGACGAGCGCCTGGGCGCGCAGGTGGTTGCCGCGGCGGGAGAGCTGCTCTCTCCCGAGCAGGTGGCCGGCGACGTGGTCGATGCCATGCGCGAGGAGCGCTTCCTGGTCCTGCCGCACGCGCAGGTGCTCGAGTTTCTCCAGCGCAAGGCCTCCGACTACGACCGCTGGATCGGCGGGATGCGCCGTCTGCAGCGGCAGGTCCGCGGCGCCTAGCCGGACCGGGAGCGCGAGAGCAGGCGCTTGGCGGCCCGCAGCGGTGCGGTCAGCCGCCAGCTCGCGGACGACTGCACGTCCGACAGGGCGCGCTCGGCCATCTCCTGGCGCCCGCGCAGCTCTCGCACGCCCGCCTCCGCTGCGTCGTCGCGGCGCCCGGCGTCCTGGCGCGTCAGGGACTCGCGCAGCGCCGACTGCAGCGCGGGCTCGGCGCCCAGCCGCTCGAGCGCCTGGAGGTTCTCGACCGCGAAGGCGCGATCGTTGGCATCCCTCAGGGTCATTCCCGCGATCTCGTCAGGCTCGAGGCGATCCGGCAGCGTCGAGCAGCGCTCCAGGGCGCCGACCGCCGCCAGGTTGACCATCGTGCGCAAGCACTTCTCGCACTCGCCGCAGTTCTGCCGGCTGCCCGGGTTCTCCCAGCAGACCCGCAGCCGGCTCATGGCGGTCTCGCTGTCGGCCAGTAGGCGGCACTTGTCGATCCGCGTGGTGTCGGCGCCGTGGTGCACGAACTCCGTGAGCTCCGTGCTCCAGAGCGGGTCCACGAGCGGGTGCGATCCCCACGGCAGGAGGTCCGCATAGGTGTGCGTCGCCGGCACCAGGACCTCCCGGAAGCACTCCTGGAAGAGCAGGCCGACGCTGGCCAGCGCGGGGCCGTGGGCGAAGCCCCAGGGCAGGTGGCGGTCCACCAGCTCGCGCAGGTCGGTCTCGACCTCCACCAGCTGGAGGTCGAGCTCGCGCGCCACGGCGGCCGCGGTCTGCGTGGCGCCCGCCCGCGCGTCGGCCGCCTCCAGCCGCAGGTCGAAGCCGTGCACGAAGACGATGTGCGTCACGGCCTGTCGATTCGCGAGCAGCGTGTAGAACGAGTCGACCCCGCCGCTGAAGAAGCACGCCACGCCTTCGCCGCGCGTCGCGGCGGCTACGGCGCGGCCATCTGCGTCGACCGGCACGCGCTGGAGTCCGGGATCCCAGCTCGAGAAGATCGCCTGAAGGGTCGGGACCGCCGCCAGGAGCCGGGGCGAGGCCCCCTCCCGCAGGGCGAGAGGCAGTCCCAGGCGCATGGCCACCAGCAGCGTCAGGGCGAGCACGCTGTCGGCGGTGGCCCCGGCGGGCGCCAGCGACGTGCGGTACTTGACACGGGTCGTGTGCTCCGCGCCCCTGACCTCGACGGTGACGCCGTCGATCCCGGCGCGGCTCGCGTATGCCTCGAGACGGTTGCGCAACCCGAGCCTGGTTCTACCGGTCGAGCGGACTCGGTGGCGCTTCCCCCGGCCCGTCGCATAAGGTCACGGCCGGACTCG
>JBHELQ010000030.1:0-3503 GCA_046262995.1 Thermoleophilaceae bacterium
GAGGAGGTGCTCACCCGCGAGCAGGACGAGCCGGAAGCGCTCGATGGCCTGGGTCAATCGCTCTGGTGGCTCGGAGAGACCCAGGCCTCGGTCGAGCTCCGCGCCAAGGCCTTTGCCGCCTACCAGCGCGCCGGGGACCACGAGCGTGCCGCGTACCTGGCCACCTACCTGGCTGCCGAATACCGGATCGCGGGCAACGCCTCCCTGGCGCAGGGATGGCTCGGCCGCGCGCAGCGGCTGCTCGAGGGAACGGACGAATGCGCAGCCCTGGGCTGGCTTCACATCGAGCTGTCGAAGCGCGCCGCCGACCCGCTGGACGCGGAGAAGGAGGGCCAGCGGGCCCTTGAGCTGGCGCGGCGTATCGGCGACTCCGACATCGAGGCCGCGGCGCTCAGTCACGTGGGTCTGGCGCGCGTGTCGCAGGGGCGCGTGGAGGAGGGAATGGCGGTGCTGGACGAAGCGATGGCCGCTGCAACGGGCGGTGAGGCGGAGGACCCCCTCGCGGTCGGCGAGGCCTGCTGCATCACGCTGGTCGCCTGCGAGCAGCTCGCGGACGTGCGTCGTGCCAGGGACTTCGGACGCGCCGTGTCCGACTTCGCCGCACGACGCAACTATCTGCCGCTGTCGGCGTGGTGCCGGGCCGTGTACGCGTTGTTCCTGGTGGCGAGCGGGCGCTGGCAGGACGCGGAGCGCGAGTTCGAGCGCGCGCTGGGCGAGTACGGCAGCCTGGCCGAGACCAACCCGCTGACCGCGATCGCCGGGCTCGCACAGCTGCGGATCCGGCAGGGCCGCCTGGAGGAGGCGGCGCAGCTCCTGGCCGGAAGCGAGGACCGCCCCGGCGCAGCCGAAACGATGGTGCGGCTGCATCTGGCGCGCGGCCAGGTCGAGCTCGCCTCGGAGCGGCTGGCCCAGCGGCTCGAGGGCGCGGGGGACGGCGACGCCTACAGCGCGCCGCTGATCGCGCTGCGGGGCTCGGTCGAGCTAGCGCGGGAACGGGTGGAGGCGGCGAGTGAGGCCGCGGCGGCACTCCAGCGGCTCGCGGAACGGCTGGGACGCGAGGACCTGTCGGCGGTGGCGGAGATCCAGCTCGCGGGGGCCGCTCGGATGGCCGGCCAAGCGGTGAGGGCAAAGGCCCTGGAGGAGGCCGCGGAGGTGCTCGCGCGCCTGGAGCTGCCGCTCGAGGAGGGCGAGGCCAGGGCAGAGCTGGCCCGCGCCCTGGCGACCAGCCGGCCGGAGCTCGCCGTCCAGTCCGCGCGTGCTGCGCTAGCGATCTTCGAGCGGCTGGGCGCGGCCCGCCACGCCGACGACACGGCCGGGTTCCTGCGCGAGCTCGGGGCGCCCGGCCGGCCCGCGCCCCGCACTCCCGGCGAGTTGACGCGCCGGGAGAGCGAGGTGCTGGAGCTGCTGGCCGTCGGCCTGTCCAACCCGGAGATCGCCGAGCGGCTCGTGATCGCGCCGAAGACGGCCGAGCACCACGTGGGCCGCGTGCTCTCCAAGCTCGGCCTGCGCAACCGCGCCGAGGCTGCGGCCTACGCGGTCCGCGCCCGCGCCGAGGGCGGCACGTTGTAGTTCAGCCGGAGGACGTTGTCGGGGTCCCAGCGGTCCTTCGCTTCGACGAGCCGCTCCCAGGTCGAGCTGCGGTAGGCGTCGCGGGTCCGCTCCGCGGGCTCCTCGTCGATCGCATTGACGTAGACGCCGCCCGTGCTGTGCGGGGTCATCGTGTCGAAGACGCCGCGGGTCCACTCGATCTGCTCGGCGTCATCGCCCTCCCACCACGCCCCGATCACCCACAGCAACCGGTAGGGGTCGCGGTGCGCAAACGCGGTGCTCTCGGGCGCCACGCGCTCGACCGCGCCGCCCATTCGACCGGTGATGATCAGCGACATCGGCGAGGGGACGCCCTCGTGCAGCGCCACCATGCGGTCGATCGCATCGTCGGGCAGCTCGGCGAGCCAGTGGCTCTTCGAGTAGCTGTGCATGCCGTGCGGAGCGGTCGGGTCGAGCATCTCCTGAACCGCCGTCAGCGGCATCGCTCCGACGCCGTCGAGTGCCGGCGGGCCGAACTCACGGAGCGGCCGCAGCACCCGCTCGCCCTCCTCCGGGTCGCCCGAATAGACGATCCCGATCCCGAACGCCGGCCGGCCGTGCAGCTCCTCGGGAAACGGCGCCTCTGGCGGGACGGTCATGAATGTCTCGTAGACCGTCACCTCGTCCGGTGCGGAGTCCATGAAGTCCCGGGAGAACCGCAGTGCGTCGGTCGCCCTCTCGAGCGGGTGCAGAAGCAGGCCCGCCAGGACCTGAGGGCCGTGCTCGCAGAGCTCGAACTCGAACTCGGTGACGATGCCGAAGTTGCCGCCGCCGCCGCGCAGGGCCCAGAACAGGTCGTCGTTCTCCTCCGCGGAGGCGCGCACGATGTCGCCGGACGCGGTCACCACACGCGCTGCGCGCATGCGGTCGATCGCGAGCCCGTAGCGACGCATGATCCAGCCGATGCCGCCGCCAAGGGTCAGCCCACCGACGCCGGTGTGCGAGACGTGCCCGTAGGGAATCGCCAGGCCGTGGGGCTCCGTTGCCCGGGCGACGTCGCCAAGCAGCGCTCCTCCACCCACTCTCGCGCGCCTGGCCCCGCCATCCACCGCAACGTGGTTCATGGCCGACAGGTCGATCGTCACACCGCCGTCCGTCATGGAGTGGCCGGGCATGCTGTGGCCGCCGCCGCGCACGGCGATCTCCGCGCCGTCGTCGCGAGCGCGGAGCAGCGCCTGCGCCACCTCCTGGTCGGTGCGCGGCTGGACGATCGCTGCCGGGCGCCGGTCGATCGATCCGTTCCAGAGCGCGCGCGCCGTGTCATAGCGCGCGTCGCCGGGAGTGATCACTTCACAGTCGAGTCGGTCCAGGACGGTCATGGGTCTCCTCTCGCTCGGTGGTTTGCCGAGCTTCGAGCATCGCGGCGCCCGATTCGTCGGGGAGGTCCCCTATCTGTGCCCTGGTCTCCGTCCGGCCTGGGAGCCGGACGGGCCGTGCCTCAGGCGCTCGCGACCTCGGCCGCCCTCCGCTCCATCTCGTCCGGCGGCACGTCCTCCACGTGGGTCGCGATGCTCCAGCGGTGCCCGAACGGATCGTCGAACTGACCGCTGCGGTCGCCGTAGAACTGGTTCTCCAGCGCGCGCACCTCGGTGGCGCCGGCCCCGAGGGCGGCGTCGAAGACAGCATCCACGTCCTCGACATAGACATGGATCGTCACGGGGCTACCGCCGACCGTCTTGGGCCCGCGCGCGCCCATGTCGGGATGCTCGTCCGCGAGCATGATCAGCGAGTCGCCGAGCTCGAGCTCGGCGTGGCCGACCTTGCCGTCGGGACCGCCCATCCGCATCCGCTCCTTGGCTCCGAAGACCTTTCCGTAGAACTCGATCGCGGCGGCGCCGCCGTCCACGACCAGGTAGGGCGTGACCCGCGGGTAGCCGTCGGGAATCGGCTTCACGTCAGCCATTCTGTTCCTCCTT